>CAIPFN010000123.1 GCA_903864265.1 uncultured Bacteroidales bacterium | reverse complement strand
TATGACGGAGGTATTTCCTCGCAATACAAGGCATGAAAGATGGCAACAAGTCCAGGCATTTGTCGTTGCTGTGTATTGCTACGCACATGCCTTCCGCACATACCTCCGTCCAAGAACCGCTAACATATTTTTCTAATGCCGATCCCTGCTAAGAAAATAAGTACTTATGGCAACATTTCCGGACAGGCATTTGGCTCATTTCAATTATTTTTACGGTGTTGGGAGCGGACTAATAGAAATTTCACAATAGAGGTAGCCGAAACTAAGCAACTCGGGTATATGCGTTGCAAAGCAAAGTTTTATTTGCGATCAGGATGTTGTTCAAACTTATCAAGCTTATCACTATAGCTATTGTGATAGCAAGATTTTTCAAGGAGTATATCTGTGAGAAATTTACATATAGCCTGGGCCTAATAGTTATCTGGGTTTTCGTTCTTTTGTGACATCTCAAAAGAACAAAAAATGTAAATATTCAGCCCCTAATTGAAAAAATCAAATGTATAATTGCCACAGATTCACAGATTTAGTTAAATTTTTTAACTGCCTTTGGCAGTTGAAAAACTATAAATCTGTGAAATTATTGCTTTATAATCATAATGCTCATAGCTAATAATCTGTGAATCTGTGGCTTAAATGGGGTGAATAGTTACCAAAAAATTAAATCAAAAGTAAATCCTTCAAAAAACAGGAAGCGTTAAAACAGTAATTTTTCATTTACTCCCCAATTTTCAAAAACGATCCGTTTTTCGCCCAGCCTGGCGGCAATAATAATGGTTTACTCAGACTGTAAGTCCGGATGGGTTTTGACGATGCACTTATAAATGTATGATTTTCTGTTCTTCCTGGCTTTTTTTTGCTGCTTCAATGATACGGATGTTCACTAATGCGTCAGCAGGTTTTACAACAGCCTCATCTCCCTCAGTCAAAACAGAATACACATTATCAAAAAACGCCATATAGTTACCAGTAACGGTTACAAACGGCCCCCGGAATTGTTTCCCGAACGCCTCGGCATTCAGTATTCCCCGGTTTTTAGCCGGCTCCACGCCAAAACCCCGGCTTCCGGGCTTTTTCCCTTTTCGCAGCATGGCTTCCTGGGTATCCAGACCATATTTTACAAACGAACCGCATGTGCCGTGTACCTGGAAGCGGGGCCCCGGCTCTTTTACGAACACGCTGGCTTTGAGAGTTACGTTCAGATCAGGGTATATCAGCTTCAGGTCAAAACTGTCGTCGTTGATGCTTCCCTGGCGCTGGTTGAATAAGCGGCAAAAAACCCCCTCAGGCGAACCAAAGAGGCTCACGGCCTGGTCAATCAGGTGAATGCCCAGATCAAACAGGGTTCCTCCTCCGGCTTCCTGCTCATACCTCCAGGCGGCACGCGTGATTTCGGGCGTGAACCTGTCGAAACGCGACTCAAACTCTACCACTTTCCCAAGGTATCCCTGTTCCAGAATGAGTTTCAGGGTCAGAAAGTCGCTGTCCCAACGGCGGTTGTGAAACGGAAACAGTTTTTTGCCCGTACTCCGGGAAATTTCTATCAGGCTCTCCGCTTCTGCTGAACTCACGGTAAATGGCTTTTCAACTACAACATGCTTGCCCGCCCGCATGGCTGCCCCGGCATGCGCAAAGTGCATGGCATTGGGCGAGCAGATAATCACAAGGTCAATCGCGGGATTGGCTAACATCTCATCCATTGAGGAAGTAATATGCGCCTGGGGATATATATCGCCGGCCAGGGTTCCTTTCGATACTATGGTATGGAGATTAAAATGGGGGTTTGCATCTATAAATGGAGTATGAAAAACCTGCCCCGACAAGCCAAATCCCACAATTCCGACATTTAATGTACTCAGAATACCCTGTGCTGTTTTTTTTTCTTTTTGCATACTCTTTTAAATAAATACCAATGGATGTTTTGACCTGAATACAGGGTGCAAACGAATGGATGTTGCATTCAAATTTACAAACAAACAGGATGGACTTTACCGAGGGCAGTATTTTTTAACCCATTGTACAGAATATGGCATGAAAAACAAAGTTTTGCCGTCGGCATGGTTTTAAAACAGTACAATCCGGCATTCAGCTCTTTTGACTGCATTCTCTGCCCGCCGGCCAAAGCCGGCTGACGGGCAGAGGAAAGCAGCCTGATGAGTAAATAAACCGGTTCCCGGGGCGCTACAATTCCGTTTCTTCGCCTGCAACCGGTATTTCAATATGGGAGAAACCTCTTTTTTCGAGGGTGTTTTTATAGGCCAGCTGAGCTTCGTATTCGCCATGCACCAGGAAAACTTTTTTAACCTTTGACGTATCCTGGCAAGCCAGGAAATCGGCCATTTCAACCGAATCGCCATGTCCGCTGAAAGCCTCAATCCTTTCGACCTTTGCTTTCACCGGATGGCGAACCCCAAAAATTGAAACTTCGTCGGCGCCATCCAGTATTCGTGCACCCAGCGTACGGGGTGAGCAATATCCAACGGCAAGTATGGTATTTTTAGGATTCTCAATATTATTGGCCAGGTGATGTTTGATCCGCCCGGCTTCCATCATACCCGAAGCCGAAATGATGACACAGGGCCTATTGTTGGAATTCAGCTTCTTCGATTCATCCGGGCTTTTGATGTAATACAGCGAATTAAAGCCAAAGGGATCAGGATCGGTGAGCATTACATGCGCCACATCCGCATTCAGTATATCGGTGTGAAGCCTGAATATATCGGTAGCATTTACCGCCAGCGGGCTGTCGACATAAATATTCACTTTGGGCAACAACCCCTGGTTGAAAAAATTATTGAGTGCATACACCACTTCCTGGGTGCGGCCTATGGCAAATGAAGGAATGATTACTTTGCCGCCTTTTTCAACGCAGGTTTCGCGTATCACCCTTAAAAGTTCCCCTTCAGCCTCCTGCAGGTGCGGATGAAGCCGGTTGCCATAGGTTGCTTCCGTAATCAGGTAGTCGCATTGAGGGAATGGCTCCGGCGCTCTTAAAATACGGCTTGCCGGCCTTCCGATGTCGCCGGTATAGGCAATTCGGGTGGTTTTTCCATTCTCGCTGATCTCGAGCAGAGCCGTTCCGCTTCCCAGCATATGACCGGTGTTGGTAAATTTCACCCTGGTGTTGGCATCAATATTAAACTTGCGGCCGTAAGCCACCGTGATAAACAATTCCATACAGGCCCGTGCATCCACCTCGGTGTAAATAGGGTCAACCGGGGCCAGCCCTTTCTGAATACGGCGTTTGTTAAACCATTTCACGTCACCCTCCTGTATGTGCCCGCTGTCGGCCAGCATAATGGCGCAAAGATCGCGGGTGGCGCTGGTACAAATTACCGAGCCCCGGAATCCAAGTTTGTAAATATACGGGATCAGTCCCGAGTGGTCAATATGTGCATGGGTGAGTATAACATGGTCGATTTTAGCCGGATCGAACATCAGGTTCCGGTTCATGCCATCGGTTTCCAGGCCTTTGCCCTGGAACATTCCGCAGTCGAGTAATATTCTTTTCCCGTTTTCGGTGGTGATGAGATGTTTACTTCCCGTTACCTCGCGGGCCGCGCCAATAAATTTAATTTTCATATCCCTGATTGTTTTAATTTTTTGAAGTCATCAAATGTACTTTATATAGATTCACCAAAAATAAATAATGCCGGCTTTATGCAGATATTTCAAAGAAGCCTTATCGGCCGGTTCTTTTCGAGCGGGCTTTGGCGGGAAACAAAAAAAGGCCACCCTGACGGCAGCCTTTTTTATTATAATCGGGGCAGTGTTTAGTTTCCACAACTGCAGCCGCAGCCACAACCGCTATCCTGTCCTTTAATGACCCCCAGTTCTTTTCCAACCTTGGTAAAGGCGGCAATGCATTTATCGAGATGTTCGCGTTCGTGGGCGGCTGAAATCTGCACACGGATGCGGGCTTTGTCCTTAGGCACAACCGGGAAAAAGAAACCAATCACATAAATGCCTTCATCGAGCAGTTTGGCCGCCATTTCCTGGCTGAGCTTGGCATCGTACAGCATCACGGCACAAATGGCGCTTTGGGTAGGCTTGATATCGAAGCCGGCAGCCAGCATATTTTTAACAAAATAGGCCGTATTATCGTGAAGTTTGTCCTGTAATTCATTGGTTTCGCTCATCATATCCACCATGCGGATACCGGCAGCAGCTACCATTGGAGGTATAGAGTTGCTGAAAAGATATGGACGCGAACGCTGACGCAGCATATCAATAATTTCCTTTTTACCCGTGGTGAATCCGCCAATGGCTCCGCCGAAGGCTTTTCCTAAAGTACCTGTAATGATTTCAATCTTACCTTTCAGGTCGAACTGCTCGGTAACACCCCGGCCAGTCTGGCCCACTACGCCTGCCGAGTGCGATTCGTCAACCATAATCATGGCATTGTACTTATTCGCCAGTTCGTATATCTTGTCGAGTGGGGCTACATTGCCATCCATCGAAAAAACACCGTCGGTAACAATCAGGCGGTGCTTTTGCGCCTGGGCTGCCTGCAACTGCACTTCAAGGTCGGCCATATCGGCATTATTGTACCGGTAACGTACCGCTTTACAAAGGCGAACGCCATCAATAATGGAGGCATGGTTCAGTGAGTCGCTGATAATGGCATCTTCTTCACCCAGCAAGGGTTCGAAAACACCGCCATTGGCATCGAAGCATGCGGCATAAAGAATGGTATCTTCCATACCAAAAAAGTCAGCAATTTTCTTTTCCAGTTCTTTATGCAGATCGCCGGTACCGCAAATAAAACGAACCGACGACATGCCGTAACCATGGGTATCGAGCGCTTCCTTGGCTGCTGCTATCAACTGAGGGCTGTTGGAAAGTCCCAGGTAGTTATTGGCGCAGAAGTTAAGCACTTTAGCGCCGGAACTGATCGTAATTTCGGCCCCCTGGGGCGAAACAAGGATACGTTCGTTTTTAAATAATCCGGCTTCCTTGATCCCGGCAAGCTCTTTACTGAGGTGTTCCTGAAATTTGGTGTACATGGTATCGTGATTGTTTAGATTCTGTTATGCGGGGGTTTGATTAAACCACTGTAAAGATTCCGGGTGAAGCTATTTATATTTTGAAATCTGAAATCCTGAACTATTTGGAATCATTTCATTTAAAAATACACTCCCGATGGCTGTAAAAGCATTTTAATCAGGCCGCAAAGGTAAAAATTATTGGAACGGTTAACCGGATGAACTTGAAAATGTTATACTTAATTGAACCAGGGGCACAACCGCCCATTCCCTTGCGCGAAAGGCGGCAGGATTGCAATTCTAAATCACAGAACATCAATTAATTAAATTTATTTTCAGGATAAGGTTAAATAACGGCTGAGGTAAGCAAATTTGTTTAATTTTGCCGCACTTTTGTGAATCGTTTAACAATACAATTGAAATTTGCACATGAAGAATATACTCGTCATAGGAGCGGTAGGCCAGATAGGTTCGGAGCTTACTATGAAACTCCGGAAAATTTATGGAAACAGCAGTGTGGTTGCCGGTTACTTCCGTCCGGAACCCTCAGGTGAACTGCTCCACTCAGGACCAGCCGAATACGTGGATGTTACTGAAGCCCAGGAAGTAGCCGACCTGGTTAAGAAATATAAGATTGATACCATCTATAACCTGGCAGCCATCCTTTCGGCTGTGGGCGAAACCAAGCCGTTGATGGCCTGGCAGATCGGCGTTGGCGGACTGATGAATTGCCTGGAGGTAGCCCGCGAATACAAATGCGCCCTGTTCACCCCCAGTTCTATCGGCTCTTTCGGGCCCAACACCCCGCACGATCATACTCCTCAGGATACCATCCAGCGCCCCCAGACCATGTACGGGATTACCAAGGTAACCGGGGAATTATTAAGCGATTATTATTTCAAAAAGTTCGGTGTCGATACCCGTTCGGTCCGCTTTCCGGGGATTATCTCCAATGTAACCATGCCCGGGGGAGGAACCACGGATTACGCCGTTGAAATTTTTTATGAAGCCGTTAAGCATGGCCGGTATACGAGTCCGCTGAGTGCGGGGACTTTCCTCGACATGATGTATATGCCCGATGCCCTGGAAGCCGCCGTTAACCTGATGGAAGCCGATCCGTCCAAACTGGTTCACCGCAATTCATTTAATGTCACGGCCATGAGCTTCGACCCTGAAATGATTGCAAACGAGATAAAAAAACATATACCCGAGTTCGTACTGGATTATAATGTTGAACCCATCAAACAGGCAATTGCCAATTCGTGGCCGAACAGCATGGACGATACCTGTGCCCGAAGCGAATGGGGATGGAAACCGAACTGGAACCTGGAGAAAATGACTACAGATATGCTCCGCGCCATCTATGAGAAAAAGGACAAAGTGCTGATATAAAGAATTATTGACTTCCTGAATAAAAAAAGCACCTTTCGGAAGGTGCTTTTTTTTTGAAAATATCACTGTTCATATTTACACTCTGCCCTGCGAATTCAGCTAGGTTCTCACTGAATTGCCGATGCCCTCAGCGTAAAGTGTTTTTATGAAAGTAAATGCCTTGTCGAATTTTCCTGAATCAAAAAGGTATTCAGAATCGTACTGATACAACATTTCCACACTTTCTTTAATGATTGGATTGAAAATCCCTGCCATTTGAATCATCAGCCTGGGCAGAACCATCACCTTAGGCTTGATGTTGAGGGCCTGAGCCGCAATTTCAACTATCTGCTGTCCGGTGAGGGCATTTTTATCCGTTGGCAGGTGCCAGGTCTGGTTAAAGGCGGAAGGCGTATTTCCAAGCAGGGCAGTAGCTTTGCCTGCATCGGGGGTATAGGTAAAGGAGTGCCTGAGGTTTTTGTTGATCATGAGCTGGGCGCTTTTCCCTTTCTTCATGTTTTCGAAAACCATCATATTGAGAAAACTGTTCATGGTATCGGGGCCATAAAAATCTGCGGCCCGGGCAATAAGTGCCGTTAAGGTGCCTTTGCTGACTTCATCCAGTAACATTCGCGCAATTTTAGCCCTCACCTCTCCTTTACGGCTGCAGGGGTTAAACGGGCTGGCTTCGGTCATGGGGCCCACTACTTTCCCATACATATATACATTGTCAAAAAATACCAGCCGGGCGCCGTATTCCTCACAGGCACGGATCACATTTTGCATTACCAGCGGCCATTTTTCCTGCCAGGTTTTTAAATCGTACTGCAGTCCGGCCGTGAGGTACACTACTTCCGAACCTTTTACCGCCTTGCTGACCTCCCCGGCCGAAGTAAGATCAGCCGACATAAGTTCTTCCTTGCCTGATACTGCTTTCGGGTTGCGGCTTACCAGCCTGATGCTGTTGGTATAAACGGGTAATGATTTGGCGAGATGATTGGCAATGATACCGCCTGATCCTAAAATGGTTTGCATATGGTTTTGGTTTTTCGGTAAAAGTAAACTGTGAACGACGGGAATGAAAGCTTAAACAGGTGACAGGCCGGTTTTGTTGGGGTGGATAGCAGGAATTAATCGGTAAGGCAAACAAAGAAGAAGAACAAGATTTATAGCTGTCAATCTATCAGGTCCAGACTCCCGGAATCTTTTCCCCGCAGTACATACATTTCCCGCCTTTAATATGGTTTTGGGTTACCCTGAAGCCTTTACGTTCCACTACCGTTTTCAGGCATTTCGGACAATTCGTATTTTCGAGCTCCGAACCGGGCAAGTTCCCCACATACACGTATTTCATTCCGGCATCCAGGGCGGCTTCGCGTGCCTGCTGCAAGGTTAACAGGGGTGTGGCCGGCAGCTGGATTAACTTGTATAAGGGTGAAAACCGGCTGAAATGCAGGGGGCAATCCTCCATTTTATTGGCCACCAGCCATTTACTCATGTCGCGTATGGTTTTCAGGTCGTCAGTCCACGAGGGAATAACCAGGTTGGTGATTTCGAGCCATACACCTTCCTCCTTCAGTACCTGTAGGGAACGTAGAACAGGAGCCAGTTTGCCTGCATTCAGCTTCAGGTAGGTTGCCTCCGAGAAGCCTTTCAGATCGACATTGGCGGCATCGATCACTTTGCACAGCATCCTGAGGGGCTGTTCGTTAATATAACCATTCGATTTGTAAATGTTTTTAATCCCCTTTTCACGGGCGAGGCGGGCGGTATCGTAGACGTATTCATAAAACACCGTGGGTTCGGAGTAGGTGTAGGCGATGCTTTCGCATTTGTTTTGCTGACAGGCTTCCACCACGGCGGCTGGCATTAGGTCGGCATTGGAGGTTTCTTTTGGACTTTTCTGCGAGATTTCCCAGTTCTGGCAATTCAGACAAGCAAAATTACACCCCGCCGTTGCTATGGAGAAAGCAGTTGTGGATGGAAGAAAGTGGAAAAACGGCTTCTTCTCAATAGGATCGATATGCACTGCGCAGGGATTACCATAGGCGATGGAATACAACTTATCCCTGACGTTGATGCGGTTACGGCATTTGCTGGTTTCCATGCGCCTGAGCGTGCATTGGTTCGGGCAGTTGGTGCATTCGATACCGCGCGGAGTCAATTTGTAATGGTATGCTTCGCGGCTCCATTTCCAGAGCGGGTCCGCAGGAGCCATGCCGTGAAATATGTCAATTCCGGCCAGCAGCATTTCATCGCGACAGAGCAGGCAGGCTGCCGTCGCCAAACCGGAAAGGATGAATGTGCGTCTTTTCATCGCCAACGAGCATGAAACAGCTTGCAAAAATACAAAACATGACAGCGTTTTTCCCTGATCGGGCTTTAAAAATCCCTACCCGCGCTTCTTTTTTACCGTCATTATAATCAAGGCCAAGGCGTTAAACCCGGCCACAACCCAGAGGGAGTTCACCAGCCCCCAAACCGGGATAATCCATACGTTTACCAGTGCCGCTCCCAGGGCTGAGCCAAACAGGTCGGCCGAATAGTTAGCCGATGCCACCTCTTGTATAGTTCCGGTTTTCAGGTACGATGCCACATGAAACAGTGCCCCGGTAACTGCAGCCGTACAAAGGATCAGCATACCGCACTGTATATGCATCAGTGCCGTCGAAACCATGAAATGACTGAAGGAGTACAAAACAGCCAGGCTGAGAAAAATGATGCTCAGTAAAGCCAACTGCAGGTATATTAAGGTGATAAAGGTGAGTTTCCCGGAATAGCGGCGTGAAAGCAGCACCCCCAGGGCGATTCCTGCCATAAAGAAGGTGATAAAAATTCCTGTTGCCACATAGATATATCCATACACAACCTGGTAGCTCAGCAACAAAATGATTTCGATTGAAAATGAACTTAGCCCGGCCGTAAACAGGGCCACCGTACTTGCCCCGGAGCGTATGCCGCCAAGCAGCAAAAGGACGATCACCGGCAGGGCCAGCAGGTAGGACCCGGCATTACCCGGATAACTGAGCCAGTATTTAAGTTGCCTGAAACAGCCCACCGGTTTAAAATCGCGGTTCAGCGGAGCATCGGCTGAAATGCGTTTCATCACTTCGCCCGAACGTTCCAGCAACGATACATCATCCAGGTAATACTCATTCACATAGGCCGTTTCAATCCCTCTGGCTGCTGCAAGCTTCGAAACCGCGCTTGTAAGCGGTCCGTCGGAAGCAAGAAAATAATTTTTTCCGCCCGGTATCACCAGTATATTGTTAAACTCAGCCCTGAGCGTCTGGTACATGGTGGATTGAACCGCTAAGGCATCACTTCCCATGTAATCAGCCGTTGACGTAAGACTCAGCGAAAGAATTCCCCCCGGCAGCAACAGCCGTTTCAGCAAACCGAAAAATTCGAGTGTATAAAACCGGTTCAACCGGAGGGTAGCCGGCAGAGGCAGGTCCAGGATTACGGCATCATAATTCACTGCAACAGTCTCCCCAGCCTGAGACTGTCCCTGTAAATGCGGCATGGTCTTTCCAACCATATCCTGCTTTAAAAGCAGCCGTGCATCCCCGGTATGCATTTTAAAGCGCGTATCCGTAGGCAAGCGATGAAAGACTTTACCCATTGCCGGTATAGCAGGGTTGATCTCAAAGCAATCGAGCCTTTTAAGGGGGTATTTTAAACATTCGTCAGCCACCCCCGAAATGCTTCCGCCCAGCAGCAGCAGGTTCCCCCTCAAGGGTCGTTGTAACAGGGTATAATGAACGGTTTCTTCGTTCAGGGTGATGTTATTGGTGGTAAAAAGCAGCGTGTTATCTTCAAAAAAATTGAGTTGCCCAGCCTGTTCAGTCACTGCCAGTTTCCCGTAAGGCGTATCTTTGAAAGTGACGATTTCCTGCCCGGGAAAAAGAAACTGCAGGGCGGTCCTATCCAGCTTTGAGACCAATACGGCCAGTGTTATACCGGAAGCCAGGAGCACATACAGGCTGATTTTTTTCCGGAGCGGGAAAATCTTATTCCTGCTGCCGAAAAACAAAAGTATGCTGTTAATCATAAGGACAACGGACATACTTTGAAAGGGCTCGAAAAAGAATACCAGTACCAGGCTGCAAAGTATCCCGGCAGTAATGCTTCCCGCGGTTTCCCATCCATACACGAGGCTCACTGCATTTTTAGCCGGCCCATGCGACAGGTTCAGGCTTACCGCCCCGAAAAGCCAGCCCGACATGAGGCAGAAGGGCATCAACAGCAGGCTGGTTCCGCTTAAAATTTGCCAGCTCGTAGGATAGCTTCCCGTGGGAAGTATAATATTTCTTATCCAGTCGAGCAGAAAGAGTGTAAAGCCCGGGATAATTGCCAGCAGGTACAAACCTGTCATAATTCCTTTCAGCCCAAGCCGCCCGCTTTTGTTTCGGTTCGCCAGTGCACCCAGGCCGGTGAGCCCCATCCAGTTGGCCAATACAATGCCGATAATCCATTCGTTGCCGTTAAATACCGATAACAACTCACGAAGCAGGATCAGCTGGGTGGCCATACTGGTAAACCCCAGGCTGAAAGGGAGGATCAGCAGGTTAAACCCGGCTTTGTGCTGCGGCAGCGAAAAAACCGGACCGGAGCCCGGAACATCATTCATTGACTTGCTTCCGGGTTTAAAAAGGGAGAGGTAATACTTTATATGCCACGAAAAATGAAATACGGCCATCAGGGCAAGGGCTGTTCCAAAATCGACATGCCAAACCAGCAGGCTGCCGGCGAAAGGAAGATTGATTTTGAAGTTGACCGCAATGGCTAGAAATAAGCCTATGCCCCCGGCTATAAAAAACGAAAACAGGAGCAAGGTGTTCCAGAATTTCCGCTGCCCTCCGGCAGTTATGATGCCCGGCCTGATTAAAGCCAGGGATATGCCATAAAATACCAGGCACAGTATGCTGATAGTAACAATGGAATACGGCGTATCCGGCATTATGATGGACAAAAGTATAAACTACTGTGTACGGATGTTGCGTTCAGCGGGTTTTTAAAAACGGTAAAAGCGTAAAAAGCACCTGCCATGTCATCGGGGCACTGAATGCAGCATAGAGGCAGGTTGCCTCAAGTCTTCGGGATAAAATAACGCGTAGCCCTTTTCAACTTCACCACTTCTGCCCTTCAGTCCTCTCACTTCTCGCCAAACACAAACGCCTGGTAAACATATATTTCAGCATCCTTGTCTTTCCATCC
Organism: uncultured Bacteroidales bacterium; assembly: GCA_903864265.1. Classification (GTDB taxonomy): domain Bacteria; phylum Bacteroidota; class Bacteroidia; order Bacteroidales; family UBA4417; genus UBA4417. The sequence continues at coordinate 21,876 of CAIPFN010000123.1, read as the reverse complement.
ATCCCATCCAATCCCGGCTTTGTCGCGGGAGCAGTGACCCAGGAATTCTTCCAGGTCCCATTTGGTTTCGCTGGCCACCTGGGGTAAGAAAGTCCCGCTCCTGCTTCCTTTTTTAATATAAATGCCGTCGGTGCCAAGCCTGATGTTTTTTACATTGTTGATTTTATGCATAGGGGTCAGCACCGAAATTTCAATATCAACGGACACCAGCTCAGCAAGGGTAACAGCGTCGAAACGATAATCCTGGGTTGCGGATGCTACGGCCATTTGCTGTACGATTTTATACAAGGGTTTATCGGCTTCGAAGTGTCCTATGCAACCGCGGAGATCACCAGCCCGCTTGAGGGTTACAAATGCGCCGGCCTTACTGAGAAGCGTAGCCGAAAGTGTGGCTGTATCTACCGGAGGAATCACGCCTTCATGCAGATGGGTATAAATGGTGTTGCGCGCCAACAGCAGCAGCTCGCTTTTATCGGCGTCAGTCATCATGAGGGTGTTTTGCTTTTGCTGCAGTACGCTCAGGGCGTAATATCCAACCACTCGAGTCTTATCGCCGTAGTATGTATCCCCTGAATTTTTATACAGAATCTGCCTGTAAGTTATACCGGGCATTTGTTCGGTGAGATACATGAGCGTGAGCACCGAAGGCCAGGAGCAGCATCCGGTAACCAGGTTCTCCACTTTTTGACGGCTGCAGGATTCAACAGCCGTGAGCAATTTTTCGGGGTTGTTGGTCACTATGGCATCGGCAATGTGCTGGTCGGCAGTAAAGGCGTCCTTATAGGCAGGGTAATGAGAGAAATCGGTGCTGATGACAAACAGGTTTTCGGGCGAAAAATAGGGCTTTAGCGCTTTGGCAATCTTTTCGCAAACGACGGGATCCTGGGTTCCCAGCAAAATCGGGACAATTTTAAACTCCTGTTCCAGGTGATACTGCAGAAAAGGAATCTGAACCTCAATGCTATGCTCCGACTCCTGGTATTGAGGATCGAAAGATAAAACCTTGTTTTCGGCCACCAGTTTCCGGGCTACTTCCAGGTCTGTGTTCACCATTCCGAAGGGCGTAATGTAATTTCCTATACTGTAAACGGAAGCTCCCGGAAATGAATTCCGGTGACTGCAACCCAGCACAAAAATGGTTTTGTATACCCTGGCAGGATCCACCTGGTTAAAGGCAGCAGCAGCCACTTCACCTGAAAACACATAGCCTGCATGGGGCGAAATGATGGCCAGCACATCAAGGTCGGTTGGCCGGGCAGGGGCCTTTGCAAAAAAACCTTTCAGCATTCGCTGTATTTCGAGAGGGTCGGCAGGATAAAACTGTCCTGCCACAGCCGGTTGACGGTTTTGTATGGTATCGGGCGCTTTCATGGTTACGTTGGGGTTGGTGTTCGGCTGGCATGTACTGAACAGGCAAAATGACAGCGGTATGGCCAGCAGAATATGTTTAATATGAAGGTTGATGGATCGCATGTGCAATGATGGAGATTCAACACTATAAAGTTATGAAATACCGGTTCAAATTGCAAAATAATTTATTGGTTAACCTGGTTCATGTTACAGGTCTCGCAGCTGTTGCCGATCGGAATAATAACATACGGCTGTTATTTGCTACAAAAATACCACTGTTGGTATTGAAATCTGCTTGAAGTTCCGGACCCGGTGGCACAAACGATTTATCCGGGCCTGTCTCCAGGGTAAGGATGTTACCAGGTTTGAATCACCAAATTCAGCCTTCATCCCGCCAGGGATGATTTCCTTTTCAGGTATTTCGAAACAGGCTTCCGTACGATTTTACAAAAAAGCCGTCATCCTCCATGCAAACGTTTGCACCCGCTGCGCAAAAATTGCAGGGTGAGCATTGAACTATTCCCTGAATCCGGGCTTATATTAGCCCTGAAGCCATCATTTTGTACTATAAAGGACAAGATAAGGAACAGGGCGGACACGGATTTGATGCTTTCGAGTGTAGTTTTGTGATCTGTAAAAAAAATCATTATGGATATCGCGAAACGTTTCCCTCAAAATCCACTCCTTCGTCCGGCCGATCTGAAACCCGGTATTGAAGGTATGGAAATACTTTGCCTGCTGAACCCGGGTGTTTTTCAGTTTGAAGGAAAAACGTGGCTGCTGTTGCGTGTCGCCGAAAGGCCTAAGCAGATAGAAGGCAAAATAAGCTTCCCTGTATACAACAGTAAAGGTGGCATCGACATACTGAGTTTCGATAAAAACGATCCCGACCTGGATGCCACGGATCCACGCGTGATTAATTACAAGAAAAAAGATTACCTGACTACGCTTTCGTATCTGCGGCTCGTTTGCAGCGACGACGGAGTCACCTTTTATGAGCCCGATGGGTTTCCGCCCATTTTCGGGAAAGGTGAACTTGAAACTTTTGGCATCGAAGACTGCCGGGTAGCCAGCATGAAGGATGAATTTTGTCTTTCCTTTACCGAGGTTTCGGAATTCGGCGTGGGCGTTGGCCTTATCAGGACTACCGACTGGAAGAATTTCAGCCGCGAAGGCATGATTTTCCCCCCTCACAATAAGGATTGCGCTCTCTTCGACGAAAAGATAAACGGTAAGTATTTTGCCCTGCACCGCCCCAGCAGTCCCGAACTGGGCGGGAACTATATTTGGCTGGCCGAATCGCCCGACCTGATCCACTGGGGAAAGCATAAATGTATTGCCACCGTTCGTGCCGGTATGTGGGATTCGGCACGCGTGGGAGCCGGTGCCGCACCCATACGCACCGAAAAAGGCTGGCTCGAAATCTATCACGGCGCCAACAGCGATCACCGCTACTGCCTGGGAGCCTTGCTGCTTGATATCAACGATCCGTCTATAGTACTCGCCAGAAGCATAGAGCCCATCATGGAACCGATTGAAACCTATGAACAGACCGGGTTTTTCGGCAACGTGGTTTTCACCAACGGCCATTATATTAAAGGAGATGATATATTCATGTACTACGGCGCAAGCGATGAAGTGATATGCGGCGCCAGGCTTTCCATTTCCGAAATACTTTCCACTTTAATTTAACCACCTCCCCACGCAATGATAGCCAAACTGACTACCGAATTCCGCTACTTCCTCTCCATGCCGCACAATATGCGTGTGCTGCTGATCACCAATATGCTGTATGCATTGGTATTGCCCGTGGTTGAGATCTTTATGGCCGCCTACATCATGAGGTATTTTGCCGATACCAGTTTTGTGGCCATCTTCCAGGTAGCCATGTATACAGGTATCATCATCACTTCGCTGACCAACGGTTTTTTGCTGAAAAGCTTTAAGGTGGCCCACCTGTATAGTTTCGGCATACTGCTGAGCGGCTTGTCGATGGTTGGGATGATGTTCGTGAAAGACATAACCCTTTTTGGGCTCATCGTTTCGGGTACTTTAATCGGTGCCGCATCCGGATTTTTCTGGACCAACCGTTACCTGATGGCCCTGAACACCACCAAAGATGAAAACCGGAATTATTTCTTCGGCCTCGAATCCTTCTTTTTTACCATTGCCAACATCACCATCCCCCTGGCTATAGGCGCCTTGCTGGCTTCAATCGACGGGATGCAGATTTTCGGTATCGTTTTCAATATCTATAAGGGGTATCGCGTGGTCACCATCATCGTATTCGCGATTACCATACTGGCCTGTTTCTCTCTGGCCCGGGGAAAATTCGAGAACCCGGTACAGAAGGATTTCCTGTATTTTCGTTTCGACAGGCTTTGGAACAAACAGATTTTACTGGCAGCCTTAAAAGGTCTGGTGCAGGGATTCCTGGTCACCGCCCCGGCTATGCTGATCATGAGATATGTAGGGAAAGAAGGCTCCCTGGGACTCATACAGGGGATCAGCGGCGGATTGACAGCCATACTGATATACATGCTGGGCCGCTTTGCCAAGCCTAAACACCGCATCCTGATTTTTGGGGTAGGCATCATACTTTTCGTGATAGGAACGGTAGTAAACGGGATTGAACTTTCGATGGTAGGCGTGATGGTTTTCGTTTTATGTAAAGTCTTCTTCCAGCCCCTGCACGACCTGGCTTATTATCCTATCATGATGAAGGTAATTGACGTGGTTTCGAAACGCGAAAACCGCAACAAATATGCTTATATCCTGAACCACGAGTTCGGCTTGTACGCCGGCAGGGTTACCGGCCTGGGCTTGTTTATCTTCCTGGCTTTCTATGTTTCCGAAACCTTTGCACTGCGCTATTCCCTTATCATTGTGGCCTTACTGCAGGTGATTTCCATTCCGCTGGCTAAAAATATTATGAAAGATTCTTATTCGGAAGAAAAATGAAAAAGGCAACAATACTAGTACTCGTTCTGGTGCTGCTTGCAGGAGTTTATTCCTGCAATCCCCAAACAGGTATGCCTGTAGCCCAGACTTCCCTGGCCAGGGTTGATCAGATGCCGGCACTTCCACAGCCCCTGAAAATTATCGACTGGAAGAAAAAAACCATGCAGTTCGACAGCCTGGTTTTTGATTTCGACACTCAGGCTTCCTTTGGTCCTCTGATATGGCACGACAGTTCCAGGCGAAACATCGACCAGGTGACTTTCGGGCTTTATACTGTCATAGGCGACGTTCGCCAGGGACCCTCTAAAAACAAGGGCGAGTTCCACGAGGCGCTTACCTCCCTGAATTCGCTGCTGAGTGCCGGGTTGATGGGCATTGACAAGACATGCCAGAATGGCTATAACTTTGTTAAAATGGCTCAAAACTATTTTAACAGCACCACTAAGTGGAATATCATCATGAACAACACCAACCCTGCCGTGGCAATGGCCGGCGGGGGCTACGGCCGCGACTGGTGGTACGATGTGTATCCGAATGTGTTATACTACGGGGTAGCTGCTCTTTATCCCAAAGTTGAAAACACCGAATTTATTCAGCGTTCCATTGCCGACCAGTTCTACAAAGCCGATTCGGTGCTGAATGGCAACTACAACTATTCCTATTTCGACTATGCCCGCATGAAGGGAATGGTCAATAATGTTCCCATGCAACAGGATGCCGCCGGCGGCCATGCATGGGTATTGTATTCGGCTTATCACAAATTCGGCGACGAACGTTACCTCCGAAGGGCCAAAACGGCTACCGAGGCTTTGCTGAACGAGAAGGAAAGCCGTTTTTATGAAATCCTGCTCCCTTTCGGGGCTTATACCGCTGCCCGTCTCAATGCTGAACAGGGCACCAAATACGATGTTACCAAGCTGCTGAACTGGACCTTCGATGGCTGTCAGGCCAAGGACGGCCGCTACGGCTGGGGCGTGATTGCCGAAAAATGGGGCGACTACGATGTTTCAGGCCTGCAGGGAAGTATTACCGACGGCGGTGGTTACGGATTCTTTATGAATTCGGTGGCTATGGCCTGGCCCCTGGTACCCATGGTGAAATACGAACCTCAGTATGCCAAAATCATAGGCAAATATATGCTTAACGTGGTTAACGCATCCCGGCTGTTTTATCCCGACCAGGCGGACGCCGCCCACCAGTGGCTTCCGGAACTGAAAGATCTCACCCACGGAATCATAGGCTATGAAGGTGTAAGAAAAATTGACGATTATAACAAACCCGTACTGAAAGGAATGTCACCCGTTTCAACGGGCGACGGCCCTAAATGGGTGAAGGGTCAGCCTAAGGAAAGCATGTTCAGCCTGTACAGCACCTCTATAGTCGGCGTATTCGGAGCAATTGTTCACACCACGGATGTTGACGGCATACTGGCCCTCGACTGCAATGCCACCGACTTTTATGCCGACAACAAATACCCCGTTTACCTGTACTATAACCCTTATACGGAGGCTAAAACCGTTACCTATACAGCCGGGAACAGTGTGGATTTATTTGACATTGTTTCGAAAAAATACCTGGCCCAGGGAAGCACCGGGAACGTAAGCATCAAATTGCCTCCGGGTGAGGCTGCGCTGGTGGTGGTTCTTCCCGCCGGAACGCACCTGAAAGCCGAAGGGATAAAAGTAAAAGCCGGAGATGTGGTAATAGCATACAAATAATTCTTAAGTCACTGAAATTGAAATTCATTCAAATTTTTATACTATGAAAAAATTCTTACTCCTTGTATTGGTCCTTTCGGCATCGGTATCGCTGTTCGCACAGCGAAACATCACCGGAACGGTAACGGATGCCAAAACGGGTGAAACCCTGATCGGCGTCACCATTCAGATTAAAGGAACCACCTCGGGCACCACTACCGATGTGGATGGGAAGTTCCGCCTGCCGGCGGATCAGCTGAAAGCCGGCTCGGTACTGTTATTTTCCTACATAGGATACACTACGGTAGAAATTACCCCCGGCAACCAGGCCATTATCGACGTAAAACTCAATCCCGAGCAGGTGATGCTGGATGAACTTGTGGTTATAGGCTACGGATCGACCAAGAAACGCAATGTGCTGGGCGCCGTCACCAAAGTGAACAGCAAGGAGCTATCGATGCTGCCTGTTTCAGGCGTTGCCCAGGCACTTCAGGGACGCGCTGCCGGTGTGCAGGTTACACAAAATACCGGTGCTCCCGGCGAAGGAGTCTCAGTGCGTATCCGCGGGGCCGGGTCCATCAACTCGGGCAACGAGCCGCTGTATATCGTGGATGGCATACCCACTTCCGACGCGCTTAAAATTCTTACCCCCGGCGATATCGAAAACATCTCGGTACTCAAAGATGCTTCCTCGGCGGCTATTTACGGATCGCGTGCCAACAACGGGGTGGTACTCATTACCACAAAAAAAGGAAGCAAGGGCAAAACCAAGGTTACCTACAGCGGCCAGACCGGTTTCCAGAAAGCCACCAGGCTGACCAAGATGGTCAACACCAAAGATTATGTCACCATTTATAACGAAGCGGCTACCAACGACAACGCCTTCCTTCCCGCAGGCCTGCAACGCAGCCTGATCAGCACCGAAGATGCCGCCGGTTTCGCTAATGTAAACTATGTAAAAGAACTGCTTCAAACCGCCCCTATCAACTCGCACGAAGTTACCCTCTCGGGTGGAAATGAAACCACCAACTACCTGTTGTCCACCTCGTTTTTCAAACAGAAAGGCATTATCGGGGGTTCGGGCTATACCCGTGGAACCGCACGCCTCGACCTGAATACGGAAGCCAGCAAATGGCTCACCGTGGGAGTGAGTATGCTGGCAGGTATTTCGAGCACTGATATCATCGGTAGCTCGGGCGACGGTGCCGGCGGAAACGGCGGCAGCGTGATACGCTATGCTTTCTTCCGCAACCCGGCTATCCCCATCCGCTTCCCCGACGGAACCTTTGTGGACCGCCCGGCGGAATACTTCGGAGCCCAGAAATTTGACTCCTTCCTCGGCGACGGGTATAATCCCATTGGCATGGCCGCACTGAACGAAAACAACCGCAAAGACGACAACTACCTCGGCAAAGCCTATTTCACCGCCAAAATCACCAGCGAGTTAAAGTTCACCACCAACGCGGGCATGGATTACCGTAATTCATTCAGCCGGCGCTTCTCCCCTACCTGGGGCACACTCGATCGTATCAATGCCAAAAACGGGCTGAGCATAGGCAGCGAACGCGTCGCCAACTGGACCGAAAACAGCGTCTTAAATTACGAAACCAAGCTGGGCGAATCCAGCACAATCTCGGCCATGGCAGGATTTGAAGCCGTTAAAAACAGCGGAAAAGCACTGTATGCCAGCGATATGGACTTCCCTATACAACAGAAAGAACTCATCTATATCGGAAACGGCCTTGGCATCAAAATCAGCAGCCAGGACGAATATGCATCCTCCCTTGCTTCATTTTTCGGCAGGATCAACTACGACTATGCAGGAAAATATTATCTTTCGGGAACCCTGCGCCGGGATGGATCGTCCCGTTTCACGGGAAATAATAAATGGGGAACCTTCTATTCGGTTTCAGCCGGACTGGTGCTCAAACAAACCAGCCTCTTCAAAGATATTTCCTGGCTCACCAACCTGAAACTCCGCGTAGGCTACGGCGCGATAGGAAACCAGGATATAGGACTGTATGCCTACAGCGACAGGATTTCACCTTATTATAACTATCCTTTCGGCGGAATATCCAACGGGGGCTATGCACAGTCATCCCTGGGAAACGCGGACCTGAAATGGGAAACCAGCAACCAGTACAACGGAGGTATAGATGCCGAACTCTGGAAAGGGGCTTTAGCCTTCTCCATCGACTACTACTATAAAGTTACCGATAATATGCTGGTGGAAGCACCCAATCCCCCTTCGACCGGTTATGCCCAACCTTCCTGGATCAACAGCGGATCGGTGCTGAACAGGGGACTCGAACTCGAAGCCACCTACCGTAAAACCAAGACAGACTGGGGATATTCCATAGGTGGAAACCTTGCCTTTATGCACAACGAAGTGCTTAAACTGGATGCGCCTCTCTACGGCGGCCGCATTGAATCGGGCATCGACGCAACCCGAACTGAAGTGGGACAACCCATAGGCTCGTTCTACCTGCTCGAAATGGACGGGATATTCCAGAATGAAACCGATGTGCTGCTTTCCGCATCGCAACTGGCACTGGGTGGCAAACCCAAACCCGGAGATGTAAAATACAAGGACCAGAACGGCGACGGGCATATTGACGAAAAGGACAGAATACACATGGGCAGCTCCATTCCGAAATTAATAATGGGGATTAATTTCTCGGCTAACTATAAAGACTTCGATATGAGCATGTTCTTCCAGGGTTCGTACGGGAATAAAATCTATTCGCAGATTAATCAGGATATAGAAGGTTTCTACCGCGGGTTTACCGTTACCCAACGCTATTTCGATCAGCGCTGGACCGGCGATGGCACTTCCAATACCCAGCCCAGGGCTTCGTGGACATCCAAATCGAACAATGCAACCCCTTCATCCCGTTTTCTGGAAGATGGATCCTACCTCAGGCTTAAAAACCTGCAGTTTGGATATACCATCCCTGCAAAAGCCCTCAAAACTATTGGATTGGCTAAGACCAGGGTATATGTTTCGGGCACCAACCTGCTGACGCTTACCAAATATTCGGGTCTCGACCCTGAAATGACCGTGAGCGACAATTCCAAGTCCGAAGGCGACCGCGCCGCCGGAATCGACTGGGGAACCTATCCCTCTGCAATGACTGTAATGCTTGGAATCGATATCACATTTTAATTTAACGGCATATGAAAAGGAATAATAACACTATTTCGGGCAGTTTCGTGAATAAATTCATGAACATTAAATTCAGCAACAGGAAGAACCTGAAGTTACTTTCAGCTATCTTTGTGATTGGAATCACCATAACCTTCCTGGGTGCCTGCACTAAATTTCTCACCGAAGACCTGAAAGGCAAATTTTCGTCCGACACCTATTACCAGAACGACAAGCAGGCTCTTCAGGCTATAAACGGAACTTACAATGCCCTGGCTTTCACCAATCCCGACAATGCCATATGGGTATTTGGCGATGTGGCCTCCGACGATGCCGTGAAAGGCGGCAACCCCGGCGACCAGGCTGAAATTACTTATATTGATGTCTTCAACGCCAATTCAACAAATGGGATCATCATCAATTACTGGAAGTTTGCCTACGAAGCCGTGGCCCGGGCCAACAACGTGATCGATAAGGTGCCTTCGGTGCCCATGGACGATGTGCTGAAGAACAGGATCATAGGCGAAGCCAAATTTATCAGGGCATACAGCTATTTCAACCTGGTGAATGTTTTCGGAAAAGTTCCCCTCAAACTGCTGCCGCAGCTTTCACAGGAAACCATACACGTGCCCCTGAGCGAAGTATCGGCCATATATCAGCAGATCGAGAAGGATTTGACAGATGCAGCCACGGTATTGCCCGAATCATACAATTCGGCTGAAATAGGTCGCGCTACCAAAGGAGCTGCCCTGGCTATGCTCGGAAAAGCAAGCCTGTACCAGCAGAAATGGTCGGCAGCACTGGGGTACTTTCAACAGGTGGACGCCCTGGGCATCTACCACCTCTTGCCACAGTATGCCAACAATTTTAAACTGGCCTACGAAAACAGCAGCGAATCCATTTTTGAGATCCAGCACCTTGCCAACCAGAATCCGGGTTTAGGCAGTCAATTGAACCAATGGTTTGCCCCTGCCGCCGAAGGAGGATACTATTTCAATGCCCCCACACAAAGCCTGGTCGATGCTTTTGAGAAAAGCACTACCGGCCAGGTGGATCCCCGCCTCGACGCTTCCATCGGCCGCGACGGCCAGCCCTGGCTGAATGGCGATCTCTTCAGCGCTTCCTGGTCGCCTACCGGCTTCCTGACCAAAAAACACCAGCAGCCGCTTTCGGAAGTTTCGGCAGCTCTCAAAGGCGATGGCGACCTTAACTACATCTACCTGCGCTATGCCGATCTGCTGCTGATGAAAGCGGAAGCCTTTAATGAAAACGGCAATGCCGATTCCGCCAGGGCCAACCTCAATAAAGTTCGTCAACGGGCCCGCGCCAGCTTCAACGGAACACCACCTGCCGACCTGCTGGCCGATATCACTACCCTGGATAAAAACCAGCTGGCTACCGCCATCCGGAACGAGCGCAGGGTTGAACTGGCACAGGAGTTTCACCGCTATTTCGACCTGATGCGCTGGGGGAAAACCGTAGCCGAAACAGCCCTGGGCGTGGACTTCAACTACGATACCAAGCGCTATTTCCCCATCCCTCAAAAAGAATCAGATGCCAACCAGGCCCTGAAGCCTTAAAAGCCAACGATTGAATTTTAAAAAGACGACAAAGGAAAAATAGCATAAAGCATCTGCACTCCGGTTCATGCTGACGTCAGACCCCCTTTTACCTGAAATCCACCAAATACCTAAACCCCTAAATCAATCCCTTCAATCGCATCAATCACTTCAATCTCTTCAATAAATCAATCCACCTAAATCAATCACCAAATCAATTCTTAAAACCAAAAAAAACATGAAAAATCTGATGAAACTTCAATCTTTGCTGCTGGTACTTCTTGTAAGTTCAGTAATGATCCTGGGATCGTGCAAAAAAGACAGCGGCATTGTTGAAGGCGACAAAACCGCGCTCACCGCCCTGATCGCCCAGGCTGATGCTCTTGCTACAGCTGCCACCACTGCCGATTACCCACAGGCTGCCATCGACACCTACAAAGCTACCCTGGCTACTGTAAAAACAACGGCTGCTACTTCCCTCACACAGGTTCAGATCGACAACCTGGTTACAAATTTAACCCAGGCCATGGCTGCTCTCAACTCACAGGCTTACGGCTTTATTAATGAGGCACTGTACCTGAATGCCGGCTGGCATTTCGACGAAGGCACCGGAACTACCGCTACTGCTTTCTCAACCGTAAAACACGTAGCTACCTTCTTTAAAGGAAACTCCGTTATCATGGGCTCCGATGCCGCTCTTCCTACCTGGGTTGCCGGTGTTAAAGGGGGACATGCTGTATATTGTTCAGGCGGAGGGCACCTCGAAGTTCCTTATACCACCGCTTTCCTTCCTGCTAACTTATCCATCTCGGTATGGGTTAAACCTGATGTACTGCGCGCTGACAACTATATCGTTTCACAAAACTACTGGACCGGCTATAAACTGCAGACCCAGGACGGCGGAAAACCTTTCTTCACATTCAAAAAAGTGGATGGCGGAATCGTGGATGCTGATAATGAAACCGATAACTCTATCAAAATTAATGTTTGGAACCATATTGTTGTTACCCTCGACGGAACAAGCAAGGAACTGAAGTTCTTTGTAAACGGTACCCTCACAAAAACATGGACCGAAGCCAGCAAAGGCATTGGCCCGCTCACACAGACTCTGGCTTCACCCGATCCTCAGCCGTTTATCATAGGCGGTGTAGCAACCGATGCTGAACTTGCCGCTAACTTCATGGCATGGACAACAGCTGCTAACCTGGGTTACTTCAAAGGTGCCATTGACGAACTGAAAATCTATAACATCGCATTGGCTGACGGACAGGTTTCGAAACTGTACAACGACGAGAAGCCCTAATTCATTGGTTTGGTTTAAGTGTTAGGGGTAAGGCTCAATAAATCCTGCATATAGGTTTGCGGGACATTGGGCCTCCCCTTTTTTTGTGTCTGCACACCCTTCGGGTGTATGAATTTGATTACACCCGAAGGGTGGAGTTGAAAGATGAAATACCCGAAGGGGTGTCTGACACAAAAACTTTATCTAAATCGCCAGCCCTCTCTCCCGCTCTAAGCACAGCCCGGGACTGACTGTCACCGGTTTGAATCAACTGCCTTTCCCAATCTTGAATGGCTGCCCCAATTTAAAAATATGATACGTAACCTCCTGAAATTTTTGCTTCTCCTCATTTCATCAGGTGCAATAGCCCAATCCGGTCAACCGGCCGCAAAAACTCCATGGTGGCGCGAATCCGTATTCTACCAGGTTTATATGCCGTCGTACCAGGATAGCGATGGAAACGGCTACAGCGATTTTAAAGGGATGACTTCCCGCTTGAGTTATCTTCAGTCCCTCGGCATCAGAGGAATCTGGCTCACGCCTTTCCTGCAGTCCCCCAAAGTGGATAATGGATATGATGTAGCGGATTATTATGCAATTGATACCGTTTACGGTAAGCCCGACGATTTTCAACGCTTTCTGGATGAAGCGCATCGGCTTGGAATAAAGGTAATTATGGATATGGTGGTAAACCATACTTCAACCGAATGCAAATGGTTTCAGGAATCCAGGAAATCCAGAGATAACCCTTACCGCGATTATTATATCTGGCAGGATAAACCCAATAACTGGGAATCATTTTTCGGTGGCTCGGCCTGGAAGGCCGATAGTCTCACCAACCAGTATTATTATCACAAGTTCGACGTCCACATGGCTGATCTGAACTGGTCGAACCCCAAAGTTGTTCAGGAAATCCAGAAGGTACTCCGCTACTGGCTCCAGCTGGGCGTGGACGGCTTCAGGTTCGATGTGATCAACTTTCTTACAACCGATGGAATAGCATCCGACAATCCCAGCAACAACGGCCGGCAGGAACATGCCTTTGATATCAGTCAGCCAGGGGTGAAAAACGCAATAAAAATTCTGAAATCAACGGTTAATGAATATAAAAACAGGTTTGTGGTTGGGGAAATCGGTAGCGATAAATTAGAGGTGCTCACTCAATATCAGTCGCCCGATCTGATGGATGTGGTCTTCAATTTTAATTTCGGAAGCATTCCTGAATTTTCGGTGGATCGCATCTTTAATGAACTTCAAAACATGGAAAAAAGCATGTGCGATTACCCTACCCTGTTTTTTGGCAGCCACGATATGCCACGGCTCATGGATCGGCTGGCCGGCAACGATGCATCAAGAGCCAAAGCCCTTGCTGCCCTGATGCTTACGGCTAAAGGAGTTCCTTTTATCTACTATGGCGAGGAAATAGGAATGCAGAATATAAAGGCTTCAACTGTGGATGAAATTGCTGATATACAGGGCCGGACGCACTACCGTATAGCTTTGCAGGCCGGTAAAACCCCGGAAGAAGCGCTTACCGAAGGCAACAAACAAAACCGCGATAAGTCGCGCAGTCCCATGCAATGGGACGAAAGCACTGCGGCCGGCTTTACAACAGGCAAACCCTGGATAAAGGTGAATGAAAATTTCAGCACGGTCAACGTGCAGCAGTCCGCCAAACAGGAAAATTCCATCCTGAACACCTATAAGTCCTTGCTGGCATTGAGAAACCGTGAGAAAACCCTTCAGTACGGCATATACGAACAACTGGATTTAATCAATGGAATCATAACGTATACCCGTTCGTATAAAGAGGATAGAATAACTGTTATCATTAACTTTGGCAACGAAACGCAGATTGAACTTCCCGCCGGAGCGAAAATCCTACTGGGAAAAGCTCTTCTGAAAACAAATGATTTTTTGATCTATCGCCATTAACCGGAAACCTAAATTATTTGTTTATCCCTGAAACCTATTCCCTAATCCCTGAACCTCAATACAATCCAACTAACCATGAAACGCTATCTTCTCCTTCCCGCCCTGATTTTCTTTTCCCTTTCCATATTTGCTCAAAGCGGGCAGTTACCCATTTCGCGCATCAGCCTGATGCCCGATTTACCGGCACCCCTGCAGATCAGGGACTGGAAAACGGTGGCCCATGATTACGACAGCTTTGTTTCCGACAGGAGCAAAACAGGGCAATACCTGCCTTTGTCGCGCCTGGGTACGCAGGGACAATTCAATTATGCCGATAATACTCCGCTTTTCCTCGACAGCTATGTGGGCGCTTCCGACCACGCCAACCAGGCCGAAGGCATCAATATTATGCCCGCCATCATTGGTGCTTCGCTTACCGGCATTGATAAGAGCAACCAGAACGGGATAAACTGGGTTGCCTCAACCAAAGACTTTTTTAATCTGAAAAACGGGCAGAATGTGTATCTGAACGGTTATTCAACCACCTCGGGAAACGACTGGTGGTACGATGTAATGCCTAACGTGTATTTCTACCAGTTAAAGTCCTTATATCCCCAGGCCACCCCTGAATTTTCCACCCAGTTCACCACGGTTGCCGACCGCTGGCTGTATTGTGTAAACCAACTGGGTGGACATACAACACCCTGGGCGCTGCCTGATATGAACTACCGCGCCTTTAACCTGTCGACCGGCCTGCCCCTTTCCGTTAGCGTTCCTGAGCCTGAATCGGCCGGGAGCATAAGCTGGCTGCTTTATAATGCATACCACGAAACCGGCCGGCGAAAATATTTCGAAGGCGCTCAACTGGCCATGGATTTCCTGGGTGGTTTCGCCTCCAACCCATCCTACGAACTGCAGCTGTCCTACGGAACTCTGACAGCGGCACATATGAACGCGGTTGAACGTACAAATTATCCCATCCAGAAAATGCTCAACTGGTGCTTCGATAAGGGCAACCTCAGGGGATGGGGTTCCATTGTCGGAAGCTGGGGCGGAAATGATGTTTCTGGTTTGATAGGCGAAGCCAACGACGGCGGAAACGATTATGCTTTTATCATGAATGGCTTCCAGCAATCGGCAGCCCTGGCCCCTCTCCCTAAATACGACAAGCGCTATGCCCGGGCCATAGCCAAATGGATTTTGAATATCACCAACGCCAGCCGGCTTTTTTACTGGAATGCCCTGCCACCCAATCAACAGGATTCTTATGCCTGGGCCTCCGCCAATGACCCTGCAGCCTGCATTCCCCACGAATCCATGAAACAGCTTTGGCTGGGTAAAACCCCCTTTGCTACCGGCGACGCCATAGGCGGCGGATGGGCCGCCACCAACCTGTCGCTCTACAGCGGATCCAGCGTAGGATACCTTGCGGCCGTGACTCAAACTACCAATATTCCCGAAATCCTTCAGATCGACCTCAACAAAACCGACTTCTATGGCGATAATGCATTGCCTTCATACCTGTATTTTAACCCAACATCAGTAAGCAAGCAGGTTACCGTCGTTCTTCCGGCCGGCACATTTGGAGTTTACGAAGCCCTCACCGAAACAACCCTTTTACCGGCAGCTACAGGTTCAATGCAATTAACCATTCCTGCCGGTGAAGCCAGGATGATTAGGCTTTTTACATCCGGGCTGGTTCCTGCATCACACAATGGACAGCTTTATGCCGGGGCTGATGTGCTCGATTACCATTACCAGAATGATTATTCCGAAATACTGCGTATCAAAGCGCTTTCCACCGACCATAACCCCGTGGTTACAAATGCCGTTTTTACGGCGTATTGTCAGCCTGGAAATGTTGCTTCCGGAAGCCAGGTACAGTATGAATGGTTCCTCGACGATGTACTTATTGCCGGTCAAGGCCAGTCGCAGGTTCAGCTCACCGCCCCCTCAACCCCATCGCAGCCGGTGCTTAAATGCCGGGTAAGCTCCAATGGTCAGACCGCTGAAGACACGCTTCATCTGCAGATAGTGGCCCACATTGCGACACCACCCGTAGTAAACGGCATACAATCCACTTCAAAATATACCGCCATTGGCGAACAGAACACCTTTACGGCCCTGTCCGTGCCGGCCCCGGGCGAACTACTGCAGTATGCCTGGACTGCTTCATCAGGCGTACTGGGCACACCCTCAGGGAATTCTGTTTCCTGGCAGGCGCCCCCAACAGCCACTGTGGCCACCATCACGGTACAGGTTACCAACCAGGACTTGCTTTCGACTATAGTAACTACCGGAGCACTGGTTAAGGACACCAGCATCTCCACCCAAACTCCGCTGATCTGGTATCCTTTTGATTCGGATAATAAAAATGCCGCCGCCGACCGTTTCCATGCCACGGTTGCCGGAGTTACCAAAACAAACGATTCGCGAGGAATGCCTTCCCTGGCTTACAGGTTTACCTCCGGATCCAATATCATTTATACTGAAAATAACGCCGATCTGAACTTTGGGAACGCCGTGAGCATGAGTTGCTGGGTAAAATGCGAACAGTTGGGTTCCGAAAGGTTTATCATCTCGCATGGATCGTGGCAACAACGATACAAACTCTCCATTACACCCGAAGGCAGGCTGCGGTGGACGGTAAAAACAAATACCGGCGTTGCCGACCTCGACGGCTCTGCTGCCATCGAACTCAACCGTTATTATCACGTTACTGCGCTCTATACCGGCTACTCCATGGAACTCTACATCGACGGAGCACTCGATACTTTTAAATCCTTTTCCGGCACCATACAGGCTTCAACCAAACCCCTGACCATAGGCCGCATGGATAATGTGGAAGTTCAATATGCCCTGCTGGGAAGCGTGGATGAAGTTAAATTGTGGGATAAAGAGATCCCTGTGCGGCAGATAGCCGATTTAAAGAATGAGTGGGCCACACCCGCAGGAATTGCGGAGGACGACCTGCTCGAACGCATCTATCCCAATCCGGTAAGGGATGTCATTTACATTGAATTCAAAAGGGCTTTCAAAGCTGAACAAATTTCCCTTTTCTCTGCTGATGGAATACCGGTGAAGGTATCAGAGCTTAAAAAACAAGATTCAGGTATGGCTCTCGAGGTTCGCGGCGCTTCTCCCGGATTGCACCTGCTTAGAATTGTTTTGAACGACGGCCACATAATAAGCCGGAAAATAATGATACTTTAGCCAGGGCTTCTATTCCTTCGATTACCGCCGACAGCCGGCTCAAGTTTAATATTTACGCCCCCCGACACTATAACATATATGAATAAATTCCCTGTATTTTTGCTTTGCCTCATTGGCTTCCTTGCCATCTCCCCGGTTTTCAGCCAGCCACTTTCACTGCGGGTGGCAGGGGACGAAACGACTGGTTTTCATGTTAATATTTACAGCGGAACTAAACTTTTGTTAACCAATACCGAAGAATTTTCCATTCAGCTGTTTAATCTTGACCAGAGCACCGAGACGGGCTTCCCGCACTGGACCGGACAGGAATGGGCCGGCGGCGAAAGGAGCATTACCCTGAAAAGAAATTCGTATATCAAAGATTTTGATGCCAACCTGTCGGTGAGCGTTACTTACCAGCTTGTGAATGAAAATGTTATACGAAAAACCATAGAACTGTTTCAGCCATCCATGCCCGGCATGTATTACATATTAAAGGAAACTGCACGGCCGGCCGAAAAACCGCAGAAGTATGTGAGCTTTGAATACGATAATTTCCCCGGCGGCTTTATTCATGAAATGTTTCCCTCGGCCGGATTTGTGACGTCCGATACTACTGTTGTAGGGTTTTTAACCGACGCCGGTTATAAAAATCAGTTTACCCGGAATACCCGCCGCCGTTTCAGCGGTCGCGGGGGCGGATTTGTAGGCATGCGCCGCTTACCCGATCCCAATCTATTTTCCGTTGCCACCCGCTCAGAACAAGCCGTCAATACACATTATGTCCGGCAAACCTTCGGCGAAATGTATAACCTCGATGCCGGTACGGAAACCCTCTTGAAAACCAGCAATGTATTTCAAAAAGAAGGCAATGCCGAAATTGAAAACTCAAACGGACTCATCACCATTGCCGGCCATGCCGGAGGTAGGGCAGGCATCGACTTTATTACCCCCATGCATGACCAGAAGATTTACACCATTTCATTCTGGTGCAAAGGCAATACCGGCGTGGCAGTGAAACTGTTCAGGGTGAAAAACGGGCAAAATGCCATAGAACTGGAAGACGGAGTGAAATATATTGACAATTTCCCTGCTGTGGAAAACGAATGGACGCTTTTTAAAGGAAGTATACTGCTGCCTTATATCGAAAATGACAGCGTCTCCATGTTTATCGGCACACAATCGGGAAAGGAATGCCAGCTTCAGATCAAAGACCTTCAGTTTGCCGAACACAAGCCACAAATTGAACCCTATAACCTGCTTCCGATGGGCGAAAAAACAGTGAAAACCACCTATATCTTTGCCGAACCCTGGAAATCGCATCAGCAGTTTATGATCTCCTCACAGACCCGCCTGGCCGAAGGAAAAGGCTTTAAAGGGTCACAGATCGAAAAAATACTCTACGCCAACTTCAACATGCTCACCTGGATCACCGATACGAAGGACTTTACGCCTTTCAACGTGCCCAATATGAACTACGCACCCGATATGTACAACCGGGATTCGTTTTTTGCCGGTGTAGCTACTTACAACAAAGCCCTGAATCTTTCCATATGGGAACAATGGGGCAAAACCCAGACGGATAAGGGTGGCATAGGTACCATCATAACGCCCTTTATGGGTTCGGTGGAAGCCAAGGACAACGAAGCTACCATTGAATGGCTCATTTGGGCCATGATGAATAAGCGCCGCTTTGGCGTTACACTTCCCGAAGAAAAAATAAAAAAAGCCGTCGATTATGTATTGAATGAATTTGATGCCGACCGCGATGGGAAATGCCAGTCCCATTTCTCGCTGAGCCAGGTGGACATAGTGGATTTTAACCCTAAAACCGACCGGCTTGGAGTGAATCAGGGCATGTTGGCCATAGCGTTGCGAACCATCAAAGAACTTGGGTTTGATATTTCGGACGAATATATACTGAAAGCCGAAAAAGAATACCGGAATTTTTACGATCCCGAAAGAAAACACCTGCTCTTCGATCGTAATTTTCCCGACATCATTACCCTCACCGACCTGGAGCCGGAATTCTTTTCACTCTGGCTCTTTAACCGTACTATGCTCACGGATGAAATGGTGCAAAATCACCTCGATCAGATCCCCGTACTGAATAAAGTTCCCAATTCGCCGCATCCTGAATATGGCACCACGGCGCCCATTTGCGTGAGGGTTATAAAAGAAGCACCGGGATATGCCTATCTCAGCGGCGACTATCAGCCATTCGAGAAATTTGGAGAAGAAAACTACAGCAACGGCAAAAGCGATGGGTTTTACTACAACGGCGGCAGCTGGTTCAGGGACGAATACTGCGCCTATGTGGTGGGGCTCAAACATGGCTGGACAAAGGCCAATGCCCTGATGGATAACCGGGTTTGGGCCGAGATCTACCTGAACCCCAAATGGCCCTTCAGCAAGGAATTTATCCCTACCAAATGGACTACCACCGATAGCTGGTGGCCATCGACGCGTGGGTTGTGCTGGAATGTTTTTATACTGATGGCCGATGAAGTGGCGGGCCTGAGGACACCGGGGATGGATCCGGATTATATCGAAATGAGAGCAAAATAATGTTACAATTTGCTCTGAGTTTTGGAGTTAAAATTTAAAACCGGGATTTGCTTTTCCCCCTTTTATAGAAATATTTTACAGGCAGGTAAGCCTTAAAACAGATGCTAAACTTTATTTAAACGGAAATCTGTAGTACACAAAACCGTACCCGCCGATTTTCAAATCACTGGGATATAATTGTTTATAATGAAGATTCAGCAAGCGTGGTGCCCCTTGTTATAGCATTTTAAAATCCTGAAACGACAAGCCGGTTTTTAAATAAACGGAGCGCTTCATCGAGTTAATGGTACCAAAGCCGCAGTTTTCGGCCAGATCTTGATTCGTATATTGCTGGTTTTTAGCCAGCAACAGCTTCAGTTCTTCAATTCTATAGCTGTTTACAAAGGAACTGAAATTTTGATTGAATTGGTGATTAATGATATAGGATATATAGGATCGGTTAGATCCGAGTTTTGTTACCAGGTCCGAAATATTCAGTTCATTGTTAAGATGAATCTTGTTTATGGTGAATTCAATCGTGATCTTCTCGGCCAGATTATTACAGTCTTTGAAATTGGGCTTATGTGCCAAAGCCTCGTCATCCGGCAGGTCTGCCTTTTCAAAATATGGATTCAGCATTTTCTGCTTTAGGCCCAGATTGCCCATAGTGTAAAGCACCACAGTAAACATGGACCATCCCGAATAGATCAGCCAATCCTTCGGCATAAGGAAAATCCGCCCCAAAACGAAGAAAAAGAGGGCTAAAGCTCCCATAATCAGGATAGAGTAATTTAACATATTAGCGTGCAGTGGTTTTGAATCCTGTATATCGGAATAAAACTGCTCAGCCTTATGCCCATATTTTCGGATAAGCCTGTGATTTCCAATCAACGACAATATCAACACAAGGATAAAGGTAAACTGTATAGCAGTTCGGGCTATATTCAAAAACAGGATAGCCCCGCTTGCATTCAACTCGCTTTGATGGTATAACCATTCTTTATATTCGTCAAAAGGCGTAATAAGGACGCCTATGCTATAGGTGATACCTACCAATAAGGGTAGGAGTAGATACCGGCCATGGGCTTTTACTGAAAATTTCTCATCCACAGTAAGCAAGCGGAAATAGATGTGATACAGGGGAAAAATGAACAAGCCTGTCAATTCCAGAGGTATATCAAAATAAACATAAAGTCCGGGCAAGGGTGCAAAATATAGAAAATGGGAAATAAAAATCAATCCTGCCAGAACCATGAACTTCGAAAGGAACAAACGGGGCGAGCCATATTTCTTTTTGTCGCCAGCCAGGGTAATAGCCCAGAAAAGACTTACAAAAAAGGGTGCAAGTAAAATAGCGGTCCTCAGCATATGGGTGCAGGGTCAATAGGTTTGTGGGTCTTTCCTGATGAATATAATATTCCTACAGGCAGAAAAACGTAAAACTAATTCTAAAAGGATTGATATCCAAGTGAAATTAGAAGCATTAGGGACGAATCGTATGTTTTATTTACGTTTATTCCTTTAAACCCATGGTTTTGGAGTAATAATATTTACGTTTTTGGTGAATTAATTTACGTTTTTGACACCCTCAATAAAACTTTACGGATAAATTTGCCATAAAATATCCCTTAGTTATAGAAACATAACCAAGGCTTTCCTTAAAACATTCGCCCTGAAAAACCCATTGACAATCAATAAATAAACCTATGATAAAAAAACTACTATTCTTTCTTTTCTGCTGCCTGGTTTACCATAATGGCAGTGCCCAGTCGCCAGGCGCCGAAAGCCTGGCTTTATACCCAAACCCGGAGGTTGGGATCATAGCTCCGAAAAAAGGGGCCTTTTTTATTACCCCCTACTACGAGTTTACCCGTTCCCAAAAGCTTCAACTTGTTGAACAAACCAACTATCATTCACTGGTTGAGGGTAAGTTCCAGGATGTTTATCTTCAGGAAGATCTTGATGATTATAATAATCATTATGGAACTGAGTATCAATCAGGCATGTCAGGGTTGAAAATTGGATATCAGTTGTTAAGCGGTCTGGGTATCAGTGCATATACCGGGCTTACTCATTTTAACTTTAAAAGTTGGGTTTCTGACGAAAATACTCAATACTTAAGTACTCAATACCCGGCTATAACCTTTGGCGGAGCGCTTGATTATAAGAAAAGCATCTATAAAAGACTGACAATCTTCGCCAACTTTACAAATAATTATTGTATAACCG
>CAIPFN010000122.1 GCA_903864265.1 uncultured Bacteroidales bacterium | reverse complement strand
CTTTATGATAGGGCTTTTGACCGGCTACCTGCACTATGTATTCGCCCAGGTCCGTTTCCATTGATTCAATCCCGTTCTTTTCCAGGAAATCATTCAGCTCAATTTCCTCGGTGACCATGGTTTTTGATTTTACCACATTCTTTGCAGCATGCTTCTTAAGGACCTTTAATATTTCCTTTAAAGCTTCGGCTGCATCCACGGCCCAGATTACCTTGCCCCCATGCGACTGGAAATTGGATTCAAAATCGAGCAGGTACTTCGGCAAATCAATGATCACCTTGTTTTTTATATGGGCTGCCCTTTCCTTTGCCAGTTCGAGGTTCAGGTACTGTTTTTTACCGTTCACTACCGCAGCATCATACCGGGACATATTGAACCGGATGGTTTTGCGGTGAACAGTGTCAAATGCCTTTTTTTCGGCATCCTTCATGAATTTAGTATAGATTTCGCTCATGGATTGTTGCTGCTATAGATTTATAAACGCTTCCATTCGGGTCCGGCATGCGGAAATCCGCAGAAATCCGGTCCTGAACCTACCTATCGGTGCTACTATGGTTAAATATACGTACTAAAACAATTCCGGAATTACTGGTTCGGGATTTTATCGACCCTTAGCTGGTGCCGTCCCCCTTCAAAATCAGTGGCAAAAAAAGCCAGGACTGTTTCCAGCGCCTGTTCGGCCGATATAAAACGGGCCGGCAGGCAGAGGATATTGGCATCGTTATGGGCTCTTGCCAGCCTGGCCAGTTCAACCTCCCAGCAAAGGGCGGCACGGATGCCGGCATACTTGTTTGCCGTAATGCACATGCCATTACCACTGCCGCAGATCAGTATCCCGGCCTTGTACTGACCCAAATCAACGGCTGAGGCCAGTGGATGTGCAACGTCAGGATAATCCATGCTGGCCGATGAATAAGAGCCAAAATCACGAACTGAATATCCTGATTCTGAGAGTTTTATCTTGATAAATTCCTTAAGTTCGTAACCGGCATGGTCAGAGCCCAAAGCAAGTGTTTCCGATTTTTCAAACATTGTTCATAAGTTAGATTAGCATTTTTCTTAAGCCCGGTCCGTTCCGACCGGTTACTGCTTCATTTTAAATGACTTGGAATCTTTAGTAAAAGTAGGTCCAAAATGTACCTGATTCATTTCCAGCCGGCAGGAGTTTTTAAACAGTATTTGTTAATAAGTGAGTAACTTTGTTACTAATTAACCCATAACTATTCCCGCTTGTTCACAAAACCGTTCAACCCTGCCTGTTCCAAGGCATCCCTCTGAGATAGCCCGAATTATCATTTGATACTATCAGGGATATAAACAAACAATGATAGGTAAAAAACAGCTTTGTTATCACCGGCAAGAGTTATACAGTAATTGTTGATAAACTGTTAAAACCTTAAAAATCAAAAACCAGCATCCCCGTCCATTGTTAATAAGTTGTGAAGAAACAGCGACTAACTCCATTTCAAAGGAAATGCCCGGTTTTTTTTCAACACTGTCAACAGCCATATATTAATAACAAATAGAATTAAATTAAATAAACATTATTTATTAGACCCCTACGGGAAATCAGGAAACATGACTGAAAAAGAACTCATAAAAAAAATAATTGAAGTCAAGAAAATTAAGCGGGCTATTATTCTGGCGCATTATTACCAGGTCCCCGAAATCCAGGATATAGCTGATTTTGTAGGCGACAGCCTGCAGTTGTCGCAACAGGCAGCTGCTACGGATGCGGAGGTTATTGTATTTGCCGGCGTTCATTTCATGGCTGAAACCGCAAAGATTCTTTCTCCCCAAAAGAAAGTCCTGCTGCCGGATCTCAAAGCCGGTTGTTCGCTGGCTGACTCAGCCCCTGCTGACAAGTTCGGGGCTTTTGTAACTGAACATCCCGGCTATAAAGTGATTTCGTACATCAACTGTTCAGCTGAAGTGAAAGCACTTTCGGATGTGATTGTTACCTCCAGCAATGCCATGAAAATAGTGCAATCGTTTCCGGCGGATCAAAAACTGATTTTTGCGCCTGATAAGAACCTGGGAGCTTACATAAACGGTCAAACCGGCCGGGATATGCTGTTATGGGAAGGAGCCTGCGAAGTACACGAAACCATTTCGACCGAACGAATCATACAGCTGAGAATGCAGAACCCGGATGCAAAACTCATTGCCCACCCGGAATGTAAGGCACCGGTGCTGATTCTCGCCGACTTCGTGGGTTCCACTGCAGCTATGCTTGAATACACCCGTAAATCGGAATTTAAGAAATTCATTGTAGCTACCGAAACAGGCATCATTCACCAGATGCAAAAACTTTCACCGGAAAAGGAGTTCATCGTGGTACCGGCCGATGAAACCTGTTCCTGCAATGATTGTCCTTACATGAAGTTGAATACACTTGAGAAACTGTATCTTTGTATGGTCCATGAAAAACCGGAAATCAGCCTCTCAGCGCAGCTGATCGAAAAAGCCAGGATACCGATTATCAGGATGCTCGAATTGTCAAAGAACTTGTAACAGCATTTTTTTATGCAAAAGTACCATTTAGGCAAAGCCGCAAACCCTCTGTTTATAAAACTTTGGTTTGTTGTACTTTCTGTCCTGGTATATTATCCTGCAGTTGCGCAGCAGCGACAGGACAGCGTGAAAGCTGACGGGTTTATGGTTTTTTATTATCCCGGCGGACAGAAATCAAGTGAGGGCACCATGAAGTCCGGAAAACCCGATGGTTACTGGAAAACCTATTATGAAAACGGGCAATTGAAATCGGAAGGATTCAGGAAGAATTTTGAACTGGACAGCACCTGGAAATTTTATGACGATTCAGCCCGTTTGCTGGTAACCATACGGTATAAATCAGGACGTAAAAACGGAATGAAAACGACGTATCATGGTGGGGAAGCGGTTGCAGAGAATTTTGTGGACGATGTAAAGCAGGGAAATACACTGTACTATTACGCGGATGGAAAATTACGAATGACTGTTCCCTTTGTCAACGGACTGGAGCAGGGAATTTCCAAAGAATTTGCCCCCGACGGAACCGTTATTACGTTCATGGAGTATAAAAAAGGATTCATGATCAGCCGGGAACGAATCAACCGCAGGGACAAGGATGGGTTAAAACAGGGACGGTGGAAATATTTTTATGACAATGGTCAGGTCAAACTCGACGGAGTTTACAAAGATGATCTTAAGAACGGCTATTTCAAGGATTACGACCTCAACGGTCAGTTACTGACAGTGAGAAAATACGTAAATGATGTGGAAGATAAGGAAGCCCCTGAACTGGCAAGTCTTTCCGTTAAAACGGATTACTATCCCACCGGTGCTGTAAAAACGGTTGCCAGTTACAACGGCGATGTTCCGGAAGGAGTAAGGCGCGAATACACCCTGGATGGTAAAATAGTGGCCGGATATATTTTTCACAAGGGAAAGATGACGGGTGAAGGAATTGTGGACGAAGAAGGCATTAAAGATGGTCCCTGGAAGGAATATTACGAAGAAGGCGGACTGCGTTCGGTTGGAATGTATGATAAGGGCAACCCGGTGGGTGAGTGGAAATACTACTACGAAAACGGCAGGATTGAACAGCAGGGTAAATACAACAAAAAGGGAAAACTGGACGGAATCTGGAAATGGTACTTCGAAGATGGCAGCCTGAAAAGGGAACAGGCATTTATTGCCGGACAGGAAGATGGCGAATACATTGAATATGACGAAAGCGGTAAAACCCTGGTAAAAGGGCAGTATGTGGAAGGACTGGAAG
>CAIPFN010000121.1 GCA_903864265.1 uncultured Bacteroidales bacterium | reverse complement strand
TGGCTGTCCTAATTGAAATTTTACTTTAGCGGAAGCAAAAGCAAAAAGCGCAGGCTGGTACGTAGCAAACCACAGCTTCACTATCTGCCAGAATGTTGTTCGTACCTATCATTCCTTGCCTATTGGTTCCGTAATTTTTCGAGGTTTATATATTTGTGAAATTCATATTAAGTCTAGTGACTATAGCTGACTGAAATTTGGCCTTTTAAGTCATGATAAAAGAACAAAATAGTAAATCGAAAGTAAATTCTACTAATGATAGGACATTTTAAATCAGACATTTTCCATTTACTCCCAAACTTTTGGAAGTGATCCGAAAATCGTTCTGAAGCCTATGATGGTAAAGCAGAATTTATTTAAAGGAAAACCTTAACAGTCACAAACGCCATTATCAAATCCAGGTCTGTGCCTCTCTTTGCCGGAATAAAGGCTGCCCTGGCATTTTGGCATTAAACCATTCCTGACTATTCTGGAATATCTGGATAAAAAACCGGATAATACTGCTATTATGTTGATTTAACAGGCTACCCTGATAAGTCCTTTTCAAAAAAACAAAAACAGCCTGCTGCCGGTTTCCTCATAATTAATACGGAAATGCAAGAAAACTGCTTCGCGACCGCGTGAAGGAGGTCAGGGAAAGACCGTATAAGTGCAACAGGAAAAACCTTACTTTTTCGCCGGCCGGAATTGCCGTTTCCTGAAAACAGGCTTGGCTACAAAGGCAAATGCATGAAAATCCGCCCGATTCTCCCTGCTTACGGGCAAGGAAAATCAGTCCTTTTCCTGTTTACTATTTCCACGCCAGGCGATATTTCACTTTATCCGTCAGGCAAATGCATAAAAACCAAGTGTTTCAGCAGTAATCGTTTATCCCGCTCTTTCATATCGTAAAATTTAATTAAATAGCTTGGTAGGTCAATACCATTTTATACTTTTGTGAATCGATTCACAGCTAGAAATAAAACAGACCATATGAGCTTAGAAAATTTTCAAAACACCCATAAACTCTTGTTTTCATACAAGTACACATGGGCTCCGATCGAAAAAGGGTACAACAACCGTACACTTTATGTGAACGTCGGAAGCGGCGAAATGACAGAAAGACCGGTTTCGGCCGAAATGAAGGCAACATTTACCGGAGGAAAAGGATTTGGCGTGAAACTGCTGTGGGATGCCACACGTCCGGAAACCCGATGGAATGATCCCGAGAACGAAATCGTGATCAACACCGGTCCCATCTGCGGCATCACCCAGTACTCGGGAACGGGGAAATCTTTGGTTGTGACAATTTCGCCACAAACCGATATTCCTGTCGACAGCAATGTAGGCGGTTATTTTGGCCCTTTCCTGAAATTTGCCGGGTTCGATTCGCTTGAATTACAAGGCAAATCGGATAAGGATGTAATCGTTCTGATTGACGAAACCCGCGAGTTAATCGAAATATACGAAGCAGGCGACGAAAGCAACGACAGCCATTTAATGGCCGAATACCTTACCGAGACCCTTGCCACCACTGAGAAAGACCGTTTGAATGTAGCAGTGGTTTCGGCAGGCACAGCGGCTGACAACTCCCTGATCGGGATGCTCAATTTCAGTTTCTTTGATTCAAAACGCAAACTGGTACGTTTAAAACAAGCCGGACGCGGGGGCATTGGCACTGTGCTTCGCGATAAAAAAATAAAGGCTCTGGTAGCACATTCCAAAGGGGTTACAGGCAACCGCAACGGGGTAATCGACCTGCAGGCCATCATGGAACGGGGCAAGATTTTCAACCGCGAAATGCGGGATCTCGACGACAAACAATGCGAAATGCGCAGCAAAGGTACGGCCCACCTTACCCTGGTGATGAACGACTATGACCTGCTTCCTGTACACAATTTTAAATTCGGGAGCCATCCCGACGCTGTCAAAATTTCGGGCGACGTTTGGAAATCCTATTTCACCCAGGGCGTGCCCGATGGCTGCTGGATTGGCTGCAACATGGCCTGCGCCAAAGGTGTCGACAATTATGAGCTGCGCTCAGGTCCTTATAAAGGATCAAAAGTGATTGTCGACGGTCCCGAATACGAATCCACTTCCTCGCTGGGCTCAATCGCAGGAATTTTCAACCCCGATTTTACCATTGAATCGAACTTTTATTGCGACACCTACGGCATTTGCACCATCTCATGGGGAACCATACTGGGCTTTGTGATGGAATGCTTCGAAAATGGCATCCTTAACGAGGAACGCACCGGTGGCATGAAACTGAATTTCGGTAATGCCGATTCGGCCATGGAACTGCTTCATATGGTTTCGAGGGGCGAAGGATTCGGTAAGATCGCCGGCCTGGGTGTCCACAAAATGAAGGAATTATTTGCAGCCAAGGGATGGGGCGATGCCGGCTTTATGCAGGACATCGGAATGGAAAACAAAGGACTGGAATATTCACAGTATGTTTCGAAAGAATCACTGGCACAGCAGGGCGGATATGCCATGACCAACAAGGGTCCGCAGCACGACGAAGCCTGGCTGATATTTATGGACATGGTGAATAACCAGATTCCTACTTTCGAGAAAAAAGCCGAAGCTTTGCACTACTTCCCTATGTTCCGTACCTGGTTCGGATTACAGGGCTTATGCAAATTGCCCTGGAACGACGTGGAACCCGAAGATAACCATACCCATCCTGAACCCGGAAAGGTTCCCGGCCATGTGGACAACTATGTTGCCATATACAAAGCCGTAACCGGCAACGATTTCAATAAAGAGGAACTCATCCTTCAAAGCGAAAGGGTGTATAACTTCCAACGTATCCTGAATATCCGTCTGGGGAAAGGCCTGCGTAAGCATGATGCACAGCCTTACCGCGCAGCCGGACCGGTAACACAGGAAGAGTACCTCAGCCGACAGGAGAGGTACGACGGGCAACTGATTGACCTGCTGGGATTAGACCCCTCGAAAATGACACTGGAAGAGAAAATGAAGGCCACCCGCGCTTACCGCGAAGACCGCTACGAACAGCTCCTCGATGCGGTATATGCCCGACGCGGATGGAATAAGAACGGCGTTCCTACCCTTGCCCATGTTAAAAAACTTGGAATTGACATGCCTGAAGTACTTGAAGTTATCACGCCTTTACAGTAACAACGCATCAACTCTAACCTGATTCCCGCCTGCGAAATTATCGCAGGCGTTTTTTTTGCCGTGCGTTAACCTTGTGTGAATCATTTATTTCGCCTTGAAATGAAGGTTGTGCATCCCGGGAATTGCCGACAAACGCAACAGAAATACATATTGTGAAAGATTAAGTGTTAATTTTGCAGCACTCAAGGGTGTGATTCCCGGCCTGATTTCTATTGTTTGACTTTTAATACAATCGCCCATATGTTCAAGAAACTTATACTGATACTTTCAGTAGTTACTGCCACCTTCAGCCAGTTAACAGCCCAGAATCCGCAGATCTCACATCAGATTACCCAAAGTTGCAGTGTGACCACCGACGGCAAAATACTCATTCATACCGGCGGGCATTATACCACGGCTTTATCCGAACAGTTGCAACTCTGCGACTCACTGCACAGCAGCACCTATGATACCGTAAGCAGTACGTTTAAAAACACCAAACACTTTTTGTATAGTTATGACATGGGTGGACTGTTAATAGAATCATCGTCCAAAACCATTGATAAAAGCGGAACCTCCTGGTCAAACAGCCAACAGACCGGATATAAATATTCCGGGTATCTGCTGTTCGAAGAAACCTATAAAAGCTGGGATAAAACCCTGCAGGACTGGGCTGACTTCATGAAGTACAAATACTCCTACGAATCGGACAACAGCCTTTTAACCATCTTTAATCTGCCCTGGGATGCCGATTCATCCGAATTTAAATACTCCACCAAGGACATGATCAGCTATGATGCGAACAGCAGAGTAAGTGCTGTAACAAACCAGAAATTCAACAAGAACCTTGGCTCATGGGACAATTACCTCCGCATCAATTTTACTTATTCAGGCGGTTATGTGTCCGAAAAGCTTTACCAGGTTTTCAATAAGACGAGCATGCTTTGGGACGATTACCAAAAGGAAACCATCACGTACAACGGTAGTAATAAAACAGAAGTGGTGATGCAGGTCAAATCAGCAACCACCAACTGGGAGAACTATTCAAAGAATGTATTTGCCTATGACAATGCAGCTATGAGCAGCATGACCGAATACTTATGGTACGGGTCGTGGATGGACAGCCGTAAAATCCTGTACACCTGCAATTCGGATAAACTTGTAACTCTGGCGCTGACACTTCAGTGGGCAGCTCACCTGAACAGCTATCGCGATATTTCACAGGAGGAATCCTATTATTCGCAACACCAGGTATTCGGCATCAGCGAAACCCCGGCAAATAGCATTATTGTCAATAACCCGGTTTCGAAACATGCGGCCTTCCAACTTTCCGGATTGAATGAAAACACCCAGTACCTGATGAAACTTATTTCGGTAAACGGAACCCTTTTAATGAGTTTGCCCGTCATCTCGGGACAGTCCATTCAATTGAACAGCCAGATTCCGAATGGTATTTATATACTGAACCTCTCGGCACCGGGGCTCAAAACATGGAATCAGAAAATCCTGCTGACGGATTAAGCATAGGTTCTGGCAGCCGAAACACTGGCTTTCACCATGAAAAGAGCACTCTCAAAAGGGTGCTCTTTTCATTTTTGCCAACAACCGGGTTCCCCGCGCATGCCCACATGCCCGATGATAAAACGACCCCACCCAACCATAAATTCAAAACGGCGGCACCATGGGCTTTGACTTTGATCAGAAAGAGTATAGTCAGGAAAATAATATCAAGACCTCAAAATGTCCGGGTACAGCTGCCCCCGGAATATGTGGAGGCGGGATGAGGATAAAACCTTAACTTTGCGCAAACACAGCAAAGCCTGAATTTGAAATTTTCACTTTTCCATATCCTGAGGGACCTTCGTCGCCGCGATCATAAACCAAATCTCGGAGGGCTCGAAATATTAAAGTATATCGGCCCGGGTTTGCTGGTCACGGTAGGCTTTATTGATCCGGGTAACTGGGCTTCCAACCTGGCAGCAGGCGCCGACTATGGCTACGAACTCCTGTGGATGGTTACCCTTTCGACCATCATGCTGATTGTACTGCAGCATAATGTGGCCCACCTCGGTATTGCTACAGGCTTATGCCTTTCGGAGGCGGCTACCATGCATATGCCCCGCTGGGTGTCGCGATCCGTACTTTCCTCGGCCATAGTGGCTTCGGTGTCAACTTCCCTGGCGGAATTGCTTGGCGGTGCCATTGCCCTGCAGATGCTCTTCGGCATGCCGATACGCATTGGAGCCATCATTACCCTGATCACTATCATTGTCCTTTTATTCTCGAACTCCTACCGCAAACTCGAGAAATGGATCATTGGCTTTGTGAGCATCATCGGCCTTTCCTTTATTTACGAACTTACCCTGGCTGATATTTCCTGGAGTTCGGCCGTTATCGGCTGGATCAAACCTTCGTTCCCCGACGGTTCGATGATCGTTATTATGAGCGTGCTCGGAGCCGTAGTGATGCCGCATAATCTTTTTCTGCATTCCGAAATTATCCAGAGCCGGCAATGGAACCTCACGGATGAAAAAATCAAAAGCCGGCAATTGCGGTACGAATTCCTCGACACCCTTTTTTCGATGATAGTGGGCTGGGGCATTAACAGTGCCATGATACTGATGGCGGCGGCTACATTTTTCAGGCATAAAGTCCCGGTACAGGAATTACAGCAGGCCCAGAACATGCTTGTCCCTTTGCTGGGGAATAATGCATCGGTTATTTTTGCAGTGGCTTTATTGATGGCAGGCATAGCTTCGACCATTACTTCCGGCATGGCCGGTGGCAGCATTTTTGCCGGTTTTTTCGGCGAACCTTTCGATATGAAAGATAACCATTCGCGACTGGGCGTGCTGTTATCCCTTATCCCGGCCTTGCTGGTTATTTTTATCATCAGCAACCCGTTTAAAGGATTGTTGTATTCGCAAATGCTGCTGAGCATACAATTGCCAATTACCATTTTTACACAGATTTACCTGACCTCCTCCCGCAAGGTGATGAGTAAATATGCCAATTCATTGCCCCTCACAATTTTCCTGATCGTAATCGGAACTGTAGTAACTTTGCTAAACATTCGCCTGCTTCTAAGCTTTTTATAAAACTCAATTGACAAGCACCCATGAACCGGATTTTCAAAATAATAGTCTTATTTCTGCTGGCTGGAATTCCGGCAAAACCATTGCTGGCACAATCGGATGGCAATAAAACCGAATATTCGTCAGATGGGAAAGGGTGGGTTTTCGGATTAAATGTTGGCCTGTACTACCCTTCGAAAAATACGGCAGCTTTTTACAGTGGAGATGCAGCCAATGTGAACAGCTTCAATTATGTAATGTCGAATTACTACTGGCATCAGGAAATATTTACAGCACTCAGAGCGAATGATTCAATAAGTGTTTCGGGCCTGCCTCAGAATATGCATTATAAAATTTCGATGCAACCCGGCATTTATGCTCAATACAGCTTTAACCCGGAGCTGGCATTAATCATTGAATTTAATTATATGAAGCTTAAAGCCAATGATGTTATCGTTTTTGAGGTCGATCCCAAAGAATATGCTACCGAAAAGGATTTACGGCTCTACCCCATGCGGGGCGCGGAAGAACGGGTATATGCCGACATAGGACTGAAACGAACGTATATTAAAACTGATAAGCTTTCCTGGTTCCTGATGGGTGGGGTAAATGTAAACAGCACCAAAGTCAAGCAATGTTCGTTTTACGTTGAAAACAAGGAATATAGCATGATTAACCTATACGGCATTAACGGATATGTGCCCAACAGCAATTCGCAAACTTTCCCTGTTTACCAGGGCGGTGTTGGAGTGGGAATGTTCGCCGGAGCAGGCGCCACCTTAACCTTTGCCGGCAGCATTTGCATTGAACCCGGCATAACGGCTCACTGGCTGATGGTAAACCTCGACCGCTATAAAAATATGAACCCCGGCGCAGGGGCCTATATCCGTTTCCTGTTCTAAGATTCAAAAACAACGAATAATCCATATTCCCCTAACACTCCCGGTATGGCGTCCTATATATTCCTGAGATTTATGATTATGCTTGTTGGGATAATGCCCTTCAGCTTTTTATACCTGTTTTCGGACCTGATTTATTTTCTCTTGTATTATGGCATCGGATACAGGCGTAAAGTGGTTGCCGAAAACCTGAGCAGTTCATTTCCAGATAAGGATGCTGCTGAAATCAGGCTGCTTACCAAAAAATTCTACCATCACCTCTGCGATATAAGCCTCGAAAGCATCAAGGGCTTCAGCATGAGCCCGGAAGAACTGGTGCGAAGGCACCACATCCTTAACCCTGAACTGGCCGATCATTATTACAACCTGGGCATCAGCGCCATAGCCCTGCCTGCCCATTACAACAACTGGGAATGGGGCTCTCTTTCACCAGGCTTGCAGATAAAATATCCGCTGGTAGCCTTTTACAAACCCATGACTAATACACGAGTCGATGCGTATATCAAAAGGCACAGGGCTAAATTCAATACAACCCTGGCTTCAATCAAAGGAACATCAAATACATTTACGGAGCTTTCGGACAGCCCTTATGCTTATTTAATGGCTTCGGACCAAAGCCCTACCAACCTGAAAGAAAGTTACTGGTTCGATTTCCTGCACCACGATACCCCCTGGCTTCACGGACCGGAGAAATATGCCCGTAAATATAACTGGCCGGTGATTTACGTGGATATTCAAAAAATAAAAAGAGGCTATTACAAGTTGAACATGGTATTGCTGACCGAAAATCCAGCTTCCCTGCCCGAAGGTGAAATTACCAGGATGTATGTACAGCACCTCGAAAAGTCAATTCTGCAGGAGCCCGCTTACTGGCTTTGGTCGCACAGGAGGTGGAAACATAGAAGGTAATGTTGGATGTGGGATGTCGGATGTCGGATGTGGGATGTCGGATGTGGGTCCTTATAGGTATCCGGATGGTGGCTTAGAAGGAAGGGTATACCGTGCTTACTAACTTAGCAGGGCCACTTGCCGTTTAGGCTTAGTACATACTCTCAATTTCCTCTTTGAACCGTTCGGCCACTACCCTGCGTTTTATCTTCAGTGAAGCGGTTAATTCGCCGCTCTGTATAGTGAACTCTTCGGGAAGCAACACTATTTTCTTCACTTGTTCGTAAGGCGAGAGATCTTTCTGAACTTCATTGATACGTTTCTGATAAAAATCCACAACGGCTTTTTCTTTCACCTGATCTTCCCTGGATTTGTTTCCGAGGCCCATTTCCTTCATCAGTTCTGCGAAAGCCATAGCTGCCGGCACTACCAGTGCAGTAATGTATTTCCGCTCGCTGCCGATAACGGTGATCTGCTCTATATATTTATCCCCGTTCAGCATGGATTCAATTTTCTGAGGAGCTATATATTTACCTGATGAAGTTTTAATAATATCCTTGATCCTGTCGGTGAGAAATAAATATCCATGTTCATCGAGCCGCCCGGCATCGCCTGTGTGGAAATAGCCGTCACTGAATGCTTCAGCGGTGAGTTCAGGTTTTTTATAGTATCCCATGAAAACAGTGCCGCCTTTCACCATGATTTCATTGTTCTCCCCTATCTTTACATCTATTGTGGGCATCACCTTGCCTACCGAGTCCGTATTCAGGTCGTCATCAAGCAGGCACGTTATCGTGGCAACGGTTTCGGTAAGGCCATACCCTATCTTAATATGAATACCCACCTGCTCGAAAAAACGAATAATATCCACCGAGAGTGAGGCTCCGCCACAAACCATGAACCTGAAATTGCCGCCAAGCACAGCCCGCCCTTTCGAGAGTACAAGTTTATTGGCGACAGCATATGCTATTTTAAGCGCGAAAGGAACGGGTTTTTTATTACTGATATAATCGAAGCGTTTACCCCCGGTATTAATTGACCATTTAAACAAGGCTTGTTTAAATGCAGAACTTTTGGCAATTTTCGCATTTACCCCTTCGAAAGTCTTCTCGAAAAAACGGGGTACCGAGCACATTAGGGTTGGCTTCACTACCTTAACCGCATCCACCACTTCTTTTGGATTGCGCAGGTAGTACGATGTCATCCCCTTACTCAGCACAATAAAAGTCCAGCCTCTCTCGAAAATATGGCTGAGCGGAAGAAAACAAAGTGAAACATCCTGATCGCTGATGTTTATGCGCAAATCGTGGATGCGCACGCAGTGAACGAAATTTGCCACCGAAAGCATCACGCCCTTAGGCTCACCCGAAGTACCTGAGGTATAAATGATGGTGCACAAATCCTGGTCGCTGGCTTCACCGGCCAGCACCTGCAATTGCGCATCGTAGCTGCCGTTGCTGCCGGAAACCAGAAAATCGGAGAAATACTCGGAAGCAACCCCTGCTGATAACTTCACATCCCCATCGAAGGCGATTATTTTCCGGAGTGCAGGCAGCTTCTGCATTAATTCCGCAGCCACATCATATTGTTCCTGCTCTCCGACCAGGAAGAGTACGCATTCGGTTTCCTTCACCATGTATTCAGCCTGAGCCGCACTGGTAGAGGCAAATAGGGGAACCGATACCGCGCGTACCATCTGCAGAGCATAATCCGAAATAGTCCATTCAGGCATATTTCTCGACATGATGGCCACTTTATCGCCTGGCTTCACCCCGCTGGCCAGCAAGGCCCTGGCCGTATCTTCAATCTTCTGATAAAACCCGGCCCAACTGATGGGGGACCAGCTTTTATCGCTTTTCTGATAAAACAAGGCATTGCGCGAACCATATTTTATGCTGTTGTTGCGTATAATGGTTGTAAGTAGGATGTTGTTCTCCATAGGAAATAATTTTTCTGTTGTTCATCCGGGAACTGAAGTATCTGGTATACTGCTGCTTCAACCAGAATGACCCTTCATGTATACAAGATTCATTGGGTGCAAAATGCAGGTAAAGATATAATTTTATTGATAAAAGCACAACATATATTGTTTTCTGTATATCAGCATTTTAACACTTTCAGGAGCCTGAAAAAACCACAGCCGGAGCGGCTTTCCTAAAACCTCCGCTAAAAGTCGGTATCTTTGCACCTCATTAAATAACAAAAATGATTTCAGTTGATGGACTTACAGTAGAGTTTGGAGGAACCACGCTTTTTAAAGATGTATCTTTTGCAATTAACGATAAGGACCGGATCGCGCTCATGGGCAAGAATGGCGCTGGAAAGTCGACCTTGCTTAAAATAATTGCCGGCACCAAATCGGCTTCACGCGGAAAGGTATCCTCGCCAAGGGACGCGGTAATAGCCTATTTGCCTCAACACCTGCTTGCCGAGGACAGCCGCACCGTTTTTGAAGAAGCCGCCCAGGCTTTCGCCCATGTTTTCGAAATGCAGCATGAAATTGAGGATCTCAACAACCAGCTATCTTCACGTACCGATTATGAATCGGCCGGATACTATGAACTTATCGAACAGGTGTCGGCTTTGAGCGAAAAATTCTATTCCATCGAAGAAATAAACTATGATGCCGAGGTAGAGAAAATTCTCCTGGGACTGGGATTTGTACGCGACGATTTCAACCGCCCCACCGGCGAATTCAGCGGAGGATGGCGCATGCGCATCGAACTGGCAAAAATCCTGTTGCAGAAACCTGACCTGCTGCTGCTCGACGAACCGACCAACCACATGGATATCGAATCCATCCAATGGTTCGAAGATTTCCTGATAAACAGTGCCAAAGCCGTGATCGTTATTTCGCACGACAGGGCTTTTATCGATAATATTACCACGCGCACCATCGAAGTAACCATGGGCCGCATTTACGACTACAAGGTAAATTATTCATTATACCTGCAACTCAGGGGCGAGCGACGCGGACAACAACAAAAACAGTTCGACGAACAGCAGAGGTTCATAGCCGACAACCAGGATTTTATCGACCGTTTCAGGGGAACGTATTCAAAAACCAACCAGGTACAGTCGCGGGTGAAAATGCTTGAGAAACTGCCTGTCATCGTGGTCGACGAAGAGGACAATTCGGCCCTGCGCCTTAAATTCCCACCCTCCCCACGTTCGGGAAGCTACCCGGTGATACTGGAAGGCATGTCGAAGAGCTACGGCACACACAATGTTTTCGCCAATGCCACTTTCAGCATCGAACGCGGCGAACGCGTAGCCTTTGTGGGTAAAAACGGTGAAGGTAAGTCGACCATGGTGAAAAGCCTGATGGGCGAAACCGAATACGATGGCAACCTCACCCTGGGCCACAACATTATGATCGGCTATTTCGCACAGAATGAAGCCTCCCTGCTCAACGAAGAAAATACAGTATTCCAGACAATCGACGACGTTGCCAAAGGCGACGTACGGACTAAAATCAAAGACATACTGGGTGCTTTTATGTTTGGCGGCGACAGCTGGAACAAAAAAGTCAAAGTGCTTTCGGGCGGGGAACGCACCCGCCTGGCAATGATCAAACTGCTGCTCGAACCGGTGAACCTGCTCATCCTCGATGAGCCTACCAACCACCTGGATATGAAGACTAAAGACATCCTCAAGAGCGCTTTACAGGACTACGACGGCACATTGATCCTGGTGTCGCACGACCGTGACTTCCTCGATGGCCTGGTTACCAAAGTATTCGAGTTCGGCAACAAACAGGTGAAGGAACATCTGTGCGATATCAACAGTTTCCTGGCAAAAAAGAAGATGGATACCCTCCGCGAACTGGAGAGAAGCGGGAAAAAATAAGATACCTCTCGGGGGAAGGCTGCGAAGAGCTTCAGATGAATTTATACCCGCCGAAGGGTAAGTTCGCCCCAGCCCCCGGCATCATCCTGAAGGATCTAACCGGAACCTGTTTTTAATCAACGGCAGGCCATGTACCTGGAAGTGCCCGGTATTCGAAAGTCATTTTCGGCGGCGCCTTCATTATAAGCGGTATACGGTTGCAGCTAAGCACTTAATATGTATTTTTGCAGGGTACAGGATTACTCAATTTTATGAGAGCATTTTGCGTTATCATGGTTTCGTTGCTGTTTTTTACCTCTTGCCACCGGCAGCAGGTAAAGCCTGCGGATAGAAAGCTTAACCATGCTCCGCTGGTGATCGATTACCCGGCAGGGGTGATGGTCGCTCCTCAAAAAAAACAAGGAACGGCACCTGCAAAACGCAATGTCACGGCAGCCGAAAAAATTCTTGCCCCTTACCGCATCCCCCTGCTCGATACCAATACGCGTCAGATGGTTTTTGTTAAATCCAATGGCGACAGGGTGCAAATCGCAATGGAGGAAATGGCAGGCAAATATGACATCATACTGTTTAATGGGGTAAGCAACCCTGTTCCCTTGCGAATTGCTGACCTGCAGGGAGCTTTTAACCGCATTTTCAACTTATGGAACGGCGACAAAAAGGTGCGCACATACCCAAGCTTACCTGAGCCGGCCATATTGCCCTTTCCTGATACGCTTATCCCTAAAAGCTTCCGAAACCATTTGTCAGGATTGCGAAACCGTGACAGAAAAATCATTATTACCACAGCCGATACTTTGGTGCGCAAATTTACGGCAAGGATAATTCCCGGTATACAATGGGTTGAACAGCGACTGGATACGCGTGCCATCCTGAAAGTGAATTTCGAAAATGACCTGATCACCTATGCCAATACCGACCGCTATTACACCAACGGCATCAACATCGACCTGCAGGCGGCCTGGCTGGCCCGTTCGCCGCTCCATACACTGATGATTCCATACAGGCACCAGGCATTTGTTACCTATAACCTGAGCATGGTGCAGGACATGTACACTCCTACCGATACGAAAATAGCCCCGGCACTGAAAAACGACCGGCCCTATGCATCATACCTTTATTTCGGCTTCCGCAAAACAACGGCGGATCCCATTCGCAAACTTAAAATCTCTTCCCAACTCGACGGTGGATACTTAGGACCTTATTCCCCGGGTTCATACCTGCAGACACTGGTTCATAAAACCTTCCCTACCAATGACAAACCCCAGGGATGGTCAACCCAGATCAACACCGATATTATACTGAATTACAGCCTACAGGTTCAAAAAGCGCTTGTCAGCAATGAAAAATTCTCGCTGCTGGCAGGCGCGGATATAAAAACAGGCAGCCTCTATACCAATGTAGGCGCCGGCATGCAACTGCAGGCAGGTAAAGCCGATCCGGTATTTGGAATAAACGAGAATACGGCATGGCCTGAACTGGAATGCTATTTTTTCGCCAAAACACATGTCAGCCTCGTGGCTTACAATGCACTGCTACAGGGAGGCCTGCTTAACCACGATAACATTTTCACCTTAAAAGGCAATGAAATCAGCAGGGTGGTGGGGACCGCCGAAGCAGGCATACATTTCAGGCACAAAGGATTAGGGATAGAACTGGCTCAACATTATCTCTCGCCTGAATATAAAGGCGGTTTGTGGCATAAATGGGGAAGGATCAGCTTGTTGTTTAAGGTTTAATTAAGGATGTGGGATGTCGGATGTCGGATGTGGGATGTTGGATGGGGGAGTTTTTAATTTATTTCATTGTAATCCTGGAAGAGCTATTGAATCAGTATTGCATTAATACAGCTAAAATAATATGATATTTATATCAGTTTCGGATAAACCATCTCATTCCGCCTTCTTTTTCCGCAAAAGAAAGGCTTTGCGCTTTTCCCTGATGCTTTCGGCGGCATTGTGCCTCACGCTGCTGCCGTATCAAACTTCGGAGTGTGCCACGCTGCCCTGGAAACAGAAAGTGACGCATGAGATCACCC
Organism: uncultured Bacteroidales bacterium; assembly: GCA_903864265.1. GTDB lineage: Bacteria > Bacteroidota > Bacteroidia > Bacteroidales > UBA4417 > UBA4417. The sequence continues at coordinate 6,894 of CAIPFN010000121.1, read as the reverse complement.
TGGTTTTTGCCGGCGACGTGATGCAGCATATGCCGCAGGTGGATGCGGCCTGGAACAGCGAAAGGGGTACTTATTCGTATGATTCCTGTTTCAGGTTCATCAGCCCGTGGTTGTCGGGAGCCGATTTAGCCATAGCGAACTTCGAAACCACCTTAGCAGGTAAACCTTACAGCGGGTACCCGGCTTTCAGTTCGCCCGATGAACTGGTTAACGGATTGCTGAATGCAGGAATTGACATAGTGGGCACAGCCAATAACCATTGCTGCGACCGCGGCCGCAACGGCATCGAACGCACGGTGAGCATACTCGACAGCCTGGGAATGATGCATATGGGGACTTATAAAAACGACCCGGCTTATCGCAAAGCCACTCCCATGATCATCAATACAAGAGGGTTCCGGCTGGCATTCCTTAATTACACCTATGGCACCAACGGCATCACTGTACCCGACAACAATGTGGTGAGCCTGATAGAAAAAGAACGGATGCTGCATGACCTCACGGCTGCCCGCGATTCGTCGGCCGACATGACCATTGTTTTTATTCACTGGGGCGAGGAATACCAGAGGGAACCCAATGCATTTCAAAAAGATATCGCACAATACCTGTTCGCTCACGGAGCCGATATCATCGTCGGTTCGCATCCGCATGTGATACAACCCATGGAATGGCATAAGGCTGACAGCCTGGGCAAAGAACACCTGGTGGTTTGGTCGCTGGGAAACTTTGTTTCGAATCAGCGAAAACGTTTCACCGACGGAGGCAGCACGTTTTCGATTACCCTTCAAAAGGAATCAGGGCATTGCCGTATAAAGGAGGCCGGCTACCGGCTTACCTGGGTGCACAATCCGCTGGTGGCAGGCAAAAGGCAATACTATATACTGCCGGCGGCCCGCTACGAAAACGATTCTGTTATCCTCGATGCCCAGGCCAGAAGCGATTTAAAGCTTTTTCTTTCGGACTCGCGTGAATTACTGAATGCAAATAACTTAAATATCAACGAGATCCGTTAGGAGTCAAACCTACTTTATGCACCGTCTGGCCAGTTTACTTTTCTTCCTGATCTGCTTCGGATCCGTTTCCTCTTTTTCACAGGAAACCGATTCCACCGAAATATTTCTGTTAACCGTTTCTCCCGCCATCGACCCGGCTTCCATTTACGGGCATAGCGCAATCCGCATCGTGAAGCCATCATTGGGCTTCGACCGGGTATACAGCTGGGGGGTGTATGACTTCAATACAACCAATTTCGTGTGGAAATTCGCCAAAGGGAGGCTAAAGTACCGGATTGCCGATGATGAATATGCCAGGTTTATCCAGCAGTACGACGAAGAACAAAGAACGGTGATCTCACAAAAAATAAACCTCGGCCCTGGGGAGAAAAACACCGTGATCCGGCTGATAAGTCTCAATCTGCAGCCCGAAAACATGTTCTATCTCTACGATTTTTTTTACGATAACTGTGCAACCCGCATCCGCGACATACTCGAGAAAGCAGTTGGCGGGAAACTTGTTTACCCGGCCGAAAACACCCTGGTCCAGCCTTCCTTAAGGGAACTGATAAATGAAGCACAACGGCCTATGCCCTGGCTAACTCTGGGAACGGATCTTTTAATCGGCACCCCCGGCGATACCAGGGCAGGATTCCGCGAACGCATGTTCCTGCCTAAATCCCTGAGTGGAAACCTCTCACTGGCCGGCATACAATATCAGCAGGGCAGGCTGCCTTTGCTTCAGAAACCGGTAAAGATGCTGTCGTACCCGGAGCCTGAAACAGGGAAAAACATACTACTGTCGCCACTGTTCATCTTCAGCACCCTGTTCATATTGATAATGCTACTGTCTTTACTTGTGAAAAACCAGGTTTTCAATCACTACCTCGACTTCTTTTTGTTTTTCGTATTTTCCCTGCTGGCGATGCTGATGCTTTTCTGTAATTTCTTCACCGACCACCAGGCCATGAAATTCAATCTCAATATCATCTGGCTGAATCCTTTCCTGCTGATTGCCTGCATAAGCCTGTTTATCAAAAGCAGGCCGACTGCCTGGTTCAGGATTATCCTCTTCACTTCCATCGTATTTCTTCTGGCTTTACCGTTCATACCTCAATCCGTGAATGCAGCCCTGATCCCGCTTATCCTGGTTCTTATATTGCGGTCGGCATGGAGATCAAGACTGGGTTTTCTCAATACCCTCTCGATAAGGCGCTCAAACGAAGGCATACGCTAACCTTAGCTGAATTTGAGACCATCATACATCAATCAGGCGGTTCTATGTTGCCTGGGCTGGAATGAAAGAAGCCTTTACCGAGCACTGGCCGTAACCGTATGACTCTGTCAGCAATGAGATGTGATTACCACTTTTTCTGGCTGAAGCCGGCCTATTGCATCCGGGACTGTGAGAACCGGATGCGGGTCCATCTCCTCCGGTTTCAGTTATACAGCTGCGAACGTTAGGCAGCTGTACTATTACCCGGCCGGTTCAGTGAGGAGCCGCCTCTGCGAACAACGACTTATCCTTCAGGTGCATACCGGATTGAATCGCAGGCACAAAATGACTGCTCCATCAGCATAATAGTTTGTCATTTTTCCCTGATTACAGGGATTCCCACCATCAAGTGATAATAAGCGTACTTTTGCACCCTGAATCATTTCCTTAACTGTACATAGAACAAACCATTATGCCTTTTTCTTCTCTGGGTTTATCCCCTTCGTTGCTCTCCGCGCTGGCTGGTCAGAATTACGCTCAGCCTTATCCCATTCAACTGGAGGTGATACCTGCCATATTAAACAAAAGAGATGTTTTAGGCATTGCCCCGACAGGATCGGGTAAGACTATAAGTTACGCCCTGCCTGTACTGATGATGCTGAAAGGGAATTCGGCTCCCAAAAACAGGCATGTAAAAGTACTGGTGCTGGTACCCACCCGTGAGCTGGCCATGCAGGTAAACGAAGTGTTTCAGCTCTTTGCCCCCGCCCTTCCGGTACCCGTTAAAACCATGGCCGTTTACGGAGGCGTTTCCATCAACCCTCAGATGATGGATATGCAAGGGGTCAGCATACTGGTAGCCACTCCCGGGAGGTTGCTGGAACTGGTTGAATCGAACGCGGTGCATCTGGGCGGCATCGACACCCTTGTACTGGACGAAGCCGATAAAATGCTCAACCTGGGCTTCCGCGAGGAGATGAACCGCATCATCGCCCTGTTGCCCGAAAAACGGCAGAATCTCCTGTTCTCGGCCACGCTGGGCCCGGATGTAAGTAACATCAATCAAATACTGCTGCACGATCCCCTGGTTTTTAAAATAGAATCGGAAAGCGATAATATCGACCTGATCACTCAGCTGGCTTATTTCGTGCCGGACGAAAAAAAAGGCCCCCTGCTGCGTTACCTCATCAAATCCAATGATTTAACACAGGTGCTGGTATTTACTTCCTCGGTGTACTCTGCCGAAAATGTGGCCGACAAACTACGCAAAAACGGGATTAACGCCACGGCCATACACAGCCAGAAGAGCCAGAAAGCGCGTTTCGATGCTTTAAGCAAATTCAAATCGGGCGAACTATGTGTGCTGGTGGCCACCGACCTGATATCGCGCGGGATTGATATCAAATTCCTTCCTCACGTAATCAACTACGAATTGCCCCGCTCACCCAAGGACTATATCCACCGCATAGGCCGAACCGGTCGTGCCGAATCCCCGGGGGAAGCCATTTCCTTTATTTCGCCCGACGATCAGCAACACTTCAAGGTCATACAGAAAAAGATGGGAAAATGGGTAACCATGATTGATAGCGACAGCCTGCAATTGCACGGATTCTGATCAAAAGTACCCAACTTCCGGTATTCAGGCCCTGAATATGAAAATGCAGCGGATCCAGCAAATTGAATATGCCTCACCGCATCTTCAATCTAAAGTTGCCGGCTGATAGCCATTCACCGGGCTCAGTTAACACTGTTTGCATGCCTATTAACCCTGCCCTTAAGCCGGCAGATGGCATCCGGCCAAATTTATCACCGGCAAAAAACATGCATGGCCGGTGCATCCCCCAAACGATTGACATTAGCCTATACCATGAAAGAAATTGAAAATGTGGATTTGACCTTTCTAAGCCTGGATGATTACCAGGAACTTAAAAAAGCCATGATTGAATCCTATACCACCATGCCCGACTCGTATTGGGAAGAGCTTCAGATCAAGTCGTTAATAAGCCGCTTCCCCGAGGGGCAGGTTGTGATAAAGGTGAACAACGAAATTGCAGGCTGCGCCTTATCGCTTATAGTTGACTATCACAAATTCGGTGATCATCATACCTATAACGAAATTACCGGCAACAATACCTTCAGTACGCATACCCCCGACGGCGATATACTGTATGGCATAGATATTTTCATAAAACCCGAATTCCGTGGACTGAGGCTTGGACGCCGGCTGTACGACTACCGCAAAGAACTGTGCGAGCACCTCAACCTGAAAGGCATTGCCTGCGGCGGCCGCATCCCCAACTATTACAAGTACTCCGATAAAATAAGCCCTAAAGTGTATATTGATCAGGTGAGAAGGAAAGAGATACAGGATCCGGTTTTCAACTTCCAGATTTCGAACGACTTCTATGCTTCAAAAGTCCTGAAAAATTACCTGGAAGGCGATAAGGCATCGAATGATTATGCCGTGCTGCTGAAATGGGATAATATCTATTACGAAAAGCAGAATAAAAACGCGGTCACAACCAAGAAGATTATTCGGCTCGGACTCATTCAATGGCAAATGAGGCCTTACAACAACCTGGATGAACTGATGCAGCAGGCCGAATATTTTGTGCAATCCGTTTCGAGGTACAGGTCCGACTTTGCCTTATTCCCTGAATTCTTTAACGCGCCTCTGATGGCCGAAAACAATCATTTATCCGAACCCGACGCCATACGCGAACTGGCAAAGCACACCTCCACCATTGTTCAGAAATTTTCGGAACTGGCCATATCAAACAACATAAACATCATTTCAGGGAGCATGCCCGAAATACAGCATGGCAGGCTTTTCAATGTAGGGTACCTGTGCAAACGCGACGGCACCACCGAGAGGTACGAGAAACTGCATGTTACCCCCGACGAAGCCAAGGTGTGGGGCATGGAAGGCGGGCATCAACTCAGGGTGTTCGATACCGACTGCGGAAAGATTGGCATACTGATATGCTATGATGTTGAATTCCCCGAACTGGGGCGGATACTGGCCGAAGACGGCATGGACATTCTGTTTGTACCCTTCCTCGCCGATACCCAAAACGGGTATTCCCGCATCAGGAACTGCGCCCAGGCCAGGGCTATAGAGAATGAATGTTATGTGGCCATCGCCGGAAGCGTAGGCAACCTGCCCAAGGTTCATAATATGGATATCCAATATGCCCAATCCATGGTTATTACACCCTGCGATTTCGCGTTCCCGGCCAACGGCATCAAGGCTGAAACCACTCCGAATACGGAAATGATACTGATAGCGGATGTGGACATCGACCTGCTCAGGGAACTGAACCAGTTTGGCAGCGTGAGGAATTTAAAGGACCGCCGCAAAGATTTATACGAATTGAAAAAACGATAATCTACACCGTTATCCCATTTCCCATGCGTCCCGAAAAACGTGAACATCCAAAGATAAAACCGGGTTTACATCCCCGTAACCGGCACCGCGAGCGCTATGATTTTAAAACACTTATCAACAGCTGCCCTGAACTTTCAAGGTATGTCAGGCTGAATGAGTATGACGATGAGTCCATTGACTTCTTCGACCCCAGTGCCGTAAAAATGCTGAATAAAGCATTACTGAAACACTATTACAATATCGAAAACTGGGATATACCCGAAGGGTATCTTTGCCCGCCCATCCCCGGAAGAGCCGACTACATACATCACATTGCCGATTTACTGGCCGGCAAAAACCAGGGAATCATCCCTACCGGCAAAAGCATAAAATGCCTCGACACCGGAGTGGGAGCCAATTGCGTTTATCCTCTTATCGGGAATAAAGAATACGGATGGTCGTTTACAGGTACGGAAACCGATACGGCAGCCATTGAATCGGCCAATAAAATCATATTGTCGAACCCCTTTTTATTGGACAGCATCGAAATCCGCTGGCAGGAAAATCCTCAAGATATATTTAAAGGGGTCATCCGTGATGACGAACATTTTGATTTATCAATCTGCAATCCGCCCTTTCATGCCTCCCGTGCTGAAGCTCAAGCGGGCACGCTGCGCAAACTCAGCAATATAACGCATAAGAAAGTTTCCCGCCCTGAACGGAACTTCGGAGGGCAGAGCAACGAATTGTGGAGCGAAGGCGGCGAAGAACAGTTTATCGGCACCATGATAAGACAAAGCAGGCAGTTTGCTCCTACCTTTTTCCGCTTCTCCACCCTGGTTTCGAAAGAGTCCACTCTCGAAGGAGCTTATGGCATACTGCGAAAAATGGAAGCCATGGAAGTGAATACCATTCCGATGGGCCATGGCCAGAAATCGAGCCGTATACTCACATGGACCTTTCTCAGCCCCGGGCAGCAGGAAAGCTGGATAAAAAGCAGGTGGGACACTAAAAAGTAATAAAGAGTGAAACCTTAGTTTAGGCGCCACTGCAGCATCAAGTGCTGAACAGGTTTCCATTCAGTCTTCGCCCGCATGACTACAATAATTAAGGAAGCCAAACAGGCTGATGCCAATTGAATTACCCCATCGCGAACAAATGTTTTCTGTTTTTGTTAATAAAATCCATATAAACAAAACGAGGATCACATCAATAAGTTGGGGAGTAGCGACAAAATCTATTACTTTGCATAAAAGGAAAAGCCATCGAAGCGATAAATAAACACTTACTACAGCAATTGTTTCCGGAAGAGTTGTCCG
>CAIPFN010000120.1 GCA_903864265.1 uncultured Bacteroidales bacterium | reverse complement strand
ATCCAAGTATGGCGATGCGTCGTTTCAAATGTGTAGGTTTGCTGGTGATGTCAGTTAAAAAACAATGTAATCTTTCGGGTTGACCGGTATACCGTTGATCCAGAGTTCGAGGTGCAGATGCGGCCCGGTTGAGAGTTCACCGGTTTCGCCGATAATGGCAACCGTTTCGCCGGCCTGCACGGTGTTTCCTTCCTTCTTTAACAGAACGGAATTGTGCTTATATATCGAAATCACATTACCCGGGTGTTGAATGGCTATGACATAGCCTGTTTCCACTGTCCAGCCCGAAAAGATTACCGTGCCGTCCTGTACGGATTTGATCCCTTCATCGCGGGCGGCCACCACATCCACTCCAAAATGCTTGCGCAAGGGATCAAACCCGCTGGTCACTATGCCTTTAATGGGTGAAAAGAAGGTGAGATTGCGCATGGTTGAACCTTTTCCCAATGATTTATCGGATTTGAAAAGGTTGTATTTATTGGCATTATCATATTCCGTGCGCAGAATGGAATCCTCGGGCGAACGGCTGTCTTTAATCTTGTTGTAACTGCGATTCTGAGCCGTATCGGCAGGAGCCATTTTACGTTCGTTGGGCAGATCGCCTCCCAGCACTTTTTTCAGGTCTTCGAGGTATCGTTGCTGGGTACGCATGGCAAAGGCCACCGAATCGGAACGGAGTTGCAATTCGTATATCCTTCGTTGCAGGGTAACATCCGTGTAACCGGGAATATATTCCTTTAAAGGTGTGAAGGCAATGATATAGGTGGTGATAAAAACCAGGATAATGGATAATAAACCTATGGCCACAAATACATTCAGCCGCGAAAGGCTGAAAGAGATACGCTCCTCCAGCGTGTCCTCATTTAAAAGCACAAGCCTGTATTTATCGCGGATACGCCGTAATAAAAGCTTCCAGATTTTTGTTCTTTCTGTTTTAAAGTCCATAATTTTTACAGCCGAGCGTGTATTATTTTGCAAACCTACCTAAAATAAGAAAATTCAGAACTAAAACGCTGAATATAATTTCATAAAAGTACATAAAATTTATATTTATTGCCTGTATGTGAAGGATTTACATGCATCAAATAAATATAATCCCAGGCCTTGTATCGGGGCTTTCCGGTTCTCAGGCCTGGCTTTCCGGCCTTTAGGTCCTCCCCTTCCCTGCCGGGTCAGAGCGGGGATTGGAAATGCCGGTGGCATGCCTGCTGCACGGCTGTTTCGAATTAAATACATTTAAAACGACTCTTTATAGGAGAAATCAGAAAAAATGAAATATTTTTGCATTCTTTGAGTTAGTAGTATAGTGTAATAATCCCGATCAGGTAACCAAACACATATCACCCCTTTGAAATTGAAAGTATTCTTTAGATTTATTCTCTTACCGGTACTCATAGTCGGTTTGGCTTTAATGTATTCCTGTTCTACCAAAAAGAACACTTTTACCCGAAGGGCCTACCATAATCTGACCACGCATTACAATATATACTGGAACGGCAACGAAAGCTTCAAAAGCGGGAAAGCCGCTTTGAACGAAAATGCGGCCGACAATTACAATGCGATTCTCTACGTTTATAATTTCGGTACCGCCGACGAAGCCCGCAAAATATACTCCGGCATGGACAGGGCTATCGAAAAAGCAGGCATTGCCATTCCCCGGCATTCCCTGTTTT
>CAIPFN010000119.1 GCA_903864265.1 uncultured Bacteroidales bacterium | reverse complement strand
GATTTTAAACTGGAAAGTGTTGAATACTGTCGGGTAAGAGTCTGGAAGATAGGTTCTTTAAAAAACGATGAAAATTTAATTATATTGCGCCAGGCAGTATATATGTTTTAGCTGATTTTATGGCGTTTATACCGATAGCAGAAGCGGTTTTACATATTTCACCCGGTTTTTAAGTATTGGTAATGAATAAAATTTCATCTTTGTTATATGGTAAACCGGCATTTGTGCCAATACCCTGTTTTATCGTAATGAAAACCATAAACCACCAAATCAGAATACATATGAAAAAATTCACAAAAACCTTGGTTACGTGTATGTTAACGGCAGCGTTATTTGTCGTTCTGCTGTTTTCGGGCAAGGATGTGCCCGCACAGAATGTAAAATCGAAGAAGGATATAGCCAAAGAGGAAGCCAAATCGGATACCCTCAAATCATCCGTATTCAGCGGTTTAAAGTGGCGTAGTATTGGACCTTCCTTTACCTCGGGCCGCATAGCCGATTTCGCGGTAAATCCGAACAACCACAGTGAGTGGTTTGTGGCAGCGGCTTCGGGTCATGTGTGGAAAACCAGCAATAACGGAACTACTTTCGAGCCGGTTTTCGACGGGCAGAAATCGTATTCCATTGGTGTAGTAGTCCTGGATCCGAACAACACCAATGTAGTTTGGGTAGGAACCGGCGAAAACAACCATCAGCGTGCCCTTGGGTATGGCGACGGGGTATACAAAAGCACCGACGGTGGCAAGTCGTGGAAAAACATGGGACTGAAGGAATCGGAACATATCGGCAAAATAGTGATCGACCCTAAGAACAGTGATATCGTATATGTGGCAGCCGAAGGTTCGGTATGGGGACCGGGAGGCGACCGCGGACTTTATAAAACTACCGATGGAGGCAAAACCTGGAAGAAAATCCTGGAGATCAGCGAAAATACAGGAGTGAACAACATCCTTATGGATCCGCGCAATTCCGATGTATTGTATGCCAGCAGCGAGCAACGCCGCAGGCATGTGTTCACCAAAATTGGCGGAGGCCCCGAAACGGCTATCTATAAATCGACCAATGCAGGCGAAACCTGGGATAAACTGAAAAGTGGCCTTCCGGGTGGGGATATGGGCGGCATAGGGCTGGCCATCTCACCGGTAAATCCTGATTATATTTATGCCATCATAGAAGCAGCAGGCGAAACCAGCGGTTTGTACCTGAGTACCAACCGCGGTGCCAGCTGGCAGAAAATGAGCAGCCATACCGCCCAGGGTCAGTATTATAATGAAATTACCTGTGACCCTAAGGATGTCAACAAGCTGTATTCAACCGAAACAGTGACACAGGTGTCAGAAGACGCCGGCAAAACCTGGCATGCCCTGGGCAACAACAAACGCCATGTCGACGATCATGCCATATGGATTGATCCTTCGGATCCCCTGCACTTGTTTATCGGCGGCGACGGCGGTATTTACGAATCCTTCGACGGGGGGAAAGAGTATCTCTTCAAATCGAACCTGCCGGTTACACAGTTCTACCGTGTGCAGGTTGATAATTCGGCACCGTTTTATTATGTATATGGGGGCACCCAGGACAATAACAGTTTCGGCGGTCCTTCGCGCAATACCAGCGGATCGGGAGTGGTGAGCGACGACTGGTTTGTAACCTGCGGGGGTGATGGGTTCTGGTCGCAGGTCGACCCGCTGGATCCTAATATCGTGTATTCCGAATCGCAGTACGGAGGCATGGTGCGCTACGACCGCAAGAGCCAGGAAGCCGTCGACATCAGGCCTGAGCCACGCAAAGATGAACTTACCTATCGCTGGAACTGGAATACGCCGCTTATCCTCAGCCCGCATTCGGCAACCCGCCTGTATTGCGCCGCCAACAAGGTTTTCCGCAGCGACGACCGCGGCAACAGCTGGCAGGTGATCAGCGATGATCTTACCGCCCAGATTGACCGCAATACCTGGCCTGTGATGGGCAAATACTGGAGTTATGATGCCGTGGCTAAAGATATTTCCACTTCTTTATACGGAACCATCATTTCGCTTGACGAATCGCCTGTAAAGGAAAACCTGCTGTATGCAGGCACCGACGACGGTGTGATACAAATGACCGCCGACGGAGGCAAGACCTGGGCTAAATGTGACAAATTTCCCGGGGTTCCCGAAAACACCTATGTGAGCGACATCATGGCTTCGCGTTTCGACGAAAACGTTGTGTTTGCAGCTTTCGACAATATTCTGCGCGACGATTTCAAGCCTTATATCCTAAAAAGTACCGATAAAGGCCATAGCTGGACTTCCATTGCCGCCAACCTGCCAAAGAACGAAACGGTGCACAGCATTCAGCAGGATTTCATCAACCCTGACCTGATTTTCGTGGGTACTGAATTCAGCTTTTATTTCAGCAATGATGGAGGTAAGATATGGGTTCAACTGAAAAGCGGGATGCCCTCAATCCCGGTAAGGGATATCACCATACAGAAACGCGAAAGCGACCTGGCCATCGCCACTTTCGGCCGGGGCTTCTATATCATGGACGACTATTCACCTTTGCGACTGGTGACAAAAGAGATAGTGTCAAAGGAAGCCCATATTTTCCCTATAAAAGATGCGCTGATGTACATTCCTTCGGATACCAAATACGGGCAAGGATCCACTTACTTTGTGGCAAAGAATCCTGATTTTGGTGCTGTTTTTACGTACTACCTGAAAGATGCTCCCAAAACCCTCAAGGACATGCGTCAGGAGCGTGAAACGAAGTTATTCGAAAAAGGGGATCGCATTCCTCAGCCAACGGATAAGGATCTGCGCGCCGAACGCGAAGAAATTCCCGCCTATCTAACTTTTACCATCACCGATGAAACCGGAAATGAGATCTGCCGCATCAACAAAGCGCCTTCGTCGGGGATTAACCGACTGAACTGGGATTTACGCTACCGCGATATTTCGCCTGTCGACGGAAAAGATAAATACGATCCGTTTGCCGCTTCAGGCAGTGGAATTCCGGTTATGCCCGGAAAATATAAGGTGAGTCTTTCGATGACGGTCCGCGATACGGTTAAGGTGCTGGCAGGTCCGGTTGAGTTTAATGCCGTGACGCTTAACAATACCACGCTTCCGGCCGGCGATAAGGCTGCCGTGGCTGAATTCCAGAAGAAAGTGGCTGAGCTCAGCCGTGTGATGCATGGCACCGAGCAATATGCCGAAGCTTTGCTTCAGCGTTCGTACGCTCTTCAGGATGCTTTAAATGCGGTTCCCGGTTCAAACACCGATTTGCGTTCGCACATTGCTAAGGTGTCGCGACAAGTCGAAGATATAAAGCTGAAATTCAATAACGACAGCAGCCACCCCAGCGAGGAAGAAAATCCTCCTTCACCGGTAACCCTGAATAACCGTCTGGGGAAAGTGGCTTATGCTCACTGGGGATCAACCGGAGCACCGACTCAGATGCAACAGGATGCCTATACCATACTGATGACGGAATTCCATGCGGTTTATAATCAGATTAAGCAGCTTGGGGAAGTGGATATGCCAAAGCTGGAGATCGAAGTCGATAAACTGGGAGCGCCTGCTACACCGGGGAGGTTGCCGGAGTGGAAGAAGTAGACGAGGAGACAAGGGGACAAGGGGACAGGGAGAGGTGAGTTGGGAGTTGTGAGTTGTGAGTTGGGAGAGTGTACTTTCATGATTTTGGTTGACAAAAAAGACTAAACTTCTAATTCAACTGTTTGTAAATCAATTTTATTTTTTAGTTGACTGAATTTAACTTTGCATGGTCAGATGAAACGGAGGAAAGCTCTGCCGGGGGGCAACTTT
>CAIPFN010000118.1 GCA_903864265.1 uncultured Bacteroidales bacterium | reverse complement strand
CTGCCGATACTCCATCAACAAAGAATTCAACTGAACTTACGGTTCCATCAGCATCAGCTGCAGTGGCAGCCATCGAAACAACATCGCCTACCAGGTACACTGAACCTGCCGTTGGAGCACTGATGCTAACAGTAGGAGCAGCATTCCCAACATTGAAATTAACAGCAGTTGAAGTAGTAGTAAAGCCTTCATTATCAGTGGCAACAGCAGTCAGCACATGACTTAATTCGGCAACGCCTGTATAAGTTGCCGTGTAGGGAGCGGTAGCGTCAATTCCTACCGAAACACCATCAACAAAGAACTGAACCTGGGTAACACTGCCATCAGCATCTGCTGCGGTAGCAGCTAAAGCAATAGGGCTACCTATTGAGAATGTGGAACCTTCGGTAGGAGCTGTTATGCTGACGGTTGGATGTAAAGGAACGGCCAGAAAGGTTTGAGTAAGACTTGGTATTGTTAATTCAACACCTGTAGGGTTGCTGTAAACATAATTCTCTGTTCCTCCCAGTGGAGTTCCGATCTGTATGTTCAATTCAAAATGGAAAGTACCATCGGTTGTAACCTGGGCTATCAGCACTTTATTGCTTGCTGTGGGTCCGGCAGCACCTGCAAGGCAATACCATGAACCATCAGTAGCTAAAAATGAATTGCCGTTTGCACTTCCGTCGCCGAAAACACCGATTATAGCATCCAGACCCAGAGTACCGGTATTTGAAATTGTTCCGGCCAGCATACCATCCTGTGTTGTTAAAGGAATGCCTGCCTGGGCAGCATTGTTCTGTAACAGACCATTTGCATTCACAAAATTGCCGACCCCGTTATCTTCCGATTTGAGTACGCCATTGTAACCTGCACAAGCACCACCGGTTGATAGCCATGAATCGAGCATCACCGTATTTTTTTTGGCATTGGTAGCGTTAAAGCCCGGTGTAGCAGCACCGTAATCCGTATTGTTGAAGAAGGATGTGGTTGTATTCATCAACAATGGATGTGTAGGTATCCCAAAAACAGTCTGGAGTTTATACCCCGGCAACATATCGGCATATATACGGTATGTAACCGAACCTACCGCGAGTGTTCCGGAACTTCCAGCCGCATCCGCGGCATTCGCAACGTAGTATCGTTCTACGTAAACGTTCTCGAGTCCATTCTGAGCCTGGGCAAAAAGGCCCAGCACCGAAAGGCATAAGCCTAGTATAATAGTATTTATTTTCATCCGTTTAAGTTTTAAGTGGTTTTTGGATTTACTGATTGGTTTGTCCGAATTTACCAACGAAAATATTGAAGTCAATGGTGTTGGTGATACCATCATTGTTTAAGTCAGTAGGATTTGACTGCTGCGAAGTTAACACCTGGTTTAAAGCCCATTCGCTTAACCAGCTGGCTTTGGTTGCATCAAAAGCACCTCTGTAGTTTACAGTTGAGAAGAATCCGTCGGCAGGAGCCGTTATAGTAGTTGCAATGTTTGTAAGCGGAATATTATGAAATGAATTGTTGGCATACGAAGTATGAGCAGCCGAATTCCATGCCCAGTTATAATCAATACCAGGAACTGAAGCAACAACAGCGTTTCCGTCGGCAGTAAACTGTGCCAGGTCAGCAGCTGTTCCATCGGTAATAACCCATGAAGTCGGAGGATTTTTGCCTACAACCATAGTACCGGTGGTAAGAGCAAAGCGGTTTACATTCGGCGAAACCGTAGGGAAGTTAATAAAGGTATTGTTTTTTACAACCAGGGAATGCTTTATAGCCACTCCGGTTCCGGTATTATAGGCATTGTCAGCATCGGTCCAGTTATCGTAAGCATCGCCTTTATTGGTAGCATTTGACCTGGCGCCTGCAACATGCAATCCGGAACGGAAGTTGGCGAATACCGAATTGTAGATTTCACCTTCGGTGAGTTCTTTGGCCTGTATAGCAGCGGGGCCGGTATTATCAGCCGATGGTACAATATGACCGTTACCGATAAGAGTTACATTATAGAGGAAAGGATGTGAACGTAAAACCGGGGATTTTTTATCATCATCGGCATCAGCTTCAAAACCATTATCCGTAGTGTGTAAACCGGTGAGACTGTCACCTGAAATGCCGAATAAGAACTGGCCTTTTCCTTTCCAGCCCAGATCCCAGTCAAACATATCATCATCGCCAAATAAAACCGAACAATATTTAAGGTTAACAGTACCTCCGAAAAGTTCAATATTATCATCAGCAGCAGCAATGGTTTCGAGATGTTCAATAGTGGTACCACTACCTACGGAACCTAATGAAAGTCCGTTTAATTCATTACCGATGGCTAAAATAGCGCCTGCATGACGTATGGAAACATAGCGTAAGATACCTGAATTATCATTGTCATCGTTTGTTGGGAAAGCGGCATCGCCAGCACCATATAGATCTCGTGCATTGGCTGCACTGAATCCTTCAATAAAACCAACGCCATTGGCACCTGTACCGGTTCCATACACATTGGCGGTAGTCAGGTTGTTGGTTGCAATTCCTAAAATTACTACTCCACCCCAGTCGCCTACATTGGTCACTGAATAGGAGCCGTCCATGGGATCAGCGGCTGAAGTAAATACGATAGGGCAATTTTGTGTACCATCGGCCATAATTTTTCCTCCTCTTTCAATGATAAGAGCAGTTGCATTAGCAGGCAAAGCAGCTGAAGCGCCTTTGATCACCGTACCTGGTTTAATGGTAAGAACCATATTTTTAGGTACATAAATTTTCTGATCGAGGGTGTATATTTTGTCACAGGTGAGGGTCTGACTTGCAAGCAGTTCGCCGTTTGCATTCACACCTAATGAACTCATAGCTACTACTGTCCTGGAGCCAACAGGAGGGCATCCGCATTCCGAACCCAGATTGGTTTGGGCGAAACTGCTTGAAATTGAAATCGCTGCGATTGTTGCACCGGCAACGATTTTAGAGATTGTAAATCTTTTCATACTGATTAGTTTTTGGGTTAACGGTTTTTGTAATTCAACACCATTGTTGAACAGGACAAATGTACAAGGCCACTATTAATAGAATATATCCCGGAGGTTATGAATATAAAACCTAAATGTTAAGCCAATAATCCGGAATGCAGGAACAGTTCATTACCAGGCCTCCGGATAAGTATAAACATATATTTATCTGATTTACAGACATAAAATAGTTTATCAATTCTACATTTCTAAAAATATAGTAATAACAAAAAAAAAGAGATCCCGGGTTAAAAGCAAAAAAGGAAGCAGCAGGATTATACCCTTTGCTTCCTTTTTGTGTGGATTTTAAGCCTGAATTAAACAGGCGGTTGTATGAAAACAGGATTATTTTACCACTATTACCTTTCGCATCAGGCTATTGTCGCGTCCATGCAAAACAACCACATAGGTTCCGGCCGGGAAAGCTGAGATATCCGTATGCCTTATGAAGGTCCCATCAGTAGTCATAGCTTCCTGTCTGAGAACAAGAGTACCAAGACTAGTATATATCTCTATAGTCCATTTCGTTTTCAGTGCCGATTGAACCTTGATATCGAAGTGGCCGTTATTCGGATTTGGAAATATTCCGAAAATATTGTCACTCTTCAATTCATCAACCGATACCTCCAGTACAAGTATACTGTTGGAGGCAGCCGAACTGCATCCATCGAGGGTTACTATATCCATATACGTACCTGTATGCATAGCTAAATGTTCTTTCCCTGTGGCTCCTGATATTGCTACACCATCTAAGTACCATTGGTTTCCTGTATTGGCGGTGCTTACCAGAGTATAGCCCTGCAGGCTGATCAGGGGTGTGGAAGGAATTGGATTTACAAGCACATTGAAGGCAGGCGAGTTGGTACCTGATCCACAATCGTTAACTCCGTTCACCAAAATATTTCCGGATAAAGCTGACAGTGAAAAGTCAACTGTTACAATGTTGGTACCGGCACCGGATGTAATGGCAGCTCCTGCCGGAACGGTCCAGTTGTATGTTACGGCATTGGAGATTAAAGGAACCGAGTAAACTACGCCCGCTGATCCTTCGCAAACAGAAGTGCTTCCTGTTACAGTTCCGGCTGCATAGGGTTGTGCCGAAACTGTCACATTGTAAAAAGAAGGTTCCGATGCAGTGCATCCTGAAGCATTGGTATAAGTTACGTTAACATTTTGATTTCCTGCTTCATTCCAGCTTACTGTAATTGAATTGGTGCCCATTACACTTGTTATAGTGCCGCCTGAAGCTATGACCCACATATAGTTGGTCATGCCAGGCTGTGTAAGGTAGGTATTCCCTGTGCTGCCAACACATGCGGTTGCAGGTCCTGTTATAGTAGGAACGGGAGCTAATGATTCGGTAAGAACTGCATTGCCGGTCATCGGGCTAGTTACAGTTCCGTTTGTACCGCTAACCGTATAGGTTCCGGCTAACTGGTTTCCAAAAGTAATGGCCGATCCTGTTCCGGCAAGGGTTGGAACCTGGGCTACCGCATTTTTAAATAAGGTATAGGTTACTCCGGTCTCGGAACCGGCCAAACCAACAGGCAATCCTGCTAATCCCTGGCAATATGCGCCACCACCCGTTACCGCGAAGGTAGCCGGCGCGGAAGCGCTGATACTGAAATTAAGTGGGGCCGAAACAGTAAGCTGCCCGTCATTATCCGTTGCTTTTGCTATAAGCACATGACTTCCTGCCGTTACACCGGTATAAGTTGCGGTATAAGGAGAAATAACATCCACACCTATGGAAGTGCCATCCACAAAAAATTCAACCTGGGTCACAGTACCGTCCGGGTCGGATGCGACAGCAGTGATATCCACCTGTGCACCTATAGCGAAGGTTGAATTATTTGAAGGAGCGGTGATGCTTACCGTAGGAAAAGCAGGAACAGGCAAAAGAGTTTGTATGAGGCTGGGAATGGTTAATTCAACTCCCGTAGGATTGCTATAAACATAATTTTCGGTTCCTCCCGTAGGGGTTCCGATTTGTATGTTTAATTCGAAATGGAAAGTTCCGTCGGTGGTGATCTGGGCGATTAACACTTTATTGGTGGCTGGAACGGGTCCGGAAGCACCGGCCAGGCAATACCATGAACCATCGTTGACCAAAAAAGTATTCCCGTTGGCCGAACCATCGCCAAACACACCTATTGCGGCATCAAGTCCGAGTGTTCCTGTATTTGGAACTGTTCCGGCCAGCATTCCGTCCTGGGTGGTTAAGGGAATACCTGCCTGGGCAGCGTTGTTTTGCAGCAAGCCGTTTGCATTCACAAAGTTACCCACTCCATTGTCTTCCGTTTTGAGAATACCGTTATATCCTGCACAAGCCTCGCCCGTTGTTAACCACGAATCGAGCATGACGGTATTTTTTTTGGCATTGTTTGCACTGAAAGTGGGAATGGTATTGCCATAATCCTCATTATTAAAAAAAGAGGTGGTTGTATTCATTAATAAGGGGTGAGTCGGAATACCAAAAATGGTTTGAACCTTATACCCCGGAAGCAAATCAGCGTATATACGGTATGTTACCGAACCAACCGGAAGCAGGCCTACACTGCCGGCTGCATCAGCGGCATTCGATACGTAGTACCTTTCAACGAATACGTTCTCAAGCCCATTCTGGGCCTGAACGGAAAGGCCAAGGACAGATAGTCCTATGCCAAGAAGGAGAAATTTTATGTTCATTTTATTTCTTTTAAAAAGATTCAACTTATTTACTTATTTAGTATTTAATAGAAAGGTCTGTGTATTAATCTTTAACACAACGAATGCTGAAGCCGTAGTTTTTATGGCCGGAAAAACGGAAAACATTGGTTTTATTGTAATCCAGGCCACGATACCATGCCTCATTTCCATTCAGCGATGATGTCCACCAGAAAGCGGTATGCGTTATTTCGCCCCATTGTCCGTTAAACATACGGCAAGCTCCACCCACAGCCATAAAACCGGATTCGTTGGTTCCAAAGATGGTATATATATCATCCGATTTGGCCCAATCTGCTGTATTCCCGCCTTCTATTTTCATTTTATTTCCCTGGTCACCGCCCCTCCAGTTCAATTTATCGGCATCCTCTATATTCATTCCCAGGAACAATTCCATTTCTTTCCATTCCTGATCCGATGGTATATGCCAGCCCGAAGGGGCTATTCCTCTTGAATCGCTGATGGTAAAGTAGTTATATAAATACCCGTACTTCCCGTCAAAATAACAATATGCTCCAGTTTCTGACTTACTCCATACCGAATCAGGTGTAGCCGGCTTTACACCAACTATAGAATCACCGTTGCGGTACCTGCTCACTTTCAGATTCTCCGCCATCCACCAGGTATTTCCGATTTTAACGGTTTTATACATAGTTCCATCTATATCCGTAAGCGTTCCGGTTTCAATAGCAGGCGAATCAGTTTCCTTTTTACAACTACTGGAAAACACTACTAAAAATGCCATCACAAGTATGAATTCAAAGCCTGGTTTTATAATTTTCATTGGCATGCTGTGACTATTTATGGTAATGTAATTTCAGATTTTCAACGCCCCCCTGCAAAACAAAAGGGCTATTTTTCAAGAGGATATAGCAGGGCTCTATATTATTTGATTTTCCTTTGCCCTGTATCCGGCTAATTCTTAATGAACATGCGGCTATCGGTGGCATTTCCGGTAATTATACGCACTACGTATATGCCGGGCTCGAAATTGGTCAAATCCACATTATCCGAAACTTTACCGTTAACAACGCCGAGATCTTTCTGATATACTATCTTCCCGAAATAATTGTACACAGCATATTGAGTTTCAGTATGGTTGTTTCCAGGTGAAGCCTGTATAGTGATCATGCTTTCAGCAGGATTCGGATAGACATCCAGACGTAAAACAGGCTCATCCGAAGGACAGGCCAGGCTGATATCGCGGTCGTAACACTTGCCCGGGTAACAGCACATATACACCACATTATAATTGGCCTCAGGGTTATAATTGCAGGCATTCACATCGGTACAGCCTAATACTATACGTGTTTTGCAGGAATCCATATTACTGCAGGCATATTTCTTATTGTATTCAAGGAAATTAGGATCAGCGCACCCGCATGAAGCCGGGTATTTGAGGTAAGGTGAACTTTTGGTTATTGTTTTTTCGCCGGCATTAATGGTATCCCTGCCTTGGGCTACATAAAAGCTGCGAAAGGAGTTATCCACGATGGGGTCATAAACCTGCACATTTAACTCGAACGATATTTCTCCTTTTGTGGTCAGCTGGGCTATAAGCACCTGGTTACTGTCGGGGATTACGCCCATTACACCGGTATTGGAAAGAAAGGCATCGTTGCTTTCGAAGGAGGTGCCTGTTTTGGTTGAACCAAAAATAGTGGAATCCTCACCGGATGTCAAATCCAGGAAACCCAGGTTACCCCAGTTGGATTCTACATTTGCCATGCTTGCCATCCCGTCGGCATCTGTTAAAGCCAGACCTGCCAAAGCATTGTTATTGGTCAGTAAACCACCCGGAACCAGGGAACTGCCCCCATCGTTATTCGCTCCGCCTATAAAAGAACCATCCGCATCCAGTGATTTTAAAACGCCGAAATAGGTTGACGCGGCTTTACGCGTAGTTTGACCTAATGTTAAATAGGAATCCAAAGCCACCGTATTGCGGTGGTAATAACTTTGCTTAATATCCTTACCGAAGGTTTCACCATAGCTCCTGTTATTAAAAACAGCTGCCGTACTTGAAATTTTAAGCATATGATCCTTGTCGCCATACACACTGAGCAATTTGCAACCGGGCTGCATCTGAACATAAATCCTAAAGGTTTTCGATCCCGGTTCGAGGTAACCGCCCGTGGTATCGGTTGCATCCTTAGCATCCGAAACGTAATAGGTTTCAACAATTACTTTTTTTATGGCATCCTGCGCATGCGCATATCCAATAAAGAAAGTGAAAATCAGGATTAGTAGGTTTTTCATCATTTTATTATTTAGCATTGTCAGTTTCAATCAAATTACCCGGTTTTTTACAGGCTTTCATTTCTTTTAAATTTTGTACGAGAAAGCCAGTACATAGTTGGTACCGTACTTATAACTATCGAAATACAAATCATACCTATCCCCTATCTTGTATGCCCTTACGATGGGTGAATTCAGTAAATCCATTATTTTCAAGCTTATATTATAATGCTTTCCCAGCTTTTTCATCACTTTTATATCAATCAGGTTACGGGGCAATTCGTAAACGTCGGGGATATCTTTATAGGATCCTGTACTGATGACCCTTGGTCCCTGTATATTGTAACTTACGCTGGCCGTGAGCCCGGCCTTCTCCTGGAAGTAGGTTAGCATGGCATTTACAACATAGGGTGCCTGGTTTAGCATGGTGCGATCCACATCACGTCCCGTTACCGTATATCCGTCGGGTTTGGTATAACTGGTGTTAAAAGCGGAACGGGAATCCACCAGGGTGACATTGGCCCGGAATTCGAGCCAATTAGCAATGCTCTTTTTACCTTCTATTTCAATTCCTTTTACCCAACTGGTGTTTTCGTTATTTATCCATATCAGGTATTGTCCAAAATCGGCTACTTCAATATGATTTTTGAATTCTTTATAGAATAAGCTAACCGAAACGTTATCACCCGATTTAAAATAGGACTCTAATCGTAAGTCGTAGTTATCAATCTGCACCATTTTAAGCAGGGAGTTGCCATACACCACTTTATTGATTTCATAATCAAAATAGGCGTTATCCGAAAGCTCCCTGATACTGGGCCGCGCAACGGTTTTACTGTAATTCAGCCTGAGGTTTATGGGCGCCATATCGTCCTGCTTCAGTTTAAAAATCAAACCAGCACTGGGAAGAATACTTAATTCATTGAGTTTGCCGGGCCTGATCATAATGTCGAGTATGGGTGAAGGCGCCACAAACATGCGGCGGTTATCGTCGGCAGCTAAATGTAGGTCATCAAATAAGTTACAATCGGTGTACATATAGGCCTGCTCCACCCTGAGTCCTCCCGAAAACCTGAGCGCCGGGATAACGGCATAATCGATCATGGCAAAGCCGGCCTTGATGTTACTTTTTCCAAAAACACGGTTGTTGGGATACAATGTACGGTTATAATATTGCTGAACCGTGCGAAGGGAATCACCGTGATCGCCGGTTAGGCTGTGATTAAGTATGGTTACAATATCAAAACGATCTAATCCATAAGCCGCAGCATCCGGGTTCGCCTGCCTGATATATTCACTCCCGTTCCCTTCCATTAACTGGTAATAATAATTATCCTGCTGTCGGGTACCATTCTGGTAAGCCGCACCCAATTTAATTTTTCGTACCAAATCCGTTTTTTTACTCAAAGGCAATTCGACCGAAAGGCGTGAATCAAAAATATTTTCATCCAGATAGCGATAGTACCTGCCGGTCCCTATGCTGTTACTGATAATATAACCTGGTGCATTCTGAATGGCAGCATCGGCCGGGATATAGGGTGTAACCCTTAAATCAGGAAGATTGCTCTTGCCCTGGGTATACGATGCATTGAATTCGATTTTCAGTCGTGAGCCGGGGAGGTAATGTTCGGTTTTTAGCTGGTAAATCATTTGCTTGCGCGATTCATAAAACTGATAGGTCCGCTGTAAAAAGGTTCCTGAATCGGCCCCTAAAGTGGTGAAGGTTTTAAGGTCGCGTATGTTGTTTACACCGGTTATATTGGGCATAAACAGTAGCGAAATAGTGTTGTTTGGATTCAGTTTGTAGGCAGCTCCGAATAAGGCACTCCATCCCCTGCTTTCCTTGCTGCTGATTTGCACCAGCGAATCATAGCCCGATGCGTGGCCATTTATTATTTTACTTTCGACGCCAAAACGGGTTCCGTACGAATCAGGATCGTATTGTATGGCACTGGCATACCTGAATCCCATCAGGTACCCAAGCGTTTTGCCAAAGAGTTTGGTTTGATTCCCTATACTAAAGCTCTGGCTGAAATTTAAAGGCGCTTTTCGGGTAGTGCTCTGCCAGGTTTCCGCTAATGTCTTTTCCGATTTCACGGCATCGGCATTCAATAAATCATAGGCATGTTCCCGGTAATAAATAGTATTGTATTGCGTTTTGGCTTTTTCGAAGGCAGCTGCGTCATCCATTTGCGCTCGGCCCATCAGGCCCAATTCTATCAGCCCCAGTTTAAAATACGTATCCGACCAGGGAGTGGTGTTTGTAACCCCCAGGTTCCTAAAATAATCGCCAAGCCCAAGGGCTGCAAATTCCTGGTAAGTAGTAGGTTTACTGTTAAACTGAATATAATCATTGTGATCACGGTCCCTGAACTTGTTATCGTAACCCAGCCAATCGGTTGAACTCCGCTGTGAACTGATTATATCATGAAAAGTAGTCTGCGCATTATACCCAAAAGAGGTTTCCATATTTACTGAAAGCACTTCAGGATACTGCTTGGTTTCGACCGAGATATAAGCCCCGGCCCAGTCACCGGGTAAATCGGGGCTGGCTGTCTTGGCAATCACTATATTATCGACCAGGCTGGCAGGAAATATATCCAATTTGATGTTGTTCGAAAAGGGATCCAGGGTAGGAATACGGGATCCGTTAATGGTTGTTTTCAAATACCGGTCTCCCGTGCCACGAACAGTTATCAATCCCCCGCTGGTCGACGAAACGCCTGTAATGCGGGTAATAGCCGAGGCCACATTGGCATCAACCGTTTTTTTAATAGTTTCGGCCGAAATAAAATCGAGGGTGTTCGACGAGAGTTTCTTTTTCGTCTCCATATGGGCATCGAAATTATTCTGTGTCCTGCCGGTGATGGTCACCGCACTTAAAGTGGTGGCAGTGGGTTCCAGTACAAAGTTTTTAATAATGATCCCTTTGGCACATTCAATAGTATCTTCTATGGTCTTATAGCCAATATACCGGACTACAAATACCTGGGGTATAGTTTTGCTTACCTTTAAAGAATAATCCCCGTTAATATCCGTGGTGGTACCCACCGTATTGTCGGACTTCAGGTAAACTGCCACTCCTATCGGCACTTCCCCGTTCTTATCGGTTACTTTACCCCTGATTATACATTGACTCCAGGCATTTGATATGAGAATGATATTCAGAACAACAAGAATAAATACGGATTTAATCCTGTTGTCTTTCAAGCGATTGTTTTGCATTTTACTGTTTTTCATTTTGAACTGTTCCGATGAAATTATTTCCCATCGATTATTTTAGAGTATTCCTGAACCTTGCAGATGAAGCGAT
>CAIPFN010000117.1 GCA_903864265.1 uncultured Bacteroidales bacterium | reverse complement strand
TGCCGGGATCATTTGCCCTTCCGGCATTGCTGCTTCATCGATCACATAGGTCCAGTTCATCATTTTTTCATTTTTTTTCAATTCCCGCACCACCCGGTTGGCATCTCATCATTGTCATGTATTCGTTCTGTCAGTGGTGCGCATGATTTCGCAAAGGTGAGCGTAATGATTTCCGGAACTATTACACAACTTTGCAAAAGAGTTGCATGATTCACACATTTGATTACAGAAACATCCTTGAATATATGGAAGAAACCCTGAAATAGTCAATGCAGATATTGATAGTTCCCGCCACTGGTACGATTGTGATTTATCAAAATACTTTTTTGGCTTATTCTTGATTTCCTTAGATTTTAACAATCATTTTTCCTTCGTTTTTCCCGTCAAAAAGGTCAAGGAATGCCTGAGGAATATTCTCAAATCCTTCGACGATGGTTTCAACATAAGTGAGTTTTCCCTCCCGAAGCCAAACAGCCAGTTGTTTAATTGCAGCCGGAAACTTTGCGGAAAAATCGCTGACAATAAACCCCCTCATGGTTGCACTTTTAGTCAGCAGGATAGGCTGAACGCGGGGACCTACAGGTGTTTTCATGTCGTTATACTGAGAAATGGCCCCGCAAACGGGTAACCTGGCATACTTGTTAATGTTTGCCAGGACGGCGTCTGAAATTTCACCTCCCACATTGTCAAAATAGATATCAACCCCACCAGGGCAGGATTTACGAACTGCCTCTTTCAGGTCTGGCGAAGTTTTATAATTGATGGCATGATCAAATTTAAATTTTGATTTTAGCAGACCTGCTTTGACATCGGTCCCGGTGATGCCTACTACATGGCAGCCCATGATTTTACCGATCTGGCCTACCACGCTTCCCACTGCTCCGGCCGCACCGGATACAACAAGGGTCTCGCCCTTCTCAGGAACTCCTATTTCAGTTAAGCCCAGGAAAGCCGTCAGACCTGTCATTCCCAGTATTCCAAGATAAGATGATAAAGGAGAGGCTTTCGGGTCCACTTTTGTTAACCCGTTGCCATCTGATACCTGGTACTCTTTCCAGTCGAGGATCCCGGAAACAAAGTCCCCCTTCCTGAATTCCGTCTGCTTGGAATCTATCACGGTGGCAATAATCCCTGATTGAATCGGTTTGCCGATTTCAAATGGGGGAATATAGGATTTTGAATCATTCATTCTACCACGCAAATATGGATCGACTGAAACATATAATGTCTTTAATAAAACATGACCGGTCAAGGGAACCGGGATAGCGGCGCTGGTAAATTCAAAATCATGTAACGTCGGTTTGCCGACAGGTCTTTTCTTTAAGAGAATTACTCTATTCATATTTTTATTTTGTAGTAACGGGGTTGATTGTGGTTTTTACTTTTCTCTGAAGAAACAAAGGTGAGCGCATTCATTACAGTAAGCGTTACATAACTTTTCCTAATTGTTACATGATTCACACATATTGAAATTTGATTAATCGCAATCGTACCAGTAAAATTGACCTTGAT
>CAIPFN010000116.1 GCA_903864265.1 uncultured Bacteroidales bacterium | reverse complement strand
CATTATGTTTTAATTATATCCGGTTTAAAAAATACTTTAGACTTGAATGCCTGTTATATAGCCTCCTCCGGTTTTAGCGCAGCACGCTTTAACAGGATTACTGTCACCATAGCTAAAGTGATAGGCTAATATTTCTTTCTTCCGGTATATAACCTTACCCGACTATCCCGTTTATTTTTCCGTAGCAAACTGCTCACGGAAGAAATGCAGATAAATCCGGATTTAAGTCTGGTTCGTGACGAAATAGATTTTAATTGCTTAGCAACGTTATGAATCTATCCGTTTTAAAACTTATTAACATAAACCGGCATTTCTAACTGAGAATAAATTCCTACGCAGGTGCTCCGAATTAAAAAAATCAGCCCTGATTCCCGGCCAACATTCGGCCGGGCAGTTCATCATTTTTAGGTTTATGCCTTGTTTAAATTATCTCATTTTGTTGATAAATTATCCTTCCTGATTAAGGAAATTGACATGAGCTTTTTTATATTTGCTCATTACAAACCCATTCCAACCAAATCAATGATCGTTTGTGTAAGCTGCGATCCAAACCAAACAAACCCAACCAAACTTTTATGAAAAAACGTTTACTATTCTGGATGCTGCTCCTGACTATTAGCGGAGCTGTATTCTCACAAGGTGTAACAACTTCCTCCATGGCAGGAAAAGTTGTTGATGAAAAGGGTGAACCTGTTATGATGGCAAGTGTACTGGCCATACACACGCCTACGGGTACCGAATATGGTGCAGTTACTATGGAAGACGGCCGCTTCGAAATACGCAATATGCGTATTGGAGGGCCATATAAAGTAATGGTAACCTTTGTAGGTTTCGCAACTACCTCCATTGAGGATATTTACCTGCAGCTGAATAATACATCATCTGTAAAACTGGTTATGAAAAGCACGGCTGTCGAAATCGGCGGCGTGGTTATACAGGGCAAAAGCCTTATCCGTGAGCAAACCGGGGCCATGACGTATATTGCAAGCAAACAGATCACGGCCTTGCCAACCATTACCCGAAGTCAGCAGGACCTCACCCGCACCACGCCACAGAGCGACGGTAACAGTTTTGGCGGGCGGAATAACCTTTACAACAACTTTTCGTTGGACGGTTCAATTTTCAACAACTCCTTTGGATTGGATTATGCTACCCCAGGCGGTCAATCGGATGCACAACCGGTTTCACTGGATGCCATTGAACAGATACAGGTTTCGTTGGCTCCTTTCGATGTTCGTGAAGGGGGATTTACAGGTGCCGGTATTAATGCGGTAACCAAATCAGGAACAAACCAGATTAAGGCCACAGCCTATACCTTTGTCAGAAATGAAGGCATGATCGGCAGCAAAGTAAGAGGTGTTGATGCGCCTAATGTCAATTTCAACACCAATTAGACCGGCCTGAGCATAGGCGGCCCGATTATCAAAAACAAGTTGTTTTTCTTTGTGAATGCAGAACTGGAACGCGCATCACAGATGGCACATGGCTTTGTTGCCGATGATGGCACAAACAGCGGGCAAAATGTTACCAGTGTTCAAGCCAGCGATATCCAGGCCGTTCACGATCATTTGCTGAGCGAATGGGGCTACGAGGCCGGTGCATACCAGGGATATACCCACAAAAAATCGAATGATAAACTGCTTGTTAAACTCAACTATAATATTGCCAAAAACCATAGCGTAGTAATCCGTTACAATATGCTCAATGCCTCGAAAGACATTCTTCCTCATCCTGAAGCCGTCGGCGGACGCGGGCCAACCAGTTACAGGCTGCCTTTCGAAAATGAATCCTATGTTATCTACAATAAAATCAATTCCTTCGTTGGTGAACTAAACTCAAGCTTTTCCAGTAAGATTTCAAATAAGCTCCTGGTAGGCTATACTGTTTTCGATGATCACCGTACACCCAAATCAGTTCCTTTCCCGGTTATCGATATTCTTAACAGCAATAAAAATATTGCTATCAGTGCGGGGTCCGAAATGTTTTCGACCAACAACCTTTTGAAGCAAAATGTGCTGCAGTTTACTGACAACGTAACCCTATACAAAAACAAACACACTATAACCGGAGGTGTTAACTTCGAAAAATTCCATTTCGAGAACTCCTTCAACCTGTTCTATTATCCGTGGCATACCTATAACAGCGTAAGTGATTTCCTGGCAACCACCAAAGAGAATGTTGATTATAATGCGGAGGTCACCGAAGCGAACAAGAAACCTTTCCAGATGGCAATCCTGAATGTTGCTCAATTAGGTTTTTATGGCCAGGATGAGTGGCAGGTGAATAACCAGTTAAAGGTTACCATGGGACTGAGGATAGATGTTCCTATCTACCTTAAAAACCTTGACGTGACCGCTGCCTCGCAGGAAGCGGCTAATTTTACCGGCTGGGTAGATAAAGATGGCAATTCGGTTAAACTCGATCCGGCTGTATGGCCCAAATCGAAACTGATGTGGTCGCCACGGCTTGGATTCAGCTATGATATCAAAGACGACAACAGCCTGGTGCTCCGTGGCGGAACAGGCATATTCACCGGACGTATTCCTTTTGTATGGCTCGGCAACCAGGCTTCCAATCCCGGCATTTTTCCCGGTTACACTTTCCAGGTTAACTCAACAGCCGAAAACTTCAGTTTCCCACAGGTTTGGAAATCAGACCTGGCCATCGACTGGAAATTCGCCGAAGGCTGGATGGGATCAGTTGAAGCCATCTATGGAAAAGATATCAACGCAGTGGTGCATCGCAACTACGATATGCTGCCTCCGTCAGCAAAACTGACCGGCGGTCCTGATACCCGTGCCATATTTGCCGGGTTCAACGAAACCCATATTTACGCTGCTTCGCATCCTTCTACTTTCCTGGATGCAGGGTATATCGTTCTTGATAATGTAAAAGAAGGACATCAGTTGAGCCTCACAGGCAAAGTATCCAAAGACTGGACTTCGGGTTTGCATATCGACCTTGCTTATACATACCAGGATTCGAAAGATTTTACATCCATCCCGGCTGAAATTGCTGCCGACGCTTTTCAACGTAATCCCGTTGTCGGGAATCCGAATACCCCTCAACTCTCCTGGTCGCGCTATGGATTGAAGCATCGTATTATTTCGAGTTGGATGTATACCACCAACTACCACACAAAATCAACTGCCTCTACTTTCGGAATGTTTATAGAAATGGGCAAGGGAAACCGGAATTCATACACCTATGCCGGTGACCTGAACAGAGATGGAATCGCAAACAACGACTTATTGTATGTGCCGGCAAATGCATCCGAAATTCACTTCGGGAAAATGGTGGATGGCGCAATAGTTCCGGCCGACGCTGCCGATGCTGCTGCACAATGGACGGCGCTGAATGCCTTTATTGAACAGGATCCTTACCTGAAAACCCGAACGGGAAAATATGCCGAACGTAACGGCGTTACTTTACCCTGGTTCTCGCAAATTGACTTCCGCTTTATGCAGGATTTCTATTTCAATGTAAAAGGAAGAAAGAATACCATACAGGTATCCCTCGATATTATGAACCTGGGCAACCTCATCTATTCAGGTTATGGCGTTCGCAAGCTTTTAAACACAAGCAATCCAATTACAGTGAATGGCCTGGACAATAACAACGTTCCTTATTACCAGTTCGACACCAACCTGAAGAGTTCCTATATTGATGACTTTTCAACACGTTCAAAATGGCAGATGCAATTGGGCATTCGTTACATTTTGTAAAAATCAGTTTTATTAGGCCGGGCGTGACTTAAAGTTGCGATCGTATAAAGAGAATATCATTAAAAGGCCATTTATCTTTCGGTAAATGGCCTTTTTCAAAAGCCTCACCCCAGGCAGAATTGCTTACATTTGCCAGATAATACCATAGCTGTTGCTAATCTTAATTTGCAGGAATTACAATGGATAAGATTGAAAATATTCTTTTTGACCTCGACGGAACCTTGACTGATCCCAGGGAAGGAATCGTAAATTCCATTTTATATGCTCTCGAAAAACTCGGCCTGCATGAAAATTCCATTGCCGAACTGCTTTCTTTTATCGGACCACCGCTGCGCGACTCCTTTGCAAACAGATATAATCTTACAAGCGAACTGGCCGATAAAGCGATGCTTTTTTACCGGGAGTATTTTTCGGTAAAAGGCATTTATGAGAACAGTATCTACCCGGGAGTGGCAGATCTGCTGGAATCCTTATCCTCCCGGGGATATAAACTATTTGTAGCTACTTCAAAACCCACCGTTTATGCAATCGAAGTATTGAGGCACTTTAAAATCGACACTTACTTTACTGAAATCATCGGAAGTAACCTGGATAATACACGAACAGATAAAACGGAAATTATTTCTTACATCCTGTGCACCTATGGCTTGCAGGCGTGTAATTCGGTTATGATAGGCGACCGTAAACACGACATCATAGGCGCGAAGAACAATTCAATGAGAACCATAGGCGTAAGCTATGGGTATGGTTCATCCGAAGAGCTTCAAACCTCTGAGCCTGACTTTATAGCACAAAACGCTAAAGAACTTGAGGCGCTGCTTATCCATACATCCATTTAGGGCATTTATAAAACAATAAAGGATGAAGAACAATATCAAAATAATAGGATTTGATGCTGATGATACCCTCTGGGTAAATGAGCCATTTTACCGGGAAACAGAAAAGCAGTTTGCACATATTTTATCACCTTATTTCGCTGAAAATGCGATAAACGATGAGTTGTTTAAAACCGAAATGAAAAATCTTGCTTTGTACGGTTATGGCGCTAAATCATTTATTTTATCGATGATTGAAACGGCTTTGCGCTTGTCGGAGAATAAGATTACGGCTGTGGAAATCAGTAAAATTATTGAAATCGGAAAAGCTCAGCTTAACCTTCCCATTGAGCTTCTGGATGGGGTAGAACTGGTTTTGCAGAAATTGCAACCGCACTACAAACTGATTTTAGCCACCAAAGGCGATTTACTGGACCAGGAACAAAAATTAAAAAAATCGGGGTTGACGGCTTATTTTCACCACATTGAAATCATGAGTGATAAGCATGAAAACAATTACCGTAAGCTGATAAAGCATCTTGATATTGAGCCAAAGGATTTTGTGATGGTAGGGAATTCCATAAAATCGGATATACTGCCGGTTGTTAATATAGGTGCAAGCGCCATACATGTCCCCTATCATACCACCTGGCAGCATGAAAATGATCATGCCGAAACCGAGCCTGGCAAATTCGCTACAGTAGAAAAACTAGTTGAAATTTTAAACATTCTTTAACCATGTTTAAACATCTGGATACAGAGAACTGGAACAGGAAAGAACACTTCGCCTTTTTCAACAAATTTGACGAACCCTTCTTCGGGATCGCGTCCGAAATTGATTGTACCGAAGCATATACTATATGCAAAAACAGTTCTATCCCTTTTTCACTCTACTGCCATTATCAGGCGGCAACAGCGGTAAACCAAACCGAAGAATTCAGATACAGAATCAGGAACGATGAGATTGTTATTTTCGATACCATACACATTACCACTACCATAGGAAGGGATGACAATACCTTTTCTTTTTCATTTATTCCTTACGCACCCTCGTTGAATGAATTTATTGAGCTTGCAAAGGCAGAAATTATCCGCATTAAAAACTCATCAGGCCTGGGTGCTAACGAAAACACGGGTCGGCTCGACGTAATTCACTTTTCGACCGTTCCCTGGATTAGTTTTACGGCTGTAACCCATCCTCAAAACTTCAAATATAAAGACAGTATTCCAAAAATCACCTTTGGTAAGTATTATCACAGGAACGACAGACGGGTACTTCCGGTCTCCATAAATGCTCATCATGGCTTAATGGATGCTTTCCATGTTAGCCGTTACTTACAGTTATTTGAGCAATTAATGAATGGAGGATAAGTACTAAATGAGGTACCTGATCCATTTACTTAAAGCATCGACAAACAAATAGTTACCACGGATTTCGCAGATAGGACTACTTTTTAATCAATGGACTTTATCAGGGCCTTTCGAAGAACTCATTCATTAAATTGATCGGCTTTATATTCCGGTGCTCTGCACCTTAAACAATCACGCCTTTCTCATTGGCTACATATATTTCGCCTCTCTGTGGCTACATATATTTCGCCACGCTGTGGCTACATATATTTCGCCACGCTGTGGCTTCATTTGAGCACCTATTTCGAAACAGATAAAGGTGCAGCGCACCGAAATAAACAATGCGCGGATTTTGAATGGCATTGAGTGTTTTTCCTGCATTTGATTCATATAGGAATAGACTGCTTTGTTGATTATGTGTGATTTTTGTTTTTCAGCAGAACCTAAATAGTATATTTGTTGCCGCATGCATCGAAAAATAAAATTTGTGCAGCCGGGGTAGAGCATATGGGATTAGTAATACTGTGGAGCTGGAGGCGAATAATGTTCCTCTGAATGCTTTACAAATGAGTGTCAGAGTGGGATTATACCGGAACAACTCCATGCAACTCTGCATATTCCTGAATCTTGCCAATTTCAGATGTATCCAGGTATTCTATTTTTTTATTCTTTCTTAAATCCTCCCATACCCTGTGCTGAATTGGATACTTCGCATTCTCAGGTTCAACCGAAACTATAAAACCTTTAGGTTTGGTTAATGCTTCCTGAAGTTGATTCAGGTCGAAGAAATCATTTTTAATATAATTGACTTGTCGTTCGAAATCGAAAAATTTAGCGAATACCGGCCTTTCATTCTTGCCAAACAAATCAATTTTCACCGGCATAATCAATGATGTATACTCGTTGCGTGTTAATTCTCTGTCAATCGAATAATATCCTTTTACTTTCCTGACAAATTCTTTTCTCACAATAGCCAGCTTGTGTGCAGGATGCGATAAGCCGGGGTCTTTTTCATTTATTAGTTTACGGAAAAGTATATCAGTTGCCTCTGCAGTAACTTCCATTTCAATCAGTACAGGTTTACTATAGGTGAGTATATTCTGATTATATACACTCAGGTATTCAATATAACTTTCGCTGATTAGCGACTTGCCCGATTCAGCAAATTCAAGTCCTAAATCAGCTTTTATGATATTTTTAGGATTACTTAATTTGTTCAGCGAATGCAAATAATCAGAAATAAACTTCCCTTGCTCAGCCGAAACCATGGAATGCACAATGGATATTTTCAGTTTTGAGTAACGGAATAAAGAATTTTCACCATCACTAAGTAAAATTCCTAATGCGATTTTTTCTCCTGTTTCAGGAGTAATTAATGCATACACGATGCTATAAAAGGTTTTCATTTTATCGGTGGTTTAAGGAAATTTGAAGGTATGTATCAAAACTTTTTTCACATTCACTGATCCATTCATCAGTAAACAGGAATGCAAACCTATCGTTTAGATAGGAACTGTCTAAGCGCCAATCAGGAGGGATGCCCGCAAGAATTTGTGAAAGGTGGTCATGGCTGTT
>CAIPFN010000115.1 GCA_903864265.1 uncultured Bacteroidales bacterium | reverse complement strand
TTGAGTTTTCGCCATACATTCGATGCGCTCAGATAGGTGTCGAAGGTAACTTTGGTTTTCTGGTTTCCCCCGCGCTTGGTGGTGATAAGCACTACCCCGTTGGATCCGGAGGCGCCGTAAATGGAAGCAGCCGAAGCATCTTTTAAAATAGTCATGCTTTCGATATCCGAAGGGCTTATCTCGTTAATGGAGGTGGAAGGCACCCCGTCGACAATATACAAGGGTTCACTTCCGGCTGTGATGGTTGAAGTACCACGCACCCGAATGGAAAAACCTGCCTGTGGCTGACCGGAGGGTCTTACAATTTCCACCCCGGCTACTTTCCCTTCGAGGGCATACCCAAACTGGGTGTTGGGGCGGTCCTTAAATTCCTTTGACGAAACGGCTGCAACGGCTCCGGTTACATCCTTCTTCTTTTGTGTGCCGTAACCCATAACGACAACTTCACTCAGGTTGGTGGCTGATTCCCTGAGAGTCATATCCACCTGGGTGTTCCCGTTGACGGGCATTTCCATGGTTTCGAACCCAATAAATGAAAATAACAGGGTTCCTTTGGATGGTGCCGAAACGGAATACTTACCGTCGGCATTGGTTGTTGTGCCGGTTGTAGTTCCCTTTACAACCACACTTACACCTGGCATGGTTGTTCCTTCACTTGATTTTACGGTGCCTTTTACGGTAATAGTCTGGGCGAAAAGGACAGATTGTACCATCAGAAAGAAAAACGCAGTTAAATAAAGCGTCTTCATCCTTGTAACGGATACGAGATTAGATAGTAGCTTTTTTTTCATGGGTTTGGGTTTTGGTTTGACATGCTATTAAAATTGAAGATTGAGGTTTTTCAGGAAGAAGCAGGCGTTTTTGCTAAGCGGGACTCGCAAAGCGCAGAGGGTATAACCCACGGAACAGCGGTTCATAATTCAAAGATATATATAGAATAAATTTTATATGTATTGAATTGCGTATTATATTCTTCAATTTGCGCAAATCCGGTTCTTGAATGCTGAGAGGTAAGGAAACAGAATTAAGGGACAGCAAGATTTTAACCGATGATACAAGGCCAATGGGAGGATTTGATGTACAAGAAACACAAGCCGTGCATCATGCTATTTGGCATATAGTTAGGATTAAATCATTATAAATCAAAACCCCTTTCCCGTGGTGGAAAAGGGGTTTTTGCTACATAAGTTTGATGGGTCAACGTACAGCTAATGTTCAGGTTAAGTGCTTAATTTAACAGAATGCCATCGCTCAGATCGATTTGCGACTGGGGGATTGGATAGTGGTTATTTACGCCTTCAACATAGCCATATTTACCAAGGACTTCGGTTCCTCGTCCCTCCCGGATAATATCCCACAATCGTTGTCCTTCCATGCCCAGTTCCACCCGGCGTTCGTGATAAACAGCCTGTAAAGGATTTGTAATAGTTGTTTCAGGCATTCCAACCCGTTCGCGAACCTGCTGCAGGTATGAGTTCCAGTCGCCACCGGTATGTGCGGCGGCTTCGGCTGCCCAAAGCAGCACTTCAGCATAACGTATTACGATCCAGTTGTTAGGATCATCACTCATGTCACCCCATTGACTTGGAGGCAGTTGGTATTTCTGTGAATGAAATCCGTCAATGCATGTTGGAGAAGAATTATCAGCTACAGTTTCGTCGGGCGTTCCCGGCCATAATACTTCGCCATTATCAATTATAGTTGCGTCCCGGCGGAGGTCGCCTTCTTCAAACTCATTAACAAATTCCTGGGTCGGACAGTTGAAACCCCATCCATCGCCATTGTTCCTGCTTCGTGTGAAAATGACAAACTCGTTTCCTTCGTTATCGTCGCCCCAGTCACCGGTGCCGGAGGAGGCAAATTGTATTTCAAACACCGATTCTGTGCCATTTTCATGATCCAGGTTCCAGATGTCAGTATAATTATTTTCCAGGTGATATTCCCCGGATCCGATTATTACATTGGCAAGAGAAAGTGCTTCGGGCCATTTCTTCTCGTAAATATAAGCCTTGCATAAAAATGCTTCGGCGGCACCTTTAGTTGCCCGACCTAGTTCACTGGCATCCTGATTGCTCTTCACCGGCAAAACATCAGCGGCATCGGTGAAATCTTTTTCAATCTGTGCCCATAATTTGGCTGACGTGGCTTTCGGGATATCGTAATGACCAGCTGTAAGGTTTGTAGTTACCAAAGGCACTTCGCCAAACAATTTCACTAGTTCAAAGTAGAAGTAACCTCTAACAAATTTCGCCTGAGCTACAACGCTTTCTCTTTTAGAAGGCGATATCATATCATCAGTCATCAGCGGAACTTTTTCAATAACCCGGTTGCAGCGGTTTATAGCGATGTAATACTGACGGTATGGAGTATTTAACTCAGCAATATTGGCATCGTACTGGAATTTGAGGAGTGGCTCAATCCAGGGCTGGTCACCGGCACCTTCGCCTCCTTTCCAGGAGTCGTGTCCAAGTATATCTCCCAACCAATACGGGAAAAAATTATCAGCATCCCAGCCCATTACATCGTAACAGGC
>CAIPFN010000114.1 GCA_903864265.1 uncultured Bacteroidales bacterium | reverse complement strand
TGCCTCATGTCATCCTGTTTTTTCTCATCGCGGCTGAAAATCCGGATTTCCTTAACATCGGTGTTCAAAAAACGGTTTAATACAGCATTACCGAATGATCCTGTGCCACCGGTAATTAATAAGGTCTTGTTATCTAACATGGGATTGGGTATTATTTTCTACTTAAAAAATTCTTTTTCTCTTTCCTGAACTGACTGCAAATTTCAAACACGCGATCTTCCTGTCGGGTCTTACACTTTTCTTTACTGTCAACAGTATCAGCCGGAAGTGATGCATTTCGGACAACTGTTGCTTTTGTACCGGCTGATGGTAGGTGTACTCAGAATATGCAAATATAGGCAACAAATTACTGAATAATCGAACTCGTCAATCCCTGTTATGGGGTCAGGCTATTTGGATTGGTAAAAATGGTGAATACAAAGATGCGAAAATTATCGGAATTACACGAATAATTTGGGTTTTTCGCTGCTCCTGAATCTTCGGCTTACTGGATTTTCCCTTTCAAACCGGTTTGTAGTGAATCCCATGAAACGACAGGGTTAAGCCATCATCTGGTCAATTGCATTTGCCAGGTTCTCAATATTTACAGTAATGTCAACTACATGGGTATCGATGGTGTTTCCTTCATTCAGCTGATAATAATAATTGTGCTCCAGATCGGAGGCCAGTGAGAAGAAACAATTATTATGGGCATCATTCCGGTTCCTGAGTTCGAGAACTTTGCCGTTTTTCGGCATAAATAACATATTGGTCAATCCAGCCCCGTGCAAACCGATTAAATGGGATGCCTGATTCATTAACCTAACTTGTTCCTGAAAATTGTAATCTTCAAAAAAATGAATTTCAAATCCATACGTTTTCACTAACATCGCCACTTCAGCTTCATTGGTGATTTTCCGCCGGCTTGCCCTTTGCCTGCTGATATAAATTTTCTTAGTGGGATTTATTCCGTTGCTGATTGAGAAACGGGTTCTCAACTTATTTATAATTTCCTTGTTATAGTTGCCTGTTGGGGCAGTATGACTGGGAAATACCATTTCATTTACATGTATTCGTCTCGATATATCAAAAAACTTTACCTTCACGCCTAACATCCGCAATGAGTCCGCATATGGATTTTTGTCGAACCAGGAAGGCAGGAAAACTATATGGTCATCTAAATGTTTTTCAGCTGCAATCAAGCGGGTTAAAGCATCGGTAAGCCAATGAAAATAGGCTAAGCTCCAGTTGTCAATAATCCAGATGCCTTTATCTGCTTTCCCGCCTGGCTTCAATAGCAGCCGTACCCTTTTTAATTTATCGGTTTCAGTAAGTTTGGTTACATGGGTATACTCTGTATAAAACTTCAGCTCCGACCATTTAAAAACTGTGTCTTTTACCACTTCAACATGGTGAACGGTTTCCAGGGTGGTCGCATTAATTTTCTTGGAGAACTCATGCTCAAACAAGGGCATATCAAGTATATTGAGATTCCGGGGCTGGGTTCTCAAGGCTATATGTTCCGATTTAATTATTCCCATCAATATTCGAATTTCAACTCTGCTTTTATTCTTGCGGGCATTTTTACCGTATTTGAACCTGTACTTTTTTCTGCCAAATTATGCTTAGAAACATCCGGGCTTGATGAAAATCAGATCAAATCTTCACTACTTTCATGCTATATTTTCCCCAAAAAATAATTTTCCTGATTCCTTTAAAATCCTGGGGCGTGGTAATAATTCCTAAAATTGATTTTCTGAAATGAATTGAGAATTAATCCCTTTTACCTTTTAGTTGATTCGTATACCGGAATTCAACGTTTCAAGAAACTTATTTCTGACCTTTGAGGCATCCGAATCAGTTGCGGCCACAGCAATCGCTTTTTGGGCCAGTGATGCTCGCAACTCATAATTATTGATAAGTTCAACTAATCCTTTCGTCAAACTTTCCAGGTTATTGTCGGAAACGGTATACATACATTTATTCTTTTCGGCATAGGCGGTCAGAGCCACTTCTCTGGGCGCAAATAAAAGTATAGGAACCCCCGAAATCATATATTCCGAAGTTTTAGTGGAAATAGAATACTTTGCATAGCTGAGTCCTTTGGCTGTAAAATCAATTGGCAGGAATGCAATGTCCGATTTTGTGATCAGCGCCGGTATCTGGTCGAATGAAACAGCCTTATGCATGGATACGGAACTGAAGTTACCGATTTGCTTCTCAAATTCAGGATTGCTGTCAATAGAAAATATATTAAGCCTGATCTTATTCCCTGCAACAGACAATTGTTCGACTACCTGGCAAAAGGAATACAAAGAATGAATGTTAGGCATCGCTAATCGTCCGGTATAAATAATTTTCACTTCTCCGTTCAGTGACCAATCCTTTTTTATAAAAGGTTTCCAGGCTTCCATCTCAACAGGATTCCGGAATGGGATAAAAGTCTTCTGATATCTTATTGAATATTCGTCAGCCATGGTTTGGGATACACTTAAATGAATATCGGCGCTTCCGACTAATTTTTTAAAGGTATTCCGGATGCGCTTATTCCAATAATAATAAAGTAGGTTGGGTTGATTTAAGAAACTGACGGAATCGTCCATCAGGTGAATGGCTAAGGGAATTCCGGTTTTTTTCTTCAACTCATAAGCGAAAAGCATATCGCTGTATTTAAATGGCTGAGTATAAATAATATCCGGAGAAAACTCGGCTATCCATTTCAGCAATGGCTCGGAGATAGTAAT
>CAIPFN010000113.1 GCA_903864265.1 uncultured Bacteroidales bacterium | reverse complement strand
CTCCATCAATCCCATCAATCCCATCAATCTCCTCAATCCCCTCAATCTTCCCCCTTTCCCCCTTGTCCTCCATCAATCTCCTCAATCTCCTCAATCTCCTCAATCCCCTCAATCCATTCCAATGAAACTGAAATTCCTGAAAAACATAAACGAATATGAGGAACATGCCGTACGTTTAAACGACTTCGATAAGGCCCAGGCTGCCCTCTTCCTCCAGATTTTGCATGAACTTACCGAGAAAAAAAAGACACAGATCGCTTTAGCTGATTATGAATTCATTGAGAGTGTAAATTGTGATCTGACGCTTCGTATATCCGAAACCGATGAAGGAATAATAACCGAAGATGATAAACATTTTTTCTGCGATCTCACACCGGAAGCCTACATGGAAATGATTCAACTGATCGAACCCTTCTGCCTGAAGGAAACCGATACCTATCGTTTTTTATACGATCTTGACAACCCGATCGACTTCTTGTTTTCAGCAGGGCGGGAGAAGTGATCTATAATAACAAAACACCCCGGTCAGTAGGTCGGGGTGTTTTGTTAAACAAGAAGTTGTGTGCTTTTACTAAATTTAATAAATCTAAATTGAAGTTTTCAGGCAGTTAATACAACTTACTCCTCTGTTCCTTCAGTTTTTCATCGCTGATATAATCATCATAATCCATCAGCTTGTCAATCATGCCCTTGGGACCTATTTCAATCACCCGGTTACAGATGGTCTGAATAAACTCGTGGTCATGCGACGACATCAGGATGTTGCCTTTAAACTTGATCAGCGTATTGTTGAAGGCCTGTATGGATTCCAGGTCAAGGTGGTTGGTCGGTGTATCCAGCAGCATCACATTGGCATTGCGGGTCATCATGCGCGAAATCATGCAGCGAACCTTCTCGCCTCCCGACAAAACATTGGTTTTCTTGAAAATTTCTTCACCAGCAAAAAGCATTTTCCCCAAAAATCCCCTGAGATACATTTCATGGGTATCGGTCGAATATTGTGCGAGCCAATCCATAAGCGACATATCCGATTGGAACAATTCTTCGTATTCCAGTGGGAGATAGGCTTTCAGTATGGTCTGTCCCCACTCGAAAGTGCCGCTGTCGGCCTGATCGTGACCTTTCAGTATTTCGAACAAAGCCGTCATGGCCCGGGTGTCGCGCGAGAGAAAAACGATTTTGTCGTCTTTCATCATGGTAAAGCTCAGATTCTTGAACAGCAGGTTCCCGTTCAGGCTTTTGGTGAGTCCTTTCACTTCCAGTATATTGTTGCCGGGCTCACGTTCGGGGGTGAAAATAATACCCGGATATTTGCGGGTCGATGGCTTAATCTCTTCAATATTAAGCTTCTCTATCATTTTCTTGCGACTGGTAGTCTGTTTCGACTTTGACGCATTGGCACTGAAACGGGCGATAAACTCCTGAAGTTCCTTTTTGCGGTCTTCGGCCTTTTTATTCTGTGTAAGCTGCTGGCGCAGGGCTAACTGGCTCGATTCGTACCAGAAAGTATAATTTCCGGGGAATTGTTGTACCCGGTTAAAATCGATGTCAACAATATGGGTGCATATCGAATCGAGGAAGTGCCTGTCGTGCGAAACAACCAATACGGTATTATCGAAATTGGCCAGGTAACTTTCGAGCCAGTTTACTGTTTCAAGGTCAAGGTCATTGGTAGGCTCATCCAAAAGAAGGTTATCGGGTTTTCCGAAAAGGGCCTGGGCAAGTAAGACTTTTACTTTCTCTTTCCCGCTCAGTTCGTTCATCAGTTTCTCATGAAGATCTTCTTTGATGCCTAATCCACTCAGCAGGTTGGCTGCATTGCTTTCGGCATCCCAGCCGTCCATTTCGGCAAACTGCTCTTCAAGTTCGGCCGCCCTGTGTCCGTCGTTTTCCGAAAAGTCAGTTTTCGAATACAAGGCATCCTTTTCATTCATGACGGCCCACAACTTGGTGTGGCCCATCATTACGGTGGTCAGCACAGTGAAATCGTTGAATTCGGAGTGGTTTTGCTGCAGTACCGACAGGCGTTCGCCCGGACCAAAACTCACGTTTCCCCTGGTGCTTTGCAATTCGCCCGACAGCATTTTGATAAAAGTGGATTTACCGGCGCCATTGGCCCCGATAATGCCGTAGCAGTTGCCAGGCATGAATTTCATATTTACATCCTGAAACAATATCCTTTTGCCAAACTGAATACTCAGGTCCGAAACTGTAATCATTTAATTTTGTGTTTATTATGTGTGATTATGACTGCCCTTTTAAAGGGATGCAAAAGTAGTCATTTTTTGCATAAGTTCCGCAAGATATCATAGGTTAAGGGATTTAATGAATAATAGTTCAGCCGGCAGGGAATCCCGCTTTGGACGGCTATGACATCTGGCCGGAGTGCCGGAATTATAATTGTTATAAATATTCTCAGCTTAATGACAAAACCCTGAACCATAAAAAAGGCTGCCCGTATCGGACAGCCTTTATTTTAACGGAATGAAACCGGGAAATTATTCCTTCACATAACTCTCTATCGGTGCACAGGTACAAACCAGGTTTCGGTCGCCCCAGGCATCGTCTATACGGGTTACGGATGGCCAGTATTTGTCTTCCCTGGCACAAGGCATAGGGAAGGCTGCTTTTTCACGGCTGTAAGGGAAGTTCCACTCATCGGCCGTAACCATGGCCAGGGTATGCGGAGCATGCTGGATTACATTATCGTGCCGGTCGCAATTGCCTTCTTCAATGTCGGCGATCTCCTTGCGGATAGCTATCATGGCATCGATAAAGCGGTCGAGTTCGCTGAGCGGTTCGCTTTCGGTTGGTTCAACCATCAGGGTGCCTCCCACCGGGAAAGCCACCGTTGGCGCATGGAAACCATAGTCCATCAGTCGCTTGGCGATATCAATAGCGGCAACATCAGCCGTTTTCAGGAACTCGTTGCAATCGAGTATCAACTCGTGGGCAACCCGACCCTGGCTGCCTGTATACAGTATTTTATAATAACCTTCGAGTCGTGATTTGATGTAATTTGCATTCAGAATGGCATATCTGGTTGCTTCGGTCAGGCCGTTGCCACCCAGTAATTTGATGTAGGCATAGGAGATAGGTAATACCAGTGCACTTCCGTGAGGAGCTGCAGCAACAGCCTGGATAGCCTGGTTACCGCCGGTTTTCACAACGGGATGTCCCGGAAGGAAGGGCACAAGATGTTCGGCCACGCCTATGGGTCCTACTCCTGGTCCGCCTCCGCCGTGAGGGATAGCAAAAGTTTTATGCAGGTTCAGGTGACAAACATCAGCCCCTATGGTTCCCGGATTGGTAAGCCCAACCTGTGCGTTCATATTGGCGCCGTCCATGTATACCTGTCCTCCGTTTTTGTGAATAAGCG
>CAIPFN010000112.1 GCA_903864265.1 uncultured Bacteroidales bacterium | reverse complement strand
GTGCTTAGTGCTTGGTGCATAGTGCTTGGTGCATAGTGCTTGGTGCTCAGGGCCTTGTGTATAGTACATGGAACCTGAAACTTTAATATCAAACCAGAAGCCTTGTTTTGGAAGTCAATTTAATCCTAACAAGCACCCGGCAAGGTCAGTTATTGAACGGTTTAAACTATTGGGATTAAATTGTACTCATTCCCAAGTGAAACCAGCGGTTTTCAAAACTATTTTCCCAGGAACTGCTTCATATTCTCAAAATTCTGTTTATGATACAGGTTTTTCCCCTCGGAAGTATAAAGAAAATCAATGAGTTGCGTATAGTTATCCGTAATTTTGCCACGCACCATTTTCATGGTTGAATTCATCATATGGTTATCCTCCGTGAACGGAACCGGGAGTATACCAATGGCTGA
The DNA here is from genome assembly GCA_903864265.1 of uncultured Bacteroidales bacterium. Classification (GTDB taxonomy): domain Bacteria; phylum Bacteroidota; class Bacteroidia; order Bacteroidales; family UBA4417; genus UBA4417. The sequence goes on along the minus strand of CAIPFN010000112.1, from coordinate 2,677 downwards.
TGGCAACCAACGGTTGGGGAACATGCCTGCGTAACGGCCATGCTTGCGGTAATGATTCAGCTCGTGACCTATACAGTGGATGGCTTCGTGAATGCCGGCTTCCGAAGCCGGGTCGAGGCCCTTATGCTTCAGGTGGGCTAGTATTGCCGCCTTTTCGGGCACCACCAGTACAATGGTATACGGATGCTGGTTGTTGTACAGCATACACTGAGCAATATAGTGACTCTGGCCGATGTAGGCTTCTTCAATGCCTTCGGGGCTGAATTTCTCTCCGTCGTCGGCAATCAAAAGGCTCTTGGAACGGCCCAGCACGTATAGAAAGCCATCCTTGTCCATGTATCCCAGGTCGCCTGTATACAGCCATCCGCCTCGCAGCGATTGGGCCGTAGCCTCGGGATTGTTCCAGTAACCCAGCATGACGTTTTCACCTTGTATCACTATTTCTCCATTTTCGCCTACAGGCAGTTCGTTTCCTTTTTCATCGCAAATCTTCAGTAGCATATTTTCCGCCAAATGACCGGATGAACCAAATTTATGCTTTGCCAGAGAGTTTGATGAAATAATAGGCGAAGCCTCAGTGAGCCCGTAACCCTGGAACATCGGCATGCCGACGGCAAAGAAAAACTTCTGGAATTCTATATCCAGCAAGGCACCGCCTCCTATAAAGAACTCGAGCCTGCCACCAAAGCCTTCCCTTATTTTACTGAACAATATTTTATCATATAGTTTCATCAAGGGGCGATAAAGAAAGGTCAAGCCTCGTCCTGTGGTGAAACCATCGTTATTGTAACTGTACGAAATTCGCAAAGCGTGCTTGAACAGGGTTTTAGCCATAAAGCCCTTGTCACTGATGCCTTTTTCAATATTTTTCTTAAAATTGGACGCCAGGGCCGGCACGCTCATCAGCAAGTGCGGCTTTATTTCCTTAATATTTACCGGGATATTCTTCAATGTTTCCATGCCGCTTTTCCCAGCATGCACCGAGGCTATCGAAGCCCCTTTTCCCATCATGCAATACATTCCGGCAGTGTGCGCAAAGGCATGGTCCCATGGAAGTATAAGTAAGGTAGTAAAATGAGGCGGTATATCCATCAGCGTATACCCTTGTAACACATTGGCAACGTAGTTATTATGCGAAAGTACAATTCCTTTGGGGTCGGCCGTGGTGCCGGAGGTATAACAGATATTGGCAGGATCGCCGGGCTGCACTGCCTGCTGTGCTATGCGGAAAGCATCCCCCGAGGAAGCCAGGAATTCCTTCCCCAACAACAGTACATCATCATAGGAGATTTCCGAATCATCCTCCGCCTTTCCATCCAACAGGATCAGCTTCCTGAAACCAGGCAGGGATTGTTTAATATCCCGTATCTTCTTTGCCTGGCTTCCGGATACTATGGCCATGCTTGCCCCTGCATGTGCCAGGCGGAACCGGATTTCCTCAGGCTCGGCCAATTTTATTGATAAGGGTATGTTAATGGCACCCATGTAGAGGATTCCCAGTTCGCTGACCACCCATGCGTTGCGGCCTTCTGCCAGGAGTGCGATACGGTCGCCTTTTGCCAAACCCAGGCTAAGCAGCCCGGCAGCAAATTGTTCAACAAGAATCCTCACCTGGCTGTAGGTAGTACCCTGGTACTCTGATCCTGTTTTTTCCCACAGGTATACATTATCAGCGTATTTCTGAACATTTTCTTCGAAAAAACCGGGAATGGTCTGCATAGATATGATTTTACATTTCAAATGTAGTGTAATATTCATTAAATAGCAAAGGTGCTGATTTATCATAATCTTTTTAGGATAAATCAGACAAATTCAAGCGAGGATTAAGGAGATTTTAGTTAAGGAGGGAAAGTCAAAGCTCCGATCAGTTTGAATATCCACAGGACTTCGTATCGAATATGCCTAGGATTGCCGAGGTAACCGGGAATCAAAGGACAAACAATAAGGCAAATTGACGAAAAATGAACTTTTCTACACATATTTGCCATCTCCTTTGTGCCAACGTTTTTACAGATTCCTTTCCTTTGTATCTTAGCTCAAAACCAATTTCCAGACTTAAAAATACACCTTACCATGATTGCATTTCCTTTGGTCAAAACCAGCCACATTTCCCTTGCAGCCTTGTTGTGTTTCCTGATAGTTTTTCGGGTATCGGCCCAGAAAACCATTACACCTTTTGAAACTTCGGATTATGTAAACCCCTTGATCGGAACCTTTGGCGAAGGCAATTGTTATCCCGGTGCTGTGGCGCCCTTTGGGATGATGCAGATTTCACCGGATACCGAGGATAACCTCTGGGAGACCGCTTCAGGCTACGAGTACAGTGACAGTTCCATTATCGCTTTCAGCCTCACCCATTTCAGCGGGACCGGTATCCCCGACCTGGGGGATATCCGCTTTATGCCCCAGGTAGGTAAACCCTGGTTTGTACAGGGGCCTAAAAACAACCCGGATTCGGGCTACAGGGCCCGGTTTTCTCATAAGGACGAAATCGCAAAAGCGGGATATTATTCGGTCAAACTGGCGGATAATAAAGTCAGGGTCGAATGCACTGCCGGCGACCGTTCGGGTTTGCTGCGCTTCACTTTCCCGTCGACCGACAGCGCCTTCATTATGATCGACCTCGCTAAAAACCTCAGGTGGAATACAGTATGGTCCAGCCTCAGGATAGCAAACG
>CAIPFN010000111.1 GCA_903864265.1 uncultured Bacteroidales bacterium | reverse complement strand
GGAAAAACATCATTGGTGCAGGGCTTCTCGGCGGAATCGGCTTTACCATGTCCATTTTTATTACCCTGCTGGCCTTTAATGATGGTGCTTATATTGACAGTTCAAAAATAGCCATCCTGATTGCTTCCTGTATTGCCGGCATAGCGGGTTTTATCACGCTGAAACTCACACTTCCCGCAACAGAAGAATTACCTGGTAAACCCGAACATTTAAGCAAATATCAGGATCTATAAAGAAATGGATCAGACATAATTGAGGAGTTTTTACAACCTGCTGAAACTATAACCGCTGAGACTGACATAAAATAATAATACCAGTAACCAATGTGGAAAATCCTTTTCCCTCCCTTGCAATGGCTTAAAGGTTATTCCCTTACCTTTTTAGGTCGTGATGCAGTTTCGGGTGTAACCCTGGCTGCTTATGCCATACCGGTTTCACTGGCGTATGCCACACTTGCAGGCTTGCCTCCGCAATATGGAATTTACGGCTACCTGATAGGCGGCCTGTTTTATGCCATTTTCGGTACCGGGATGCAGCTCTCTGTTGGCCCTACTTCGGCTATTTCGCTGCTTATCGGGACGAGCATAGCCACCATGGCCCATGGTGATGTGCAGCGCTGGGTTGACCTGGCTTCGCTTACGGCTCTTTTACTCGCCGGATTCAGCATACTGGCCTATCTTTTAAAACTTAACAGCATTATGAACTTCATCAGCGAATCCATTCTGCTGGGGTTTAAGGCTGGGGCTGCGCTGACTATAGCGCTGACCCAACTTCCGAAATTTTTAGGGGTGCATGGAGGGGGAGCCGGTTTTGGGGGAAGGCTCGCTACACTGATCAGCCAGGTTCCCGATACCAACCTGACAGTACTTATCATCGGCGTATCAGCAGTGATTCTCCTTTTTGCAGGTGAAACCTTTTTCCCCGGTCGGCCGTTTGCAATTGTTATTGTAATTGCTTCAATAACAATTATTTCAACCACTTCACTTCTGCACTCAGGGATTAATGTTGTAGGAAATCTCCCGCCCGGTTTACCTAACTTTCATATGCCGGCTATAAGTATCAGCGATATGGAGAGTGTTTTCCCGCTCGCTTTTGCCTGTTTCCTGCTGGCCTATATCGAGAGCGTTTCGGCTGCCAAGACCCTTGCCCGGCAAAATGGTTACGAGATTGACTCACGGCAGGAGTTACTGGCACTGGCTGCCGCCAATGCGGCAACCGCATTCGGGCAGGGATTCCCGGTGAGCGGGGGGCTGTCGCAATCGGCCGTAAACAGCAACGCCGGCGCCAAAACCCCTGTATCCCTGGTATTTGCATCGGCCATTATCGCCCTAAGCCTGGTGTTTTTGACGGGTTTACTTAAGAACCTGCCCGATGTAATCCTTGCCTCTGTTTTACTGATTGCCATCCGTGGACTGGTCAACATAAGCGAAATGAAACGTTTATGGAGGGTTAGCCGCCTGGAATTCAGTGTTGCTATGATCGCTTTTTCGGGTGTCATTGTTCTTGGCATCCTGAAGGGAGTTGTAATTGCGGCCATAGCGTCCATCGCACTGCTGATCAGGGCTGTTTCGGACCCTCATGTAGCCTTTTTAGGACGAATCCCGGGCACAAAACGATACACCGACATCAGCCGGCACCCCGACAACGAAACCATACCGGGCATGCTGCTGTTCAGGGTTGAGGCAGCTGTTTTGTACTTTAATACCGAAAATATCAGGAATAAAGTCTGGTCAAGAGTGTTAATACAGGAAGGCAAACTTAAAACGGTAATCTGGGATCTCAGCACCTCTCCTTACCTGGATATAGCAGGAGC
>CAIPFN010000110.1 GCA_903864265.1 uncultured Bacteroidales bacterium | reverse complement strand
TGGCTCGAAATAATCTCCTCCATCGATAAGATGACAACCGGGCAGACTAAGCTTCAAGTTCCGGTACTTTACGGGATTGACGCCATACACGGAGCAACCTATACCGAAAAATCGACTCTGTTTCCCCAGCAAATCGCTATGGCTGCCACCTGGAATACGGAACTTGTTGAAAATGCCGGAAGCATTACTGCATACGAAACCCGTGCTTCCTGTATTCCCTGGAATTTTTCGCCGGTATTGGACATGGGTCGAAACCCGGTATGGCCTCGTATGTGGGAAACCTTTGGTGAAGACGTATTTCTCACCAGCACCATGGGTAAAGCGCTCGTAAAAGGATATGAAGGGGAAAATGTTGCCGATAAATATAAAGTAGCTTCCTGTCTTAAGCATTACATGGGCTACAGCTTCCCTCTTTCAGGCAAGGATCGTACCCCTGCCTGGATTCCCGAAAATTACCTGAGGGAATATTTTCTGCCTCCTTTTGCTGCCGCTGTCAAAGCCGGAGCACATTCCATCATGATCAATTCGGGTGAAATTAACGGGACTCCGGTTCATGCTGATCATCATATACTTACCGACATTCTGCGTGATGAACTTGGCTTTAAAGGAATTGCCGTTTCCGACTGGGAAGATATCAAAAGGCTGTATAGCTCACATCACATTGCATCATCACCTAAAGAAGCTGTTAAAATGGCCGTTATGGCAGGCGTTGATATGAGTATGGTTCCGAATGACTTTTCTTTCTACGATTGCCTTCTTGAGCTGGCAAAAGACGGAGAAGTTCCCTTAACCCGTATTGATGAAGCTGTTAGAAGAATCCTAAGGGTAAAGTTTGAACTGGGACTTTTTGAAAATCTGTATTACCCGCCGGCTGATTACCCCAAATTTGGTTCCGAAGAGTTTCGCCTGGCGAACCTGGAGACAGCCCGTGAAGCCATAACCCTATTGAAGAATGAGAATAAAATACTTCCCCTTCCTAAAAGTGCAAAAATTCTCGTTACCGGCTTTGCCGCCAATTCGATGCGCTGCCTCAACGGAGGCTGGACTTATACATGGCAGGGACAGTTAACCGATAAATATGCTGATTACAAATCCACCATTTTAGAAGCTATACGGGAAAAGATAGGGGAAAAGAACGTGCTTTATTCCGAAGGTACACTTTATGATTCGGTTACACGAATGAATGAAGCCCTTAAGCTGGCATCCGGGGCCGATTACATTGTGCTCTGCCTGGGTGAACTTTCGTATACCGAACAAATGGGAAATATTGACGATTTGTACCTGCCGGAAGCACAGGTTGAATTTGCCGAAAAGCTCGCCGCTACAGGTAAACCGGTTATTTTGGTGTTAAGCGAAGGACGTCCGCGTATCATCAGCAAATTTGCTGCTCAAATGAAAGGAATTGTTCAGGCTTATCTGCCCGGAAACGAAGGCGGTCCTGCTATTGCCGATATCTTATTCGGCGATGTCAATCCATCAGGGAAATTGCCTTATACGTATCCCCGTTATCCGAATGATCTTACACTCTACGATCACAAATACAACGAAGATTCACAGAATGCACTCACCTCGAATACCAGTTTTTATCCTCAGTTTCCATTTGGATTCGGCTTGAGTTACACCACTTTCAGCTATGCAAATCTCCGGCTGGATAAAAAAAGCATTCAGACCGGTGAAACTCTTCAGGTTTCGGTTGATGTTACAAATACCGGTACACTCAAAGGCAAAGAAGTTGTTCAACTCTACGTAAGCGACCTGGTGGCCAGTATTACTCCTTCGGTGAAACGGCTGCGGGGCTTCGAAAAAGTGAATATTGACCCGGGCCGTTTAAAAACAATAACTTTTACCCTATCGGCCGCTGATCTGGCTTTTGTAAACAAAGATCTGAAATGGATAACTGAAGCCGGCGATTTCATCATAGAAATAGGCGGTCTGAGACAGAAATTTGAATTGAAATAGCCGTTTCTGTCTTTCTAAAACCAGCCAACGGAAACCTAATTTTATTTCCTGCCATTTTCCGCTTCCTTTTACTGCCATACTCTCATACCCTGCTCTTTACAAATCTGACGTTTCTGTAAAAGGATATAATTATGCCCGTTCCGGAATGGATTAAGTAGCTGTTATACAACATAAACTTACTCTTTTTTACAGCAGGGAAAATGTCAAACGGAAAAAGATCACAGCCATTCAATACACCTTTAATACCCTTAGTGAAAATTACCAATCCAATAAATATCAACCAATTCACCCATTACAAACCCCAAACAACCAAATCTTAATTATGAACAAAAATCTCTACAATTACGTGCATCGCAGCATGAGATGCAAACTGCTGCTGCTAACCGGTATTTTGTGGCTGAGCGCATTTTCAATTGCTTTTGCGCAAAAAGGCTTCGAATACAAAGGAAAAGTTAAGAACACTTCGGGTGAAACACTTCCCGGTGTTAGCGTAACCGTTACCGGAACCACCACAGGAGCAATTACTGACCTGAACGGAGAATTCAAATTCAATGCCGACAAACCCGCTGTCAAACTCACTTTCTCATTCACAGGTATGGTTAGCCAGGATGTGGATGCAAAGGCCGGTGAACTTCTGACGGTTGTCCTTGAGGAAAAATCGACGGACCTTACAGGAATCATGATCGTTGGTTACGGTACACAAAAGAAAAGCCTTGTTACCGGGGCTATTTCCCAGATTAAATCCAAGGAATTAACAAGCCTCCCCTCATCGAGGGTTGAGCAGGCTATGCAAGGCCGGGTTGCCGGTGTAAGCGTACGCTCCAATTCCGGTTCCCCCGGATCGGGTCTCAAAGTCCGTATCCGCGGCGCAGGAAGTAATGGCAATGCCGACCCCCTGTACATCGTTGACGGAATGAAAAGCTCCGATATCAATTACCTGGAACCTTCCGATGTTGAATCCATCGAAGTGCTGAAAGATGCAGCTTCTGCCGCTATTTATGGTGCTGAAGGTGCAAACGGTGTTGTCATTATCACCACCAAATCGGGTAAGGGCGGAGCCGGACAGAAAACCAAAGGCGGTGTTATTAATTACGATTACCAGTACGGTATGCAGAGTATTGGTAAAATGATGCCTGTAATGAATAATACACAATACACGGAATACATTAACTCGGCTAATGTCGGCGTTACCATTCCCACCGGTATTTCAACCAATACCAATTGGTTGGACCAGATTTCCCAGGCTGCTCCCATGCAGAAACATTACCTTTCGTTTTCAGGAGGTACTGATAAATCGAGTTACATGATGTCAGGATCCTATTTTAGCCAGGACGGTGTTGTTGGTGGTGAAAAAGCCAATTTCAAAAGGTATTCGGTCCGCTTTAACGGCGATCATGAAGTAAAAAGCTGGTTAAGCGTGGGCAATAACTTTGCCTATTCGCATACCGATCGCAGTTCCATTGCCGAAAACAGTGAATTTGGGGGTATTGTTTCGAGTGCTCTTATGCTGGACCCACTCACTCCAACCGTATATGAAGGAGCTTTGCCGGCTTATGCCCAGGCTGCCCTCGATGCAGGCAATACCCTGGTAAAAGACCCGAGTGGCAAGTATTATGGCGTTTCCGAATACCTCAAGGGTGAAAGTGCCAACCCCCTGGCTCAGATGGCTATCGTGAGAGGCAATACTGTACAGGATAAAGTATTGGGAAGCATGTTTGCAACCGTAAAACCTTTCAACGGACTTTCCATCACTTCCCGCGTAGGTATTGATTATGCAGGTCAGATCTATCATACCTGGAATCCTACCTACTGGTTCTCATCCGAACGCTTCAACGGCATCAGTTCGGCTCGTAATAACTATGATAAATGGTTCACCTGGCTTTGGGAAAATTATGCCACCTATACCAAAAGCTTCGATAAACATAACTTCTCATTAATGGCTGGCCATTCGGCTCAGACCTACAAACATAATTATTCAAATGCCTTTTTCACTCCCATGGCTTCTGAAGCCGAATCCTCTTCCTATCCCGGTACAAGTGAAATTGACGGCAAAATTTCGGGAATACCCGAAACTAAAACCCTGGAGTCCTTTTTCGGCAGGTTAACATACGACTATGCCAATAAGTACATGTTCAATGCAACTGTCCGCCGCGACGGTACTTCCCTGCTGGCAAACAAATGGGGCGTATTCCCATCCGTATCGGCAGGCTGGCTCATGTCGGAAGAATCATTCTGGAAAAACTTAAGTGTTCCTGTCAACTATGTTAAAATCAGGGGAAGCTGGGGACAAAACGGAAGTCTGTCCAACCTCACCCCCGATCAGTTCCGTTCCCTCATCACCCAGTCTGGTATTCAGTATCCAAAAGCCGGAGGCGGTTTTTATACCGGTGCTGAACCCGAACTGCTTGCAAATCCTGAGTTAACCTGGGAAACCAGCCAGCAGACGGATATAGGTATTGATCTTCGTGCTTACAAAGGAAAGCTCACTTTCTCGGTCGACTATTACAACAAGGTTACCAAGGATGTTTTAACTCCTTTGTCGCCACCGCTCTCCACAGGTAACAAAGCTCCTTTCGGCAATGCAGGTGATGTAACCAACAGGGGATTTGAATTCGAACTGGGTTACAGGGAATCAGAAGGCGATTTCCATTACAGTGCCAACGTTAACATGACCACCAACCACAACGAGGTGACTTTCCTCAATCCTTTGCTGACCCGTGTTTCGGGTGCAACCATTGGCACCGGCTGGACGGCTACCTATTTCGAAAAAGGATACCCTGTATGGTATTTCCGCGGATACCAAACCGCCGGTATCTTCCAGGATCAGGCCCAGATTGACAAATATGTATCGGATAACGGCCTGGTGGGTTATACTCCCAAACCCGGCGATCCTATTGTTGTCAACAATAAGAAAGATGCCAACATCAACGAAAGCGATATGGTACAGATCGGTTCGCCCCATCCTAAACTTATATTCGGTGCCAACCTGAGTTGCGATTACAAAAACTTTGACCTGAATATTTTCATGCAGGGAACCCAGGGCAATGATATTATCATGGGCTGGAACCGTACCGACCGCGGAACGTCCAACCGTCCTGAATTCTTCTTTACCGACAGGTGGACAGGTGCAGGCAGCACAAACTCATGGTTTAAGGCCGATCTGACAAATCAATATGCATACAACAGTGATCTGATGGTATTTAACGGCTCCTACCTGCGAATCAAACAAATCCAGGTTGGATACACCATGAGCAAGGAACTGGCTACAAAGCTTCATATGATCGGAGCCCGTATCTATTTCTCCCTCGATGATTACTTTACTTTCACTAAATATCCCGGTATGGATCCTGAAGCAGGCAGCACCGAAAATAACAGTCAGGGAATTGACCGTGGCGTTTATCCAACCCCGCGCAAATTCATGACAGGTATTTCTATTACTATCTAATTCAGAACGTGATAATTAACCGGAGAAATTTACTAAGTCAAAATTAAATTAAATACCAAAGACATGAAAAATACATTTATACATAAGATCCTTGTTGTTGTAGTCATTTCCCTGGCTATGTCTTCATGTGGCAAGGACTTTCTTGAAATCCAACCCGTTGGAAAGATTCCCGTGGATCAGTTCTATAAAACTGATGCGGATGCATTTAAAGGACTGATTGCAGCCTATGATATACTGCAATGGACCAATGCCCGCGACTGGCAATCCGTTTACCTTGCAAAAACATTCCCCTCCGATGAGTCAACCGCAGGCGGTAGTTCAAGCGGCGATCAGCCTCCTTTGCAGGAACTGGATAAATATACCTACGGATCCGGCAATTCGGTTATCAAGGGTGCATACGAAGGTAATTATTACGGGATTTATCGTTGCAACCTGGTGATCACCAAGGTGGACCCTATCAACGATTACCGTAAAAAGATCATTGCCGAAGCTAAATGCCTGCGTGCATATTATTATTCCGAACTGGTTATGATGTTCGGTAAAGTTCCTCTTATTGTCACCGAACTGGCGACTCCCAGCGACTATAAACAGCCCCAGGCTGAAGTAACCGCTATTTATGCACAGATTGAAAAGGATTTAACTGAAGCCATTGCCGTGCTTCCATTAAAATCAGCTTATTCAGCCGATGATAAATTCAGGGTTTCCAAAGGAACAGCCCAGGCACTTTTAGGCAAGGCGCTGCTGTATGAAAAGAAATGGAAAGAATCCTCCGATGCTTTCGAAGCAGTCATAGGATCGGATGAATACCAGTTATCGGGCGATTTCAGTACCTTATTCAGAAGCAACCAGGAATTTGGCGATGAGTCCATTTTCGAAGTAGCTTATGTAAATACAAAGGGTTACGATTGGGGAACCTTCGGCTGGGGTGGAAACCGCAATATGGAAAACAATATTACCTGGCAGCTTTGCGGTCCCCGCGGCGATTACTTCGTGGCCGGTAACAGTGGCATGGTAGGCGGATGGGGATTTAATTATCCCACCCAAACCGTTTACGACGCTTTCGAAGCTAATGATGCACGCCGTGCTGCAACCGTATGGTCAGTTTCCGACCTGCAGGCTTTAGGCGGTAACTGGACCGGAACGGATGCATATGGTTTCAACGGTTATTTCAGGGTTAAATACGGCACTTTTACCAGTGAAACCGGCTCCCCTGTAGGTGAGCTGAACTACGGTACCAACCTTCGCCTAATCCGTTATGCCGATGTATTGCTGATGGCTTCCGAAGCGTACTACCGCCAGACCCTGGAGGATAAATCACGCACCGAACTCAACAAAGTCCGCCAGCGTGCCGGTTTAGGGGATGTTACGGCTTCCGGAACAGCCCTGTTTGATGCCATTGTTAAGGAAAGGCAAACGGAACTGGCTTTCGAAGGCGTTCGTTTCTTCGACCTGGTTCGCTGGGGATTGGCTCCACAGGTTCTGGGTTCACTGGGATTTGTTACCGGGAAACACGAACTCTTTCCTATTCCCCTGGATGAAGTTACCAATAATAACCTGATCGTTCAAAATCCCGGATATTAAACCCCGGATGTAAATTCCTAAAAGGAGGTTGGCAGGGTAACCAATTAGATTTGACTTGAGGTTAGTGTAATTTAGTTTTCTCATAATCAATTGGTTGGTTGGCTGAGCAGGTTACCCTGTTCAGCCTTCTTTTTTTTTTGGCCGGCGTAAACACTATATTCCATGCGTGAATCAACAGGAAGAGTGATTCATTCATACCTTAATAATATACCTGCTCC
>CAIPFN010000109.1 GCA_903864265.1 uncultured Bacteroidales bacterium | reverse complement strand
CGTATAAAGTTGTCTTGGTCATAATGTTGGAGTTGTTAGCTCCAACAAAATTTCAACAAATTATTGACATAACTGGTATCGGGAAACAAGTATTAATTAACAGATATCCAATAATATAGAGCATTTTTGTTAACAACTAACCATTATTCTAAATCAACGCAAAAACACATTGATATCCCAGGTCAAATTATTAACAACCTACATGTTTTTTAAACTCTTCATGCGTTGGCCCTGGCCTTTTTCCCTTCCCGTTTTTTTATACCGGACTTTTTTCTATTTTTGTATAATGATCAATCGCAGGAAGCCCGGTTTTCAATATTTAGTCACGCTCAGTATTTGCCTGATGGCTTTTATGCTGGCATGCAATAGTCGAAAATCAGGCAGTCAAATTTCAGGAAAATTTTTGCAGGTCAAGGAAAAGGCAAGCCTGCTTATGGCTACTGATCCGCTTTTGGCCATAAAACTGATGGATTCGGTTGTTAAAGCTGTTTCGAAGGAAGCACTTGCCGATACTCAAATGTTTGCTTACATTCAGCTGAAGGCCGATGCCCTGATAATTCTGGATAGGAAGGACTCTGCCTATAGTGTGATGCAGAGTTTTCACAGCGAAATTGAACCGGGAAAGAGCAATTATATTAAAATACATTCCGGATTATGGCTAAGTCAGCATCTGACGGATGATGGCAAGTATATACCGGCCCGTAAGTACCTCGATAAAACCCTGACGCTGCTCGAAAAAGAGACATTCACCTATGAAAAAGCGAATGCATTGAACATCGACGGCACCTTACTGAGTTATACCGGGGATTATCTTTCGGCCCAGAAACGCTTGCTTGAAGCAATCAGGATATTTGAATCCCTTGGCGATACCAAAGCACTTGGCCCTGTGTATATTAACCTTGCCAGCAATTACCAGTCAATCAGCGACAGCAAACAGGCGTTGCTTTATTACAGGAAAGCCTGCAGCATCACAAGCACATATAACGACAGTATAAACTACCTGGTTGCGCTCAAGAACCTTGGCATCTTTTACTGCGTATCCCGGCCCGACAGCGCTGAATTCTATTTCTCGAAAGCCCGGAACCTGATTCCATTGAAACCATGGGCGGTAGAAGCCTTGTCGGCCCGGTTCCATCTCGCTGGTTTGTATTATGAGCAGAAGAAATACCGGCAGGCTCTTGATCTGTACAACGAAGTGCTCGCCATATCACAGAAATATAATATCAAGAGCGGCATTTACCGGGCTATGAGTGGTATAGGGAATGTATACGAGGCTCAAAACCATGACAATGAGGCTCTTAAACTCTTTCAGGAGGCGGCTTTAATGGCTTCAGCTGCAGGTGAAACTCCGATTCAGATCAATTTACTTGAAGCCGAAGAGTATATGTACGAAAAGGCCGAAAATTACAAAGAAGCCTATCTGTATCAAAAAAAAATCAGGTCCCTGCGCGATTCATTATTTGCACTCGATAAACAAATTGCAGTGCATGATCTGGAACTTGCATACAATAACGAAAAAACCGAACGGAAAAACGAATCACTCAGCGCTAACATGCTGTTGATGAAAAACCGCATACGTACCAATTCAATTATTATTATTATTGTGCTGATTTCGGCCCTTGTATTGGGGATGCTGCTTTTCAATATATACAGGCTTTACCGTCAGCGCGACAGTGCTTATAATACACTGTTCGAAAAATACAGGAATGACATTCAGCCGGTAGTTTCGGTGCCTGAAATTTTACCCGCTGACCAACTGACTCCTCCATTGATATCAGATGAGGCCAGCCAAATCTACCAGAAATTAACTGAGTATTTCGAATCAGCGAAACCCTATTTAAACTGCAATTTGCGGTTCGATGATGTGTCCATACAACTAAGGGTAAGTCGTAAAATACTTTCAGCCCTTATCCTGGAACATAACAGGATGAATTTCAATACTTTTATCAACAGTTACCGCGTGAAAGAAGCACTCAAACTTCTTGCATCCCCTGAATTCAGCAATTACAAAATCGAAGCCATTGCTAAAGAAGCCGGCTTTGGGTCGAAGGCCAGTTTTTATGCGGCTTTCAGCCAGATCACCGGGACACGGCCTTCGGAATACAGGTAAGGTTTTTTATCGAAGGTATATGTGGAAAATCAATTGTGCTTAGTGCAGACTGCATACAGTTCAGAGCTTATAATGGGGGCAAACTCTATAATAGAAGGGCACCTATAAATATTTCTGAGCACCAGGCGCTTTAAATTGGAAGGAATTCATCCGCCAATGATCTAAAACAAAACTTTTCTTTTAGCAATATTTCTCATGCAAGGGTCATGTTTCGCCATGTTATGAGTGTTGTATTTCTTATGACAAAGAGTAGGGTAGCAGGTGCTCGTTACCGGTAGCTTCCTGCATTGGAGCCTCTAAACAAAGCTATTCCTGGTTGTTTGCCTAAAATCGGGTAATGATCCCGGGGAGTTCGGAATATCCGGAACAGGTTTTTCCCGCACCTATGGCCGATGATAAAGTAAAAGCATATTTGGTTTTATCCTGGATAAAATTATCCTTCGAAAACAAGCATAAGTACATAAATAAACAGGCTTCAGGCGTTGGTAAAAATTACCGGAACCCTTAAAATATGCCGGAGACTTTATACCCGTTAATTTTATTTGGTAAAATATGTTTACATTATGATATAAAATGATTAACTGTTAGGGTGGTGTAAATATTAGTATATCAGGCTTAAATGAAATTATTGGACAAGGAATGTAAGATGCTGGACATGCTATTAAAAAATTATACTGTAAGGAGTATATACATTTGTTCACAGGAAAGACTCCGCTGATAAATACTATGATCCTAAAATTACAATCTGATCCCAGGCAAACCGATTGTGCTTTTACAAACAGGCATCCAATACATGGATGTTGGCAGGAGCAACCGGAAGTGAGGGAAAATGTAGAATTGCGCTGGGCGCTTAAAGCAGGAACATCAGGCGGGGAGCACACGAATTTCATTTTGGCGGCACGGGTAAGCGAATGAACGGGTAAAACAGTGCTCAGGGGAAACTTATCTGATAAATAACTCAATAAAAACAAGGGCTATGGATATTTTAAACAGAACCATGAAAAGTAAACAGGAAAACGTAAAGGTCGGATTCTCGGAAAAGCAACCCAAAAACAGCTGCAGCAAATACAAAACGACCCTGGCTGTTTTTCTATTCCTTTGCATTTTATTTGCAAACCGGAGTTCCTTTGGCCAGACCTATTCCGCTTATCAGGCTGGTGATCCGTCGTATTCTCCTACAGGTTCGTGGAGAGGCTATGTATATGACAATCGCAGTTTCTCGACTACCATCTGTAAAGGTTATATGGGTTATTATGATGTAAGTGCTAATTTCTCGACCGACTGGGGTATCTATGGGCCAGGACCATTTGGTTCGACTATTTTAACAGAAAATGATAATTACTCCGTCCGGTACAGGATGTCTAAAACCTTTGAAAATGGACTATACAGCATTGCGGTCTTTGCTGATGATGCAGCAGCAGTTAGTTCCAATGGAGGAACATCTTGGAATGTTCTTAATGATTGGGATTGCAACTCTGTAGTAAACACTACAGTGACAGGCGTACCATTGAGCGGACTTACTAATATGGTATTTGAGTATGCAGAATGCAGCGCTAATGCAAAGGCCAGTATAACCTTCACACAAACCTGTCAGGTGCCAGGTTCTCCGCAGAGCCTGGCAGGGGTAGGAACCGGGCTTACGTCCGCTACTCTTTCATGGAGTACAGGAGTACCGGCTGGTACCAGTACTTATTATTATTATTCGCTTTATAAAGCTACGGACAACAGCCTGGTGACAAGCGGTAACCAGCAAGAAATGACTAAAACTCTGACAGGGTTGTTAGCAAACACTGCATATTATTTTAAAGTGTACAGCCAGGCCGGTTGTTATGCTGTGAGTTCAGCTACTGCTACCTCTTCTACTTTCTATACCGGTATTATCCCCGGCACACCAACTTCCTTAACCACTACAGCCATAGGAACCACAACAGCTACACTTAACTGGGCAGCCGGCTCGCCTGCTGGAAATCCAACCCCAACCTATTATTGGGTGTTAAAAAACTCAGGAGGTACAACGATCACAAGCAGCAACACCACAAGCACCTCGGCATCTGTTACCGGATTAACTACTAACACTACCTATTATTTCACCGTGTATGGTTCCAATAATGTAGGCAACTCGGCTACTGCAACTTCTTCAAACTTTTTCACATTGCCTGTTAATCCTACGGGGGTAACAGCAACGCCATCAACTATTCCAGTGGGTAGTTCTTCCAACCTGAACGCTACTTCGGCAGGTGTTACTATCGACTGGTACACTGCAGCCACAGGTGGTACAACATTAGGATCAATCGCAAGCGGTGCAGATTTCACGGTTACACCTGCCACTACCACTACCTATTATGCAGAGGCTGTAGGCCCCGCAACTAATACTGCCGAACTATCACTGGCTCCCGGACAAAATGGATCCTTGAAAGGGGCGATGTTTGATGTTACGGCAGTTTCAGCGGACAGGGCTGTAACCGGATTTAAGTATGCTAATTCAGCGGGCATAATTAGCGTCTATTACAAAATCGGCTCATACTCAGGCTATCAAACCACACCATCAGCCTGGATCGACCTGGGTGATTTTACTTCAGATGGCCTTACTCCCTGGAACACAATTGATATTCCTGATATAACTATTCCATCCGGTTTAACATACGCGTTTTATTTGTACAACACATCAGGCAATTTATACATGATGAATTCAGCACAAGGTAACAGTAGTGCAAGGCTTTCAGTCAACAGCGGCTATAGTACCAATAGTTTGTTCGGCAATACAAGTTATGATAAGACACTGTGTGGCTATGTTCTTTACGGTGACCAGGGCCCGGCAAGCGCAAGCCGTACTTCTGTTGGGGTAACCGTTACCCAGGCTCCTGCAACCCAGGCCAGCGGTGTTACTTTTTCTACTGTTTACCCCTACCAAATGGGTGTGTCATGGGCCATCGGTAATGGTTCAAAACGGGCTGTATTTATAAAAGCTGCATCCAGCGGAACAGCAGCCCCGGTGAATGGCACTGCCTATACTGCAAATACTACGTTTGGCTCTGGTACACAACTCGGGTCATCAGGCTGGTACTGCGTTTACAATGGCACCGGCACTTCGGTTACAGTAACCGGGCTTTTGGAAAACACTGCCTACCAGGTGCATGTGTGCGAATACAACGGCACCACAGGCAATGAAGCTTATAATACCACATCGGCAACCAACAACCCGAAATCGCAGACCACTCCAATTTCCGCCATCAGCAGCTTTTCGCCAACCTCAACCGGCACGGGAGTATCGGTTTTAATTCAAGGCGGCTATATTGGCTTAGCTACGGCAGTGAGTTTTGGTGGAACTGCGGCCAGCTCCTTCACAATGAACAATCTCAATTCAATAACAGCTGTTGTGGCGGCGGGAACCACCGGCAGCGTAAGTGTAACCACCCCTGGGGGAACTGTAACATTGGCAGGCTTCACCTATGTTACAACACCTGGCACACAGGCAAGCAATGTGGCTTTTGCATCCACTACCAATTCACAGACAGCCGTAAACTGGACTAACGGTAACGGTAGCAGCAGGGCCGTATTTATTCTTGCCGGAACCACCGGCAACGCGGCACCTGTAAACGGTACAACCTACACTGCGAGTACCACCTTTGGTTCGGGAACCCAGGCCGGCACCGGATGGTATTGCATTTATAGCGGAACCGGAACAAGTGTTACGGTAACCGGGCTTAGTGCAAACTCCTCATACAGGGTAATGGTCACAGAATACAACGGAAGTGCAGGAGGGCAGATGTATAAAACATCCACTGCAACCAGTAATCCAAATAATGTAACTACTGTTGGAGTGCCTACTATCGGCGGCTTTACGCCAACCTCCACCGGTACGGGAGTATCGGTTGTGATTACAGGTACTTACCTTGCCGGGGCAACGGCAGTCAGTTTTGGCGGCACAGCCGCAAGTTCTTTTGCAGTAAACACGGCTACACAGGTTACGGCTGCAGTGGCCGCAGGAAGCACCGGCAGTGTGAGTGTAACCACGCCAGGGGGAACAGCAACATTGGCAGGCTTCAACTATGTTACAACGCCTGCCACACAGACAAGCAATGTGGCTTTTGCATCCACCGGTACTTCTATTACCAACGTAACCTGGACAAACGGTACCGGAAGCAGCCGGGCTGTATTTATTCTTGCCGGGAGCACCGGTAGCGCTTTACCTGTCAATGGAACCACCTATGTCGCATCCCCCAGCTACACATTCGGTTACCCGATCGGGTCATCGGGCTGGTATTGCATTTATAACGGCACCGGCACCAGTGTTACAGTAAATAATCTGAGTCCGGCCACAACCTACCGGGTCATGGTAACGGAATACAACGGAAGTGCGGGAGGGGAGATGTATAACACATCCACCGCAACCCTTAACCCGAATAACGTAACAACTCCAGGGGCGCCCACCATAAGCAGCTTTACACCAACATCAGGTGGCACAGGAATGTCGGTTGTGATAACAGGCACTTACTTGACCGGGGCAACAGCAGTAAGCTTTGGCGGCACAGCAGCCAGCTCATTCACAGTGAACTCTGCTACACAAATTACAGCTGTTGTAGCTGCCGGCAGTACTGGCAGTGTTAGTGTTACAACACCATTGGGTATTGCAACCTCATCAGAATTCACCTATGTTGCCACACCTTCTACTCAGGCTACCAATATAGTATTCTCATCCGTTCAGTTAACGCAAATGACTATTGGATGGACCAACGGAAACGGAACAAATAAGGCTGTATTTATGAAAGTAGCTTCATCAGGCTCTGCTTTGCCTGTAAACGGAACTGCCTATACAGCCAGCACAGTATATGGAAGCGGAAATCAGGCTGGCAGCGGTTGGTACTGTATTTACAACAATACAGGCAACAGTGTTACTGTAACCGGATTAAGTGCTTCCACTGCCTATCAGGTTCATGTTTGTGAATACAACGGAAATACCGGTGGTCAAATGTATAATACCACTTCCTCAACCAACAACCCTAAATCGCAGGCTACCGCTACACCTACAATTTCAACCAGCGGAACTCTCACAGCTTTTAGCAGCTGTGCAGGCACTGCCTCGGCATATCAGAATTTTTCGGCTTCAGGATCAAACTTAACAGCAAATATTACAGTAACAGCACCAACCGGATTTGAAGTTTGCCTCACATCAGGCGGTACATATACCAGCACTGTAACTTTAACACAAAGCAGTGGTAGTGTTACAAGTACTCCTGTATATGTGCGAATGACAGCTGCAGCCACAGGATCACCCTCAGGTAATGTAGCATTGTCTTCAAGCGGGGCTACAACAGTAAATGTAAGTGCAAGCGGTACAATGAGCCAAAGCCCTGCCACAGCCGCTGCCGGCAATGATCAAATCAATTGCAATAGCGGCACTTTTACCCTTGCCGGCAATAATCCTTCGGTCGGAACAGGAGCCTGGAGTGTGGTAACCGGAACAGCAACCATAACCACTTTATCGGCTTATAATTCCGGTGTAACCGGAATACCGGCAGGTACCAGTGCCACTTTGAGGTGGATTATATCTAACAGCCCATGCACTGCATCAACCGATGATGTTATTCTTACAAACAAAGCTGCTCCTGCCACCGCCGCTGCCGGCGATGATCAAAGCAATTGCAACAGCGGCACTTTTACCCTTGCCGGCAATAATCCTTCAGTTGGCACAGGAGCCTGGAGTGTGGTAAGCGGAACAGCAACCATAACTACACTATCAGCTAATAATTCCGGTGTAACCGCTGTGCCAGCCGGAAGCAGTGCAACCCTGAGGTGGACCATATCGAACAGTCCCTGCACGCCATCGACAGATGATATTGTTTTAACAAATAATGAACTGCCTGTTGTGGCTTCCATCACAGGAACAAGCGACCTGACCGTGGGTACAACCACCACTTTAAACTGCACAACTGCCGGTGGCAGTTGGAGCAGCAGTGCCACAGCTGTGGCTACTGTAAATGCAGGTGTAGTTACCGGTGTAACAGCCGGAACAGCAACCATTTCGTACACGGTAACGGATGGAAATGGCTGCAGCAAATCTTCAACTTTAGATGTTACTGTTGGTAAAGGAAATCAATCCATTAGCTTTACCCTGGCTTCAACTCAAAATTATGGAGCATCACCAATTACGTTAAACGGAACTGCCACTTCAGGATTAACCGTAAGTTATACCAGCAGTAATACGAATGTAGCCAGCATTTCGGGTAATACATTGAGCATTGTGGGTATAGGAAGTGCAACTATTACTGCCTCACAGGCAGGCAATGTGAACTACAATGCGGCTCCTGTAGTTACAGAGGGACTAACGGTTAATGCTGTGGGACTTACCTGGACAGGCAATGCCAATACCACCGACTGGAACACTGCCGGCAACTGGAGCCCCGCTACTGTTCCGACAGCCGGTTATGATGTAAGTATTTCGACTGGCACAACCAATAAACCTCATGTTACTTCCAATGTATCCTCCCCGGCAAGCTGTAATAGCTTAACGCTTGCTTCGGGAAGTTTACTTACCATTGATGCAGGTAAGGCTCTTACTGTAAGCGGTACTTTTACCAACAGCGGAACGGCAGCAGCTTTGCTTATTGAATCGGGCGGTTCGCTGATTACTACGGGTTCAGTTAGCGGAAATATAAATATTCAGCGCGATGTTGAAGGAAATACCGACCTCAGCCTGAACAAGTACCACCTGGTTTCGGTGCCTTTAGCCCCCTCCAATAGTTCCACGGCTGCACTTTTCACCGGATCGTACCTGTACCAATACCTGCCGGCTACCAATGTATGGAATGGAATGGGCAGCACTTTAACTACTGCACTCGATGAAACCGTGGGTTATATGATTTATTATCCTAATGCCAGCACGACCTATACTTTTACAGGAGTTCCGAATACCGGTGCGTTTACACCTTCGGTTACCTATCCCGGACACGAAGATGGCCTTAACTTTGCCCTGGTACCCAACCCGTATCCTTCTAATATCGACTGGAATGCGACAACAGGCTGGACGAAAACCAATATAGGTACCTCCATCTGGTTTTACAATAATGGCAACTATGACGTCTGGAACGGGACATCAGGGACCAACGGGGCATCGCGTTACATAGGTGTTGGACAGGCTTTCTTTGTGCAAACAACGGCTGCCGGAGCGGCTTTGGCAATGGACAACGATGTTCGTACCCATAGCGCTGCCACTTTCCTGAAAAGCGGCAACCCGATTGCCAACCAGCTGCGTGTGCGGGCCGATGCCAATACCATGGCCGACGAACTGCTGGTAGGCTTTGCCGAAACTACAGCCAACACTTACAAAGCCAGCGAGGATGCCTTAAAACTACAAGGTGCAGCCACTGCCCCTCAACTTTACACCATAGCCGATAATATCCGCCTCAGCATCAACAACCTGACGGCATTAACCAGCAATGCTTCTGTTCCCATGAACTTTGAAACCGGGTTTCAAGGCGATGTTACGCTGAGTTTTAGCCAGTTGGAAAGTTTCCCTGCTAACCTGGCCATCCGTCTCGAAGACAATCATACCCATCAGTTTACCAACCTTCGCACTCAATCCACCTATACCTTTGCACATCAACCGGATAATGCCAGCGACCGCTTTGTATTGCACTTCGGTAGCGCCACCGGAATAGACGACAATTTAGTAAGCAACGGCAACATCTGGATCAGCGTAAAGACAGTAAACATCCGCAGTCACGCCTCAGCAGGCGAGAAAGCCCTGGTTGAAATATTCAATGCTGCCGGACAACGCGTTTTCAGCAAGCAGATCACGCTTTCGGAACTCACCAGGGTGCCGGTTAGTCTGAGCGGCTTTGCCGTGGTAAGGGTCAGCACAGGGATGAACGTGTGGGTTGCGAAAGGGATTTTTTAAGTGAAAAGTGAATAACGAATAGTGAAAAATGAATAGTGAAAAATGAATAGTGAAAAATGAAAAGTGAAAAATGAATAGTGAAAAATGAATAGTGAAAAATGAAAAGTGAAAAATGAATAGTGAAAAATGAAAAGTGAAAAATGAAAAGTGAAAAATGAAATTCTCAATCCTCTGTTTTGAAATTATTAATCACAACTCACAACTCCACTTTAACCTTTAACCTTTAACCTTTCACCTTT
>CAIPFN010000108.1 GCA_903864265.1 uncultured Bacteroidales bacterium | reverse complement strand
CTTCGATGGCTTTTCCTTTTATGCAAAGTAATAGATTTTGTCGCTACTCCCCAACTTATTGATGTGATCCATTTAAATGCTGCTTCCAGGATGGTTTCATTTAAAAAAGGGAAATGAATATTCTGAAAAAAGGAGAATCATAGCACCCTATTAAATAACAGTATAACATGTTAAAGAACAGGATTATCAGAAATTCAGCAGTCGCAATATTTTTCGTTTTGCAGGGGGTATTCAATACACCCACTTTTGGTCAGGGCAAGAAATGGACAGTACAAATGTGCATTGATTATGCATGGCAAAAGAATATTCAAATAGGGAAAACCTTTCTTTCAAGCGAATCGGACAAAATTACTTTCGAAGCCGTAAAAGCCAGCCGGTTTCCGGTTGTAGATGGTTCGACAAAGCAAAATTTCGGATGGGCTGATCAATATTCAACAAGTTCGGACAATTATAATTTTAACGGATCCAATAGCACATCTTTCTCAGTAAATGCAAGTGTAACCCTTTATGCAGGCTTAAAATTACGCCGAAGTATAACCCAATCCGAAATCAACTATAAAGCCGGATTATTTGACTCTGAAACCATGAAGGAGTCTGTTAGCTTATCAATTATGGATGTTTTTCTTCAGATATTATATGCCGAAGAATTATTGAAAAACAGCCGGAACCAGGTTGAACTAACAAATAAAGAATTAGATCTCGCCAATGAGCGCTTAACATTAGGGGTTATTTCAAAAGCTGATTTACTGCAGGTAAAATCGCAACTTGCCACTGAAAAACAGAATATTGCCAGCGCCCAGGGGCTTGTTACAACTTACCGGGTAACGCTGATGCAATTAATGGAGCTACCTGTCACAGCTGAATTTGAAATTGAGCAACCCGATCTGACCTACCTGGTAGCTAAAACAAGAAATTCAAAGCCAGACAGCATATACCAGATTGCACTTAACCTTAAACCCCAGATCAAGGGTGCCGCGTTGCATACTGAAAGTGTTTCAATGGAAGTTGATATTGCCAGGTCCGATTATATGCCCAGGGTATCCTTAGATGCAGGGGTTGGTACAGGTTTTAATTCTACGAATAGTCCGGCCTATCCATCGCAGTTTACTCATGGGTTTACTCCGGCTTTAGGTTTAAGCCTATCGGTTCCGATTTTTCATAACCAGCAAATCAGTTCAACGGTCGAACTGGCAAAAATCAGCACCCAAAACGCGATATTAGATGAACAGAACACTAAAAACCTGTTGCGAAAAGGTGTTGAAACGGCCTGTACAAATGTAATCACAGCCCAGAATGAATTTGAAGCAAGCAGGGAACAACTGGTGGCAGCGCAGGAATCCTATGATGTTGCAGCGGAAAAATATACGCAGGGATTAATGAATGCTGTTGACTTGCTGATTCAAAAGACAAATACGATTACAGCTGAAAGCAATTACCTGCAAACTAAATACAACCTGATATTCAGCTATAAAACACTTGATTTCTATTCAGGTGTCCCCTTAAATTTTTAAAGTACAGATAACACGAATAAACAATGAAGAGAAAAAGAATTATTCAGATTGTGTCAGCCGCTGTAATATTAGTGGCTGCATTTTTTGCTTTCAGGTCATGGCAAAACAAAAAAGAGGTAATTGTTTTTGACACAACAGCAGTTTCAGCCGGAAGCATTAGTAATAGCATTACTGCCTCGGGAACCATTCAGGCAGTAAAGATGGTAGCTGTAGGCACCCAGGTTTCGGGCGTAATTCAAAAGATCTACGTCGATTTTAACTCAATAGTCAAGAAGGGACAATTATTAGCCACTCTCGACGAAACACCTCTCAGGGTACTTCTTGATCAGAGCCGTTCAACGGTGGTTTCGGCTACTGCAGATCGTGATTTCAAAAAAATTACTTATGACCGCTATAAAGCGCTATTCGAAAAACAGCTGATTGCAAAAGCCGAATATGACCAGGCAGTGGTGAATTATGATCAGTCGAAAGCAAGTCTCTCGGGCGCAAATTCCAATTACACTAAAAACAAGATTAACCTGGCTTATGCCTCTATTTTTTCGCCCATCGACGGGGTGGTTTTAAACAGGGCGGTTGATGAAGGGCAGACGGTTGCAGCAAGTTTTAACACGCCAACCCTGTTTTCGATTGCCAATGACCTGACTCAAATGAGGGTAGAAGCCAATGTGGATGAAGCCGATATCGGACAGGTTAAATTAGGGCAAAGAGTAGAATTTAATGTGGATGCTTTCCCGGATTTAAAATTTGGTGGAATTGTGACCCAGGTCCGATTGCAACCGGTGGTAACCTCGAATGTTGTGACCTATACCGTAATTATTGAAGCTCCAAATCCTGATAAGAAACTGATGCCTGGTATGACCGCCAATGCAAGCATATTTGTAACCGAAGCTATGGACCTGATTATTGTTGAGAGTAAAGCACTGCGTTTTACACCCGACAGTAAGCTGATGAATGATTACCAAAAGAAGTTCCCACAAGCTGAATGGGCTGCAATTGAAAAAGAATTGGCTAAGCCAGCCAAAAGAGGTGCAAGGGATAACCATGAAGAGGCTACGCTTTGGGTAAAAAAAGGAAATGAGATTATTCCTGTAAAAGTTGTTACAGGACTCAGCGATGCAACCAATACAGAAATCAAATCCGGAGTTTCGGATGGGGAAGAAGTGATATTTGCAATGAAACTGACATCGAAATCTGATACCATAGTAAATGCAGCCGTAAAAAGTCCGTTTACACCATCACGTCCGGCAAGGGGAGGAAGATAAAAAGCCATGAGTAAAATAATTATAGAGGTAAAAGACCTTACTAAAGAATTTCATGTAGGCGATGTAACTGTCCGTGCTTTGAAAGGCGTTAACCTGTCGATTACTGAAGGGGAATTTATTGCGATAATGGGAGCAAGCGGTTCGGGAAAGTCGACCATGCTCAATATCTTGGGATGTTTAGAAACACCCAATTCAGGAAGTTATATTCTGGATGGCGTCGATATGTCGGAGCTCAATAAAGATGCACTGGCAGCTTTACGCAACCAGAAACTGGGTTTTGTATTCCAATCGTACAATTTGTTACCCCGGACTTCTGCTATTGAAAATGTTGAGCTACCTCTTTTCTACAACAATAAAGTCGATGCAAAAGAGAGACGGGAAAGGGCTGAAAAAGCGCTTGTTCGTGTTGGGCTGAAAGACCGGATGGGCCATATGCCGAACCAGTTATCGGGTGGGCAGCAGCAGAGGGTTGCAATAGCAAGATCATTGGTTAACGATCCTGTGGTTATACTGGCCGATGAAGCCACCGGAAACCTGGATACCAGAACATCCTATGAGATCATGGCTTTGTTCCAGGAGCTGAATTCGAATGGAAAGACCATTGTTTTTGTTACGCACGAAATGGATATAGCCCGTTTTACATCGCGCAATATCGTTTTCCGTGATGGCCAGATCCTCCGGACTGAAGATGTAAAGGAGCGGTTTAATGCCGTTGAAATGCTTAAAAATCTGCCTGTGGCGGATGCTGTTGAAACTTCTAAAAGTTAAAGAAATGAATATCTCAAATCTCCTGAAATTGGCTATTTATGCACTGAAGCGAAACAGAATGAGGGCATTGCTGACTATGCTGGGGATCATTATTGGTGTAGCTTCGGTTATTGCAATGTTGGCCATTGGTGAAGGATCAAAAAAAAGCATTAAGGACCAGATTTCCAGCATGGGAACAAATCTGGTTTCCGTATCGCCTACTTCACAACACCGCGGTGGTGTAGAGTTGGGGAATGCAGCTGCGGTTAGCCTGACCATTAAAGATATGGATGCAATCAGGGCCGAATGTCCTTCAGTCAGTGATTTATCTCCGGAGGTCAGAGCTAACGGCCAGGCGGTATTTAGCAATAAAAACTGGCCAACGAGCCTGTTCGGCAGTAATACGGATTACCTGAGAATTAAATTAATTGAAGTATCCGAAGGACGAAGTTTTACGGAGCAGGAGGTGAAAGGGGCGGCCAAAGTCTGTTTAATCGGAGAAACTGTACTGGAGAATCTTTTTGGAAAAGGAACTAATCCTATCGGACTTTCCATACGATATAAAAAAGTTCCTTTTACCATCATTGGATTATTAAAATCGAAAGGTACAAATACCTATGGACAGGACCAGGATGACCTTTTACTTGCACCCTACACGACTGTTCAAAAAAGAGTACTTGCAAGCACCTTTTTCAACAGTATTCAATCGTCAGCTATTGATGAATTTTCAACAAAAAAGGCTGCCGCCGAGATGGAACAGGCATTGAGAAAATCGCATAAGCTGAAAGAGGGCAGTGAAAACGATTTTCGTATACGAACACAGGAAGACCTGGTTACCACTTCAAGTTCGGTCAGTAATGTTTTGACTATATTACTGGGAGCTATTGCCGGTATCTCGCTGCTTGTAGGTGGAATAGGCATTATGAACATCATGTATGTATCAGTTACCGAAAGAACCAGGGAAATCGGATTGCGTATGGCCGTTGGCGGCCGGGGAAAGGACATACTGATGCAATTCCTTATCGAATCCATTTTGTTGAGTATAATTGGTGGCGTAATTGGAATTTTTGTCGGAATCGGAGCTTCCCAGCTTATCGGATTACTCATGAAATGGCCGGTTGTAGTATTGCCGGCATCGGTAATTCTTTCCTTCCTGGTATGTACTGTAATTGGCGTGTTTTTTGGCTGGTACCCTGCACGCAAGGCAGCAGGCTTAAATCCAATCGATGCACTTCATTATGAATAAAGCGTCCGTGACTTTTTTGTCAGAACAGAAATCATCTGCCTGAAGCTTTTGGTTGTAAGGGGGAACTTTACCAACAAGACAAAGGACTGTAATACAACGAATTAACGGCTTATTCATTTATACTGCAAGCAAAATTATATACAGAATAAACCTGGTTACCTCTGACATTCAGTATAATCAGCAAAGGAATTAGTAAAAACTGCAAATTTAAATAGATAAATTTATTGCTGTTAACCTGCACCTAATCCTTTTTTACTTTCCGGAATCCCCACCCGTATATCACAGCATATTCATAGCTATAGTCCCGACCCCTACCCAAAAACCTTCCTTTGGGTGGATAATCAAACGGACTGCTATTAGGGGTATGGTTCGGCTTTTTCGATATTTTACGAGCTAAATTAAACAGTTAAGTAAATTGCGTGTTTGATTAAAGGCTAAACCGGCAAACCGATGATGAAAAAAATATTTATCTTAGTATTCTTTTTCTGAATATTATGTTTGCGGTTACACAACCGCGCCGTCCGTCCGAAGCCATAACAAGGGAAGAAACCGTGATTGCGTATACTGCTACAAATGCATATGCAGAATTTGAGGAACAGAACAAAGGAACTCTGACTGCCGGGAAGGTAGCCGACCTGGCAGTTTTATCGCAGGATATTTTTGTGATTCCTGTTTCATCATTGCCGCTCACAACCAGTGTATTGACAGTGGTGAATGGTAAGATTGTGTATGATGCCCGGGTACTGAAAGTGAAATGACAATAGTATACCGGATATAAATACCCCGCCACCCATTATAAACGGGACTTAAACGTGTATACGAAAGCCGAATTGCAGACTTGAACTTCTGCACTACCGCGGTTACGGTTTGTATTGAACTTATACCGACCCTTCATAAAATGGGGATTCCATGGTGAGGCATGCGCTGGCTGATGGCTTTTCGGAAGAGGAACCTGCCTTGTGCTGGCGGGGTTTGATGCCGTATTTGCCTGGTATTCAGTTGAGCCCATTTTACAGGATTGTTTGGGTTTAATTAAGCAGTCCGCGACTGCCACTTTTCATCAGCTGTTGCGGTTTTCAGCAGGCTCCGGATGTTAACAGCAAACGTAATGAGCAAAATTGTAAATTGAAAATGACAAACATGTATATTGAAAAAGTAACGCTAAATAACCTTGCACAATTGCAAAAAATTGGCAGACAAACTTTTTATGAAACATTTTCGGCGGGAAACACCGGGGAGGATATGACAATATATTTGGAAGAAGAGTTCTCTGTCGGAAAACTGACGTCTGAACTTAGCGACAGCAATTCTGAATTTTACTTTGCGATACTCGATAACAACGTAATTGGTTACCTGAAATTAAACTTTGGACAATCACAAACCGAATTACAAGAAGAAAACGCACTTGAAATTGAACGCATTTACGTGTTAAACGAATTTCACGGGAAAAACATAGGGCAACTACTTTACGACAAAGCAATCCAAATAGCAAAGCAGAAAAGGGCCGATTATATATGGTTAGGTGTGTGGGAAAAAAATCCGAGAGCGATAAACTTTTACAAGAAAAATGGTTTCGTAGAATTTGACAAACACATTTTCAAATTAGGAAATGACGAGCAGACCGACATAATGATGAAACACGAACTAAAAACTGATGCCGGCCAAAAGCCAGGCAGTCGCTGATTTTACATAAACGCAGCCGTTCATAAAAACCAAATCGCAAATAATGACTTCTTCACGAGTGCGATAGATGATTGTGCTGAACTTTACCGGCATGGCGCTATCCAACACAAGGGGATTTCAGGTTCAGGCATACCGTGGCTGATGGCTTTCCGGCAGGAGGAAGCACCTTGTGCCCCGGGTTTGATTCTGTTTTATAACAGGGTTTTCCAGGGGCCCCTGTTATGTGTACTGGTTTTCATGAATTTTTGAACGGGCATGGCAAAACGGGGGGCGCGCTGTAGTCAGGGGAATAGCCCGGTACATGTTAAACGAAATATTCGGATAATGGAGGCTTTATAATTAAACCACGATTGCATCTGCTTGCAAATGAGGCAGTAAGTGGAGTCTATATCACAACAAAATTTAAGTTTGTTGCAGGGGCCTGTCTATTTTACGCCATAGGGAGCCAATTGTGCCTTTACATTTTGATCGTCAGTAACAGAAACAAATTTGCCCCGTTTGAAAATATAATACCTGTATACTGGTAGGGTTGGGGCAATAATTCCGCTTACCGGATCATATTTCAGGAAGCTGCTGCAATAGCGATACACGCGAAATCCGTTGTTGGAGGCAATTAACTGCATAAATGCCCAGCCTGCGGTATCCTGGTTTTGCCGCATTACAGGTAAGTACTCATAAAACCTGCCACTTTCGGCATAGGCATCAACAACGTAAGTCGCCACTTTTAATAATCGCCTGCCATGGATATACATACTTGTTGATGCTTTCCCGACATGAACATCATCGCAATAATAGGTTTTATCCCCTATAATTACATAAGTATCGGTTGGTTTACCGGCGGCTATTACGACGGATGTTAATAAAACCAACAGGAAAAGAAGTACTGAGCTTTTCATGATTTCAGGGTTTATTTCAGGTTAAAAACGCTAACGACACCATAAATTTACGTATCATGCTGAGCAATAAACAAATGCAATCGATGAATGCAGCATGTAAAACGATATAACGCTTAAATTTCAATACGGATGGTTTGGCGGATATTTTTAGGGTTTCACCGAAAAATACGGATATCAGAATGGTATCAGCGATCAGCCATCCATAAAGCAAAAAGGCTGACCCGATCAGGAAACAGCCTTTAAAGAGCTATTTAGAGCCCCTTCAATTGCAAGGGCAGTTTTGATGAAAGCCTTATTTAGAAGGCTAAGCCGAACACAAAATCCAGTCTGTTCGTCTTTATTTTTAGTCGGCGGGGTCAGGAGTTCTGGTTTTATGATAAAAAGCGCACGGATTAAAACCGTGCGCAGGGAGAGCTGATTATAAGTTTTAAAGGATACGAAATCCAGGGAAGAGTACTTTCCGGTATTTTGACCCGGGTTTATTCTACGGGTAATTCGAAGGGTTCGGACGGATCAGGGAGGTAGTATTTGCTCACATCAAACTTAAGGTTAATGAATTCATTTGAGGGTTCAGCCGGCACTGATATTTCAGCCGGCAAGCCGGTTTGGGCTTCTTTCAACGGCAGTTCAATTATGCACTCAGGTTCCGGCATGCTAAGGTTGATGTAATAACCAACATTAAACCTGAGATACTCAAATTCATTGACAAAGTTCCCGGAGGCAGAAATACCGGCAGCAGGGGTTTCAATTAAAGGTAAATCCGATCTATAGTCACTGCTCCATCCCGGCTTATCGGTATAGTCGTTAACGTTGAATTTAAGATAGCTGTATTCATTTTCAGCTGCTTCAGGCAAAATTCCGGTTTCGTCAGGGTTTACTGGCCCAGCATCTGCAAACATGGACGCATCGAATTTCAGGTAGCTGAGATCTTCGTCTGCAAGAGAGGGAACGCTGATGCCGGTTCCTTTTTTTCGGTCAGCCGTAATTACAACTCCGGGCAAGAGGGTCGCCATTTTTACCGTAGCGATCGAAGTAGGATCGGCAGCAGAAAAGTTTATTTTTTCTTCACCATGGCGACGAGGTGCTTCTGCAAAGGTTACCAGCAGGTAGAGTGCAGAAATAGCGGAAATTAATATGGATGTTTTCATGGCTTTCAGGTTTTAAAGGGTTTTGTAATGATTAAATCTGGTCTTTAATTTCGATGTAAAATTACATAAGGCATTGACATACATACAAATGAAATCGGCGAGCAGCCCATAAAAAACGATTTTCCGGTAACAGTTCAATAAAGCCGGTTGAGCGAAAAGTAACAGGCTTTCGTCGATTGAATGCGACTGCACATATTAGGAAAGGAAGAGTCTGGTTTTGTAAACATTAGTCCCGTAAAAGGGCTTTTTGGGGACGCCCAACCCACAAATTAAAGCAGAACTGAAGCTTTTCCCGGTTTTGCTGCAGCGAAAACAAAACGCCATTAAATTATACTATGCCGTGAAATACCCGAAGTCCGGGATAGGTATTTGTTTTAAACCGTTTTGCAAACAGCAGATGCTGAGCCTGTTCAAATATTCATCTTCGGTTTTTTAGGGTTTAACCCGTGAAAATTGACTAAAATCAACTATATTTGTGATACTAACTTTTAGGAATAGGACATTGTATAAACATTCATCTCACAAGCCATGAAGAAGATACTTCCATTTCTGTTCATTTTGTGTATAAACAATTGCTATTCAGCCACAGGCAATGCAAGCGATGGCGAATTACTCGCACTTTCTGTCCTGGTAATGATATCGCTTATCCTTGGAACAGGATATTTTATCAGTTTCCTGAAGCGCCTGATCAAAACAGCCGTTGAAAAAAGAAGAGTCAGAAGGAATAGTATGGATGAAGATTGTAAGAATGCATATTTTCCTGATAATACCACTTTTTCACAGGGGTTGTATAACTGATATTTTTTCACTTCAGGCCGTTATTCCGCAGTAAGGGATAGCTGTTGCGCTGTGTAAAACTTAAGAAAAGCACAATTAAAATCTCAGACTGCCAGGATTGCCATAGTCCTATGTGAGAAATACATTTCAAAAGGAATACAGTTCAGTAATCTTGTACCCGGGATGAAGAAAAAGGCTGTTTTGATGATATTTCTTATCCTGCGTTGTTTTCACGGCAGCGCGCAGCAATATTTTTTTTCGGGCTATTCCATAGGCGACGGACTTTCACAGAGTGTAGTCAACTGTATTTTCCAGGATTCGAAGGGATATATATGGTTTGGAACACAAAACGGGCTTGATAAATATAACGGATATACTTTCGAAGCTTTTACCTATAATCCCAATGATACCTGTTCCATATCCAATAACTGGATTAACGGCATAGCAGAAGACAGGGAAGCTAACCTGTGGATAGCGACAAAAGGAGGGCTGGTTAAATATATCCGGAAAGAAAAGCGGTTCAGCCGGATCAGGTATACTTCTCCTTTTGAGGTACTGGTTACCGATTGTATTTATGATGTTAAATGTGCACAAAACGGCAACATACTCATTAACATGCCCCCGGTTCTTACGATATGCGATCCGAACACGCTGAAATTCAGTCACTTTATCAGTCCTTTCGCATTTGACGGAAGCGCTAAGGACAACAATATCCCTTTGCTTGAAGACAGGAACGGTATAATTTGGGTAGCATCCACCAAAGGCCTGGCTGCTTTTGATCCGGTAAGCGCTTCGTTCAGGGTATTCAAGCACAACTCCGACTATCCCGGCAGCATATCGGACGATAATATTACAGCTTTATACCAGGATCAGAAGGGCGGGCTATGGATAGGAACAGCCTCAGGGCTAAATTACCTGCAAGCCGGAGGCAAGGAATTTGAACGTTACTTTCACGATCCGAACAGCGAATTCTCGCTCAGCCATAACTTCATCAGGGGTATTGTGGCGGATAAGGCAGGTAATCTTTGGATTGCAACGGAAGGTGGAGGTCTTAACAGGATGCATAAAGGTATGGAGAAGCAGGTATTTTTCGAGCGGTTTACTGCCGAAAAAAGCGGGCTTAATCACAACATTAACCTTTCGTTGGCCATCGACAATTCCGACAACCTATGGGTAGGCACCTTGTCGGGGATAAATAAAACCAACCTTAAAAAGAGGAATTTCACGCTGTATCGCAAAAGCGATTCTCCTTATTCCGTCGATCTGGCCGGAAATGTTATTGCTTCCATTTATGAGGATGAGAACCGGGTGGTCTGGATCGGGAACTGGGGCCAGGGACTGAATCTGTACAAGCGCGAAACCGGCGAAGTAGTCCATTATTCTTCGAAACTGACCGGCAAATTTCATATCCCCAACGACTATATACACTGCATTTTTGAAGATAACAGGCGTACCATCTGGCTAGGCACACGCGACGGCTTGCTGGTATACAACAGCCGGGAACGAAGGTTTACCCGTCCGGGGGAGCTTTTTAAGGATAAGGGTCTTCACGATTTTCCAGGGCTGAGAATCAACCGAATGATACAGGATCATCTGGGGAACTATTGGGTCGCAACCCATGACGGATTATATAAAATGCAAAGAAACGGTTTAGCGCCGGAACATTTTTATGCCGGGGCCATTCCCGCGTTCAGGATCAGCTCAAACCTGGTGTATGCCGTGCTCGAAGACCATTACGGATCCATTTGGGTGGGTACGATTAACGGCCTGGATGTGATAGAACCTAATCAGGGGCGTATTACACATTTCAGGAAAAGTGAAACAAAAGCAAATTCTTTATCCGACAACTTTATTACGGCTTTATACGAAGACCGGCAGGGCGATATCTGGATAGGAACAAACTCTTATGTGAACAGGTTTTCGAAGAAAAATGGATCGTTCAGCTATTATTCGGCTGATCAGAGTCTCCCCAGCAACCTGGTGTACAGTATACTTGAAGATAGAAATCACTTCCTTTGGTTTGCCACCGGCAATGGTTTATGCCGCTTCGATCCGGCTATTGATAAATTCCGTACGTATACCGTGGAGGATGGTTTGCAAAGCCCGGAATTCAACATGGGAGCCTCTTTCAGGAGCAGGGGGGGGGAGTTGTTTTTTGGAGGGATGAACGGGTTTAATTCGTTTTATCCTGATTCGCTCTCCGACAATCCCCATGTACCGGTTATAGCCATAACCTCAGCCTATAAACTTAGCAAGGGTGCCCGGGAATACCTGAACCTGGAAAAAGGGGGTACTGTGATTCTGAAATATAACGAAAACACCTTCACCGTCGAATTTGCGGCCCTTGAATTCACAAACCCGGCTAAAAACCGGTATGCATACCGGCTTGAAGGCGTGGATGACGACTGGAATGATATAGGCACCCGGAATTTTGTGGCCTTCACCAACCTGCCGCCGGGAGAATACGTTATGCATGTGAAAGGCTGCAATAACGACGGACGCTGGAATGAAAGCGGGGTAAGCCTGTCAGTGAGCATTCGCCCTCCATGGTGGAGGAGCAAGGCCGCGTATGTAGCTTATTTCATGCTGGCTGTCTTCCTGGTTTTCGCGTATATTAAAATGAGGGAGCGGAACCACATGCGTGAACGCAGGATACTGGAGGAAAAAGTTAGGGTGAGGACACAACTGATAGAGGAACAGAAATCGGAGATACTGAACAAGAATTCGGAGCTGAATGAGTTGAATGCAGCCAAGGACAAATTTTTTTCCATCATTGCCCATGATCTCCGCAATCCCTTCAATGCCATAATAGGGCTCACCGACATCCTGCTGATAAACCTTGGGGACCTGGATACTCAAAAGCTGGAAAAAACCCTGGAAAACATAAAGGGATCCTCGCAGCAGGCACACGAACTGCTCGAAAATTTACTTCTTTGGGCCCGTTCCCAAACCGGCACCATTTCATTCCGGCCTGAGCCGCTTGACCTGAAGGCACAGGCTGAGGAAAGCATCGAACTGGTTGCCGTACAGGCTACCCGTAAGAATATAAGTATAGTTTCGGATTTTAGCCCCGGAGGCCTGATCATAGGGGATATTAATATGATGAATACCATACTGCGCAACCTGCTGACCAATGCCTTGAAGTTTACCCCCAGGAATGGCGAGGTGCGTGTCGGAATTTTCCAGAATAATGGGTTTTGCATTTTAAGTATTAAGGATAACGGCATAGGCATACCAGCCGATAAAATGAGGAACCTGTTCAGCATTGACACGGCACACAAAACCAAAGGAACCGACCAGGAACCGGGTACAGGTCTTGGGTTAATACTGTGCAAAGAGTTTATTGAGAGACACGGCGGCCGTCTGGAAGTTGAAAGTGAAGTGGGGAAAGGAAGCGAGTTCCGGGTAATTATTCCACAAACCTGAGTAATACAGATTAACATTTGGCCCGGTACCCGAGCCTATATTCGGCGATACAGTTTCATCCTTTCGGGTTCAGCCGGTATTTTTTCCTTTTGGCAGATGCAAGAATTCAACCTGCCGGGGAAACAGTGCAGTTCATCGATTTGGCTATGACTTACAGGCATGTTTTCCATTATTTTGCGTAACTTAGATTAGTGAGAAACCTCTATCGGAAAGCGAAAAGAAATGAAACGGAAAAACATCATACTCATACATTTCCTCTTTTGGTTCTATATCATAAACCAGGGCCTGTTCCCCCTTTACATAGGGAAACTGGATGAAAATCTGATGACTGACTATAACTATCTGAAAGAAGTTTGCATTTCAGCCGTCCTGAATATGATCACCTTTTACACTATTTATTGGTTGTTACCGCGTTTATTGAAATTCAAAAGTAAGCTTTCAGCTATACTCGCCGGGCTGATGCTGATAGTACTGAACACGGCATTCAGGGCACCTGCGGAATTTTACATGTGGAAAATTTTCGATACGGAGCCCGGAAAGGAGATGATATTTAAAACCATTTATATGTGGAATAACCTGCGGATGGTAATCGTGATCGGGATTTACGCCATATTGATACGTTTTATGATCAACTGGTTTGAATCGCAGAAACTCAGGGACGAGCTCATCAACCAGCAGCAGGCCAGCGAACTCGCCCTGATGCGGTCGCAGATCAATCCTCATTTTCTTTTCAATACGCTCAACAACATCTACTCGCTGGTATACAGGAAATCGGAGGAGGCTCCGGAAGCCGTCATGAAACTTTCCTCCATCATGAGATACATGCTGCATGATTCGGCCTCTCAAAAGGTACCGCTCGAAAAGGAGATTGAGTACCTGAAAAGTTTTATAGAGTTGCAGAATCTCCGGATTAAACAGCCTGATTTTGTGTCGCTAAAACTTGACGGGAATATAGCAGGCCGAAATATAGCTCCCATGCTGCTGATTTCATTTGTTGAAAATGCATTTAAACACGGTAGCAAAGAACCCCGGCCGGGAATCCTGATTCATTTATCAGTCATAAACGGGAAGATAAAATGGATCAGATCAATTTTCTGGGGAGTAAGCCGATTTAGGCAAACAGTTTTGAGAGCCTAAAAAGAAAGAATTTGACATCTGTCACCCCTCTCAGGTTAGCCCTGAAGCCTTTTATTTTAGAGTTGAAAGATTCTGCAT
>CAIPFN010000107.1 GCA_903864265.1 uncultured Bacteroidales bacterium | reverse complement strand
CGACACTCCATACCTTGATTCGCAGAGTAACGGGCTCTCTTATCTGATTGATAAAGTAAAATCACATCCCATGTATGCCCATGTAAGGCTCGAGAAAGGAGAACGCTCGGAACTGGCTAACCTGGCAAATGACCTGCTATAACGCGGGAACTTAACTGAAAATGATTCCAATAGCACAAGAGGCATCATCCAAATGGATGATGCCTCTTGTATAAGGAGTGCTTTACGGCGGATTACTTATTTCTCATTTCTGATGGCAGTCAGCACCGTTTGTCCCACAGCCATGAGGGTCGGCTTGCTTAATCCGGCCATTTTATCATTCACGGTATGCCAATACTGGTAAAATCCTGAGCGTGTTGCCGGGTCGTGCTGAATGATATCAATGGTTGGAACCTGACGTAACTGGTTTATATATACATGATCATCGGTGATGGCATTGGTACGTTCCGTCGAAAAATAATCACTATACCCTATCGAAGAACCAATAGCCCATATTTTCTGAGCAATGTCCGCTGCATAATACATGCTTGTTCCTTCCAGGGTGAAGACGGCATTTTCGGCTCCCACCATATCGAGCAATATGCCATATCGGGCAGTATAGGAGGGCATATGCGGATACCTCGACCAATATTGTGATCCCAGAGCCCAGTCGTCAGTCCCTGTATATCCTATATCCTGCGGGGCGCCGTAATCTTCTCCATCCAGGAGCAGAAGGTCGACGCCGACTGATGAAGGTTGAATCCTGAGTTGCCGGGCCATTTCAAGTAAGATCCCTACCCCGCTGGCCCCGTCATTGGCTCCGTCGATAGGAGTGCGATGCAAGGTGGTATCAGGATCATTATCGGCATAGGGACGTGAATCCCAATGCGTACAAATCAAAATACGGTTCACGCTTTTGGGATTGAAGGAAGCAATTATGTTTTTACAACTCAATGAAGTTCCATCATAAGCCTTGGCAATAAAAGGTTGTACCACCACCTGCGATGAGTACTTTTTAAATGCTTTTTCCAGCCAGGCGGCACATTTAACATGCGATGCGCTGTTGGGTACCCTGGGACCGAATTTCACCTGTTCTCCTGCAAAATAGTAGGCCGAATCCGCATTGAAATCAGCCGCTTTAATACTTTGGACTGTTTTCGGCAAATCGGAATCATCAGAAGTACGAGCCGTTTTTTGTTTACAGGCACTCAATGCAACAATTGTTAAAACTGATAGCAGCCCGGAGATATAACGCATAAGGAAATTGTTTTGTACGGCAAAGGTAATACAATCAGGTTTTAAAACCGCTTACAGGAAATCAGCCGGGTGGCCGAACGATCCGGTAAAGACGGATTCGGCTGCAGGCCTGCGTGCACGGGGACTTGATTCGAGTTTCTGAAGATTGGGGTGCAGTATTTCAGCATCAGTACGGTATCCCAGTGTGAAGACAACCTGAACCTGGTAGTCGGTAGGGATTCCCAGTGACTCTGCTGCCAAAACAGCATCAAAGCCTCCCATCTGATGAATAAAAAGACCTTCATGCGTTGCCTGTATACTTAGTGTGGCCACCGCCTGTCCCAGGTCATAGGCACGGGCATGATTCGTCTCGCCTTTGGCATTGGTTAATTTGCCTGTTGCCAGTACCAGAACCGGGGCATTGATAGCCCAAAGCTGGTTAAACTCAACCAGTGTATTGAATATTTTTTGATATACTTCATCCCCCTTAAACCCTACAAGAAAATACCAGGGCTGAAGATTATTGGAAGAGGCTGTCCAGCGTGCTGCTTCAAATATACGTTGCAGTTTTTCGGTTTCCACCAGCCGGCTGTCATAGGCCCGGGGGCTCCAGCGTGATGCTATTAGCGGTTGTACCGGATAATCCAGGGCAGGTTGTTTGATCGTTTCGATGTTTTGCATGGTAAAATTTAAGTTCTTAATTAACAACAGATCATACGGTATGTAGTTCGACTGTTTCAGGCAAATATATTATTTTGCTGCAGTATCCATCACTTATTTACACATTAAATCTAAAAAATATACTAGTTTAAAAATTCGCTACTTCAATGTATAAGAAATTACCTGTAAAACAACGGAACATTTTTTTTAACCCGGCTTAGTGCAATCCCGGAATATGGATTCCATTTGGCCGAGTGTTTCAAATTCGGGAAATAATCTCAGGAAATAACTTCCCGGAATCCTTTGATTATCTGTCAATTAATATTCAGCCTTACCCGAAGTTATATTTCAAGGCAGCGCATTCTGCCTTTCATTCCTTCAATTCCGGCAAACTGGCGAAATCCAAACTGAACAATTATATCAATGCAACTGAGTTAAATCATGCTTTTTATCTCAATGCGTAAATGTTGGGATAATTATTTTCATAAAACCAATCGAAATGTT
>CAIPFN010000106.1 GCA_903864265.1 uncultured Bacteroidales bacterium | reverse complement strand
TTGAAAAATGCAAAGAGCATGATTTTGTTATAGGAGTTGAAAAAGGACAAATCAGTCGTTGCTTTATAATAATTGATATCTTTCCCGATCTTGAAACTGAAGGCCGAATAGCTTTCAAGCTTAAACCATGTTGTGAGGGAACTGATCAAATGATAAGGAACCATATCAGAGATAATGATATTAATCTTGGCGGAGTACAAAAAGGGAAGTACATTTAGTTTTCTTACCTAATACCGAACTTCTCCTCTTGCAAAAGATATCAATTACTGGTTCCAATTTATTAAAGAAACTGATTCACTATGTTAGGTTTGTATCTTCTTTTTCAGATGCGTGCTGTTCTAAAAAGGATGGTGGCTTATACAATCCTTCAGGCAGCTTTAGCCTTATTGTTAATTTGTTTGATTTTCAACGTTTCCCCTTAAGAGCTTGTCCCGATCCATCGGTAAGTTGGGTGAAAAACGTTGAAAATCACTACAGATAATTCAGTCTTTTAAACGGACTCAATTATTCCGATAAACAAACCGCGTTATTCATAAATCCAAAATCCCCTTTCTTCTTAAAGCCTCACATTCACTCCAACCATAAAATTAATACCGGCCTGGGGGAAATAGCCATCCAGTTTCTGAAGTTGATCACCGGATGAATAGCGGTAAACCCAGGCATTGGATTCGTATTTTTCGTTCAGTATATTGTTGATCATCAGTGAGAAGCCAATTTCTTTCAGGAAATCAGGATGTAAAGTATAGCTGATCAGCAGATTGTTGACAAAATACGGATCGAGCCGGCGATCGTTGCTTTGGGTATTGTCAATATACTGCTTTCCTACAAATTTGCTGATCAGGCTGGCATTGAATCCTTTGAAGACGATCCAGCTCAGGGTGCTGTTGGCGATAAGCGAAGGCGAAAAGGCCAGGTCAGTATGGGTATGCTCAGTCGTTATCTGTCCCCAGGTATCCCAGTTGTCAATATATTCGGTAAACGATTTAATCTTATTCCTGCTCAGGGTGATGGAGGGTTCCCATTTCAAATCAGTACTCAGCATGGCCTTCGCCGATAATTCCAGTCCGGCACGATAGCTCACCGGCACATTCACCATGACGGCTGAACCTACATCGTTGATGGCCCCCGTAAGTACAAGCTGCTGATCATAGTACATGTAATACGCATTGGCATTAACAGTAACCTGGCTCGTACTGAATGAATACCCGGCTTCGGCATCATAAAGCCTTTCGGGTGTTGGAGCCGGTTTCGACGGATCGGCATCCACAAAATTATCGCGGTTAGGCTCGCGGTTAGCCAGGGAGAGGGAGGCATACGCATTCTGCCTGCCGGTGAACTGATACGATAACCCTAACTTTGGATTGAAGAAATTATACCTATGCTCCTGGGTAATATCGCGCATATCGTTATCGGTACCATCAATGGAATAGTTAATTCTCCTGTATTGCAGGTCAACCCATGTATTCAGTTTGTCATTTAAGGCATATTCGGTTTTTGCAAAAAGATTGAAATCCCTTTTTAAAGCCTTGCTGCGATACCATTCGTGGTTGATATAGCTGTTCCCTGCAAACTGCGACCATATTACTGTTCCGAAATGGTTGCCGGTATAAGTATTCCACGAGCCGCCCAGCGACGACTGCAGCCGGTTGAGGTGGTAGTTCAATGCCCAGGTGATACCGGTGAAGGTATTGGCCATCCTTTTTTGCCTGATAAGATCGGAGGTGTTGATCAGGCTGTCGGGAGTCTGAATCGTATCATTGCCAATAAGATAATAAGGCAAATTAATCCGTATGGGATCTATCCCATAATCGGCCAGTTTATCACTTTCCTGGTATTCTTCGTAATAGCCTTCACCCACAGTATGATGAAGTGAGGCATTCAGGAAAAGATTTTTGCTGAAGCCGTGGGAATAAATGGCCTGATAATGGGTTTGGGTATAATTGTCCGTTTCGTTGCTGTAGTAATGAAGCTTTCCTTTGTTGTCGGTATAGGCGCCCATGATGTTATACGTACGGTTGGTATCCAGCACATCGGATGGAATTCCATTCCAGGCCTGGTAGGTTTTTTCCTTTCCCGAGAAGATGTTGAACCTCAGCAAAGCCTTTCCCGAGCTATAGGCTCCCGACAAATAATAGGATAAAAGATCCGATGTGGCACGATCGATATAGCCATCTGACGATAGCTTTGATATACGTGCATCCACGCTGAAGTGTTTGTTGAAGAGTCCGGTGCCGAACGAAATGCTGTTTTTCAGTGTGTTGAACGAACCATAAGCCGAGTTTATTTCGGAATAGGGTTCCGTTTTCACATGCGACGACTGCAGGTTGATGCTGGCCCCGAAGGCCGAAGCCCCGTTGGTTGAAGTACCTACCCCGCGCTGTATCTGGATATTGTCGGTTGATGTGGCAAAGTCGGGCAGATCAACCCAATACACATTATGCGATTCGGGATCGTTGAGCGGCATGCCGTTGATGGTAACGTTGATGCGCGTCATATCGGTTCCCCTTATGCGCAATGCTGTGTATCCCATTCCGTTACCGGCATCGGAAGTAGCCACCGCCGAA
The DNA here is from genome assembly GCA_903864265.1 of uncultured Bacteroidales bacterium. Taxonomy (GTDB): domain Bacteria; phylum Bacteroidota; class Bacteroidia; order Bacteroidales; family UBA4417; genus UBA4417. Next base: position 555 of record CAIPFN010000106.1, on the reverse strand, counting down.
ATGCTGTTCCCAAGCAAAACGGGTAAATCCTGCCCGAAATTGCTGACCGCGATTTCTTTCTTCCCTATATTCTGAACCGCCACCGGGGTGCGGCTCCCGGCCCGTGTGGCATGCACAATAATTTCATCCTCCATAATGGCGGAAGGAAACAACGAAATGCTCAGATCACGGTTTTGCTTCAGATCAACGATGGTGGTATCATTCACAAATCCCACATAGCTCACTACAACGGAGTAGGAGGAGGGTTTCAGACTCTTGAATCCGAACTGCCCAGCGGTATTACTCACCGAAGCGTTAAAGGTGTTCAGTATGCGGATGCTGGCCCCGGCCAAAGCCGCATCAGTCGTGCGCTCGGTCACCTTGCCCGAAAGCGTAAACTGTGCCATTCCCAGGAATGGCAACAAAACCAGCAGTGCCGGTACAATAAGTTTATTCATTAATCAGTACTTAATAAAAGTTAAACTTCAAACGGCGAACAGGGTAAATCCATTCATTTAAAGTTTTCCATCCCTTCGCCGGCATTACCCGTATCAGGTTCAATGGGTTTGATCTCAG
>CAIPFN010000105.1 GCA_903864265.1 uncultured Bacteroidales bacterium | reverse complement strand
TTGGTGTTAAGAGAATGCACCCCAGGGTGCTTTTCCATAAAGATCGCAGAATTTAGAGCTGCCTATGTTCAAAACTATTCATGTCTGCGCTTTCGCTATGATTCAGGCATGGGTAAAAAAGTACGAAAGCAGGTGTATGAGCGTTTATATTCAATAAAATGATTACTTTTATTTTTTAATTCGTCAGCAGGGGCATCTGACACACGGAACTTAGATTCGAACAAGCGAGTATCCGGAATTAGTGAGTAGGGCCCAGAAGTTCCGGAATCCGAAAGCAGCAAGCTTATAATCAATTACATACCATTTAGCCGACGTACCGTATGCGCCTACTGATCATACTGTTTCTTTTTTTTGCTTCCCTTGGTCTACGGGCTCAAAGAGCATCCGAAGCATATATTGACAGATTCGACACCCTGGCTACGGAGGTAATGAAAGCATACGGAATACCGGCCAGCCTGGTGTTGGGCATAGCCATGCAGGAAAGTGCCATGGGCACAAGTAAACTTTGCCGGATAAAGCATAATCATTTCGGTGTGAAAGGCCGGGTTAAATCCTCCAAAACCAGGTCGGGATACGCTACTGCTTACCGTAAATTCGAAACAGATGAAGAAGCCTACCTGAACTTTGGTGAAATGATTTCACACAGGAAGTATTATAGTGGATTGAAAAACAATATGAATGTTATGAAATGGCTGAGGGCCATGAAAGCCTCAGGCTATGCCGCTTCGTCCAAATGGGTTGTCCGTGTCGATAAAATGATAAAACGATATGAACTGACGCGATATGATGAGCCTGGTGTGGAGCAGGTAATCCTCAATCCTTTATTGCCTGATACCCTTGCTCCTATACGGAGATGAAAGGCACTGCCTGTTAATCGGTCAATTTTGCCGTTACAGGATTTGCCAGGCCCGAAAAGGAAACCAGTTCAACGCGGGCGCGGCCTACGGCCTGTTCGGATTCGATAAGCACCGGCAAACGGTTGGCATCGTCGGTAATCCAGATGGTGATAGGGTATGGATCGTCGAAGGCATATCCTGTGGCAACCATAGGCCTGAATGCGATGCAGCGGAATTTCCCCAGTTTGGTCTTCACTGTTTCACGCCCCTTGAAAATAACCCTCGAATTGTAAACCGAATCGTCAAGGAAGAAAGGAATATGAATGATTCCGCCCGGTTGAAGGTCCGATATGTCCAGAGTACGTGCAAAGTAGAAGGCTGAAATCACATCCTGCATATTGGGCGAAATTTTAATGATTTTCGATAAACTAACCGCCAGGTGGTCGTTTTGCCTGAATATCACCAGGTCGTCTTTCTTATAGTTGTTTTCACGGGTGCGCCGGGTAAATTGCCATGCAATCATAGCGTTCTGGTCGAAATAGCTTTCGAAGCGGTCGTGAATCTTATAAAACAATTCAATAAAGCCGGTGGTTTTTCCTTCACCTACCACATGATAGGTACTCCTGTTATTCAGTATTTTATTGTCATCGGTAACTTCAAGTGTAGCTTTTCCTCCCGTTATGCTTCCGGTAAGCGCCGAATTAAAGGCAACCCTGAAAGTCAGTTTCTCGCCTCGCACAAATGCGGTATTGGGAACAGAACGGTACGACTGGGAAAAACCGGAAAGACAGAAGGAAAAAAGGAGGAGGGTTATAAATCGGGGCATCAAGGAAATTTTAGTTTTACGCTACTCAATTAACGCTCCAAAGTTTCATTTAGTGTTCAAATGGCATAAAGGGAATCAGTGGGTCGGCTTGTTGTGAGCCTTTATTTCCAGACCTTGCTCTTCAGCTCACCTGATGGAGGCGGATGAAAAATATTATTTCTTGTCGGATTCTTTTAACTTCAGGGCTTTGGCGGGACAGAATTCGGCCTGGTTCAATATCGTCTCAAACTGCCGTTCCGAAACATTAATACTGTATATGCCCGGCTTGTCAATTACGTAAGGTATATTTTTAAGGCATTTGCCGGAGTGCATACATTTTTCCTGATTCCACTCAATAGCATCAACCCCATTGGTAAAATATCTGATATTCTTCACTTGATTCCTGTTTGTTAAACTGATGCAAAAGTACACTTTCCGCAAGGTGTATGGTGTATAAAAATAAAACATTTTAAAAATAGTAACAAAGTAAATTCCCCTTAGGCATTCCGGATACAATGCAGGGGTAAGTTTACTATATATCAATCAGATGCGTTGTTTTTCAGTCCGGGATGAAGCGGTTTCCGGGACTGTGCTGCTAAGGGCATTCGTACCTGCACTCAACTGCGGTGGAAGCTTCACTGCTTTTTCAGCGTTTCCTGCGAAAGAAATCTTTCATCAGATCGCCGCATTCCTCCGCCAGCACTCCTTTGGTAACCTTGGTGCGGGGATGCAGAACCGAAGAAGTAAGCAGGGAGTATCCTCTTTTAATGTCATCGGCCCCATACACAATCCGGCTGATCTGTGTCCAGAAAGATGCCCCGGCACACATAACGCAAGGTTCAATGGTTACGTACAGGGTGCAACCTTCGAGATACTTCCCGCCCATAAACCCGGATGCGGAGGTAAAAGCCTGCATCTCGGCATGCGCTGTTACATCAGTAAGCTGTTCGGTCAGATTGTGAGCCCTGGCGATAATGCGGTTGTCGCAAACAATAACGCAGCCGATAGGAACTTCATCCTTTTCGAGCGCTTTTCGGGCTTCTTTTAAAGCTTCCCGCATAAATGAATCATCTGAGAAAACGGTAAATTCCATGCTATTGGCTAAAGTTGAGGTGAAGGTTGAGGTGAAAGTGGCTGAGTTCATCTAAGGATGGACTTAAATTTTTCCTAACCCTGTTCTTTTATCTGGCAATTTAACTAAATACAGCGCATCATCCGGCTGTTGAAGGATTTCATTTGCTTCCTGCAAAAGTACCGGTTTTATCGCAAAGTCAAACCCGGCAGGCATGATTGCCTTACAGGTAAGCAGGCCCGGTTCAGCGTGTGAATTCTTTTTAAGCCTGTCGCAGAGGAACGAAAAGGAACCATTCCTTTTGAACCCGGAGGGCTTGCAAGGCACACACTTTTCGCGGCAGATTCAGGACCCTCTAAAAAATCAGGAATAATTTGGCTACATAATATTTTGATGTGCTGGAGGAACTTACTATCTGCATCTAGTATTGCGGAAGTGAATTTTAGTTAAGGTTAAATCATGAGTCAGTATCA
>CAIPFN010000104.1 GCA_903864265.1 uncultured Bacteroidales bacterium | reverse complement strand
GGTCGCCGATCAGCTTTTCGATATCGGCAATCTTTGTTTTGGGATATGTTTCGGTGGGTTTTATCGTCGAAGCGGATCGGAAGCTGATCAGGGCTGCCTCGTATTCTTCTGTTTTTAAGAGACTTTCGGCGCTGGCCAGGGCTGCATCGTATTTTTCCTGGTCCGATTGCAACTGCGAAGCCCCTGATTTGGTTTTTTCGAGCATCTCTTTCGGATAGCGGGCTTCGGGTTTTGCCTTCAGCGCTTCCTGGTATTTGAGACGGGCATTGGCGAAATCGCGGTTTATATAAAACTGGTCAGCCAGTTCCACCGTCTTATCGTAGCCGTCCTGCAGCGTTTTTTTGTCGGCGGCAAATTGATCTATTTCCTGTATTTTTTGCCTGGCATATGCATTGGCAGGGGTGATGTCGAGCACTTTCTGGTATTCGGCTCTGGCTTCGGTGCGCTTTTCGGCCAGCAGTAATTTGTCGGCGGAAGCTATAATTTTCAGGGCCTGATCTGCTAGGGTTTTATAGTCCGACTGTTGTTTGCGGGTATTAGTAATCTTATCTTTCACCGCCTTGGCATCGGGTTTCACCGACAAAGCAGTCTGGTAAAACAGAATGGCTTTATCAAAATCGGAGGCTGCCAGAGCTTTATCCCCATTCTCGACGGCATCGCTGAAATAGGACTGGTCGGCAGGATCGGTAAAAACAGCGCTGATCTGGGCCAGCCGGTCCTTTGGAAACTGGGCGGCAGGGTCGAGGGTGAGTGATTTCTGGTATTCCGTTTTCGCCAGGGGATAGTTCTTTTGCTTGTACAAATCCTCGGCCCTGAGAATCAGGTTTTCGAAAAGCCGGGCTCTTGAGTCAGGATCTGCATCGAGCACCGCGTTTATTTCAGCTATTTTGCCAGCAGCGAAGGTGAGTTCAGGTTTGGCATGGGTGGCTTTTTCGTACCACAACAAAGCAGTAGGGTAGTCCCGGGCTGAGAGCGCCTGATCGGCCTGCTGAATGAGCGTAGCATATCCGGCGGCATTAACCTGGTTTTGGGCGCGGCAGGGAGATGTAAGGAATGTGAATAAGGTAATTGCAATAAAAGCAAGCGGTATAAATATATTCAGGACCTTCCCCGGATTGGAGTTCTTCATTAGGATAACAGGTTTGATGTTTTTAACTCAGACATAATAACGGTCGTTTGTCGGATTTATTGGCTCCGGACCAGGGCAATATTCAATTTTATGGATGTGAGAATGTTGAAGTTATGCAGGGTTTTGCACTTTTTTGTTATAATATGCGTCCATCGACCATCATCAGCTTGCGGTCGCTCATCTCGGCCAGTTCCTGGTTATGAGTCACGATCACGAAGGTTTGGTTGAACTTTTCACGCAGGGTAAAGAACAGTTTATGGAGTTCTTTGGCGTTGGCCGAGTCCAGATTTCCCGAAGGCTCGTCGGCCAGGATAACCGAAGGATGGTTCATCAGGGCACGGGCTACGGCCACTCTCTGCTGTTCCCCTCCCGAAAGTGCCGAGGGCTTATGTTCAACCCGGTCGGAGAGATGCAGGAAATCAAGAAGTTCCCTGGCCCTTTGAATGGCTTCTTTTTGCGGGATGCCGGCAATAAAAGCAGGAATACAAAGGTTTTCGAGTGCCGTAAACTCAGGCAGCAGGTGATGAAACTGGAATACAAATCCAATATTCAGATTCCGGAAAGAGGCTATTTTTTTCTCGCTCAGGGTAGCTACATCCTGTTTGTCGAACAGTATGGATCCCGAACTGGGTTTATCGAGGGTGCCAATAATCTGCAGCAGCGTGGTCTTGCCAGCACCCGATGCGCCCACAACCGATACAATTTCACCCTGGTTAATCTCCAGATCAATGCCTTTGAGTACCTCGAGCGACCCGTATGATTTGTGAATATTCTTTCCTGATATCATATATCTGTTTCAGCCGGCAAAGGTACGTTTAATGTAAAAGATAGCGCTAAGGAAATTAGGAGCTAAAGAATTAATTTGGAGTTGATTTCGGCCCAGGTAACTGCACGAATCGGATGTGGGATCCAGCAGCCGTATATCCGGTTCCGGAAGCATGTTTAAATGCTCCGGTTGATGGTTGAGAAATATGCCGCTTTCCTGCTGCTCTGGGGCAGGGATAAGCTGTTCCCGCAGCGCTTTTCCATATGCCTGTGCGAATCCGGCAAGGTGAGCAAATAAGGGAGGCAATTCCATTACCTTGAAATTAAACTCCCTGATATTTAATTGATTAATACCCGGCTCATCTGTCGCTTGAACCATTTAATACCCTGCCATTCACTCTTCACTCCC
>CAIPFN010000103.1 GCA_903864265.1 uncultured Bacteroidales bacterium | reverse complement strand
GTCTATCATGAAACTCATTACTTAAATACAGATATAGTTACAGATATGCCGGATATGTTTTCAGGCTTCCTGCTCGATTTAAGGGCTGTTACAACGAATACCAGGGTGGATACGGGTACAACAGGAATTATTACTCTTTTTGAACAGTTGCTGCATGGAGTTCCCGGAGCAAAAGAGGAACTGAAACGGTTCATTTCCCCCACTAATATGGAACAGTACAGGAAGGGAATCTGATTCCCGGATGCAGTTTGCCAAATCATCCGGTTTCGTTCCGCATAAAAAGAGTCTGTCTCAAAACAAACTTGCCTATCTTCCATATTATTCCCGTATTTATTTAGATCTGAATTAATTTATAAATCCTAAAATATCAGCGATTACACAAAGAAACAAATTGAATACATATATTTACAATTGATTTATACTGAAAATAACCTGATCAAAATGGTTCCGGCCAATAATTCTCTACTTTTGTTATGAGTAATAAATTGACTGCAAAACTGGCTGTAATTATATTTTGTAAATGATCAAAATGAAGATTTGCAGCATGGCAGCTGAGCGTTTCCGGTATAAAACGGCAAAATAAATGATTGAATGGAATCCCCGTTTTTAAAACTGGAACCGGTAATAAGGAATAGCTTTATAATAATCACTAATTCCAGAATTCCGAAATACCAGGAACAGACTTCGTGAAATGAGCTAAGACAATGAATTTACTTACATCAAACTCAATCAATATGGAAAATCAAAAAAACTGGCATGCAAAACATCATGATTCATTAAACCTGGGCGGTCGCATTGCCGACGCAGTGGCTAAAGGCATGGGATCATGGAAATTTATTATTATCCAGACTGTTTTAGTCATACTCTGGATGGGATTAAATGCAATAGGATTCATATATCATTGGGATGTATATCCTTTTATTTTATTAAATCTCCTGTTCTCAACCCAGGCAGCTTATGCGGCGCCTATCATTATGATGGCCCAGAACCGCCAGAACGAAAGAGACAGGTTGCATGCTGAGGCCGATTACAAAACGAATAAGGACGCAAAACATGAAATAGAAACCTTGTCTATTATGTTGAAATCCATAGAGGTGGAAAAATTGGATAAACTCATTGAAATGATGAAGGAAATGAGAAACAAACCAACCGTATAAACTCATGCCCTGCCGGCGAGGATTTATAATGAGCCGGTTCAATTCATTGGGTCCGGCAGGAACAGGCTTGTAAGGCAGTGCGTCAGAAAATAGCTCCGGCTAAATTTACGGTCAAATAGCAATACTAACCATCTATTGAAATGGACAGAATATACCGGAATATGTCGCCTGACGATATTCCATGGAATATTGAAACTCCCCCAAAGGTTCTGATTGAGCTGGTTGAAAGCGGCCGGGTGAAACCCTGCAAAGCCATTGATCTGGGTTGTGGTACCGGCAATTATGCTATTTATCTTAGTGGTAAAGGTTTTGACGTTACGGGGGTTGACATCTCGCAAGCGGCCATTAAAATCGCCCGTGAAAATGCCGGAAAAGCAGAAGTCAACAGTGCTTTTATAGTTGCCGATGTTCTTGGTAATTTGAATGAAGTTGTTGAAACCTATGATTTTGCTTATGACTGGGAATTATTGCATCATATTTATCCAAATAAGAGGGAAAGATATGTTAAAAACGTTTATAGTATTCTGAAATCAGGTTCCAGGTATCTGTCAGTCTGTTTCAGCGAGAAAGATCCCCAATTTGGCGGGACAGGGAAATACAGGAAAACCCCGCTGGGAACCATTTTGTATTTTTCCACTGAAGATGAGTTAAGACACCTTTTTAGCCCATACTTTATTATAAAAGATTTAAAAACCATAGAAATTAGCGGCAAAACTGCAGCTCACATGGTAAACTATGCTTTTATGGAAATGAAATAAAGATATTATTCTGTTATATAGCATCTGCAGTTGGCCTTTCCCGAAGTGCACCCGAATACCATGTACCCTTCGGTCCTAAGCTACATCATCCTTTCCCTTTTCAATAAATAGGGCAGCAATACCTGCTCGATTCCTTTATTGATATCGGCTTCGATAAAATCAATCTTATATTGGGCACATTTCATTTTCAGTTCCTGGTGAAAGCTTCCAATAGCATCGGCATACGATTTACGAACCTCGGCGGGCTGTAGTTTGATTTCGTCGCCGGATTCCATGTCCACGAAACGGTAAGGACGATTTTCGTAATCAAAATCCAGTTCTTTAGCTTTATCCACCACATGAAACAGTATCACTTCGTGCTTATTATAACGCAGGTGCTGCAAAGCATCGAACAGGGCCGCATTATCGGAACCCGCATCGAACATATCGCTGAAAAGCACCACCAGCGAACGCCGGTGTATGTTTTCGGCTATAAAATGAAGTGAATCGGTTACCAGCGAAACGCGGTGATCCTCCGGTGCAATGGGTGTGAGCAATTCCTCCAGCTTACCCAGCAGGAACTTATGATGCACTGAATTGGATTTGGCCTGGGTATGCAGGTTTACCTTATCGCTGAACAGGCTTAGCCCGAGTGCATCACGCTGCCGCCTGAGGAGTTGCATGATACAGGCCGCAGCATATACCGAAAAGGTAATCTTGTTAGGGTGATCGAAATCGGTGAGTTCCCTTACAGGAAAAAACATTGAGGAAGAATTGTCGATCACCACCTGGCAGCGGAGATTGGTTTCTTCCTCGTAACGTTTCACATACATGCGATCGGTTCGCCCATACAGTTTCCAGTCGATATGACGGGTGGGTTCCCCCGGATTATAGAGACGGTGTTCCGAAAACTCGACCGAAAAACCATGAAAAGGGCTTTTATGCAGTCCTACAATAAACCCTTCGACCACCGTTCGTGCCAGGAACTCGAGGTTGGTGTATTGAGGAATGCGGCTCTGATCGATCTGGTAAGACATTGAGAGTGATGTTATGAACAGGGTTGGGTTAGGGAATCAGAACCAATGGGAAAGATTAAAGTGCCGGGTGCCGGGTTCCGGTTTTGTTCCAGATTATGCTTTTATGGAATGAAAAAACCTTGTGATATTCCAGCCCTGAATCCCGAACCATAAACCCCAATTCCTTCTATCCAAGAAGTTTTTCCAGCTTACCGACTAAAACGCTTTTAGGAACAGCGCCTACCTGTTTATCGACAATTTCGCCGTTCTTCATAAAAAGAATGGTTGGGATATTACGGATGCCGAATTTGCTTGTAGTAGCAGGATTGCTGTCCACATCCAGTTTACCTATAACTGCTTTGCCTTCATATTCTTTAGCCAGTTCCTCAACGATAGGACCTACCATACGGCAAGGGCCACACCATTCGGCCCAAAGGTCAATGATTACAGGTTTGTCTGATTTTTCAGCCAGTTCTTCGAAATTTGCATCCGTGAATTCAAGTGCCATGATTTATTTTATTTATTGTTGTTTATAATTTGTTTCTGCTGAGTAGTGACAATAATAGTCTATGTTAAAGAACCAATTGCGACCTGTATTTGTTCGGCGGGACAGGATTAATAAGAGCGCAAAATTAGGTAATTTTTATCTTTCAGGCGACATATTTATAGGTTTTGATCAGGAATTATAAGGTTGGGAAAAGAGTGAAGGTATGCCCGGGGGAAAACAAATATGGGTAAACTTCCCGTCTGACCTATGCAGTTCAGTGGAAGAAACTTACCAAAACATATTAACCCTTAGCCCTGGTTTTGAAGCCAACCTTTAACCTTATTTTCATTTTTGGCGTTCCCGGTTTTCAGACCTTGACCTTTAGCTTAATGCCTGCCAATTGGTTGAGCTGCTTCACGGCATGGCTACACACTACCTTGTATTGTGACGAAATGGTCTCGACCCGGTAATTATTTACAAAATCAAACAGTTCGACCCTTATCCTGCAGTTGCCTTTGTTTCTTTTCACTGCATCAATGATCTGGTAGGTGAGGGTATCGTTCAGGTTGTCGAACGGAATCTGTATATGAAGTCCTTTCGCCTGCTCATCCATCACGTCACTCAGCAGCGATATCCGCTGAATACGGGGCTCAAACTGGTCGGTGGTACCGTATCGGGCAGCGGTACGAAGTTTAACGAATACAATGGCATCGTCGGTCAGAAGATGTTTGAATTTGAGGTAATCTTCCTTGAACAGGGCCAGTTCAATGGCTTCGTCAAAATCCTCGAGCGTAAACCTTCCGTAAGGGTTTCCGTTTTTAGCGATTTCATGCCGCACTTTCGAAACAATGCCCGCAATAAAAACATCATGTGTGGATGCTGCTGCCAGGTTGGCCTTGAGTTTACGGATAGAAGCATTGCAGAAGGTATCGATGTCGAAGCGATATTCATCGAGGGGGTGGCCCGAGATAAAGAAACTGGCGATGGCCTTTTCGCGTTTTAGTTTCTCAATATTCGACCAGGGCTGGCAATCAGGAAGCTTCAGGTCGGGAACTTCTACCGGGCCCAGGTCACCGAATAAGGATTGCTGCGACGACTGCTGCATGGCCTGGAAACTTCCGCCGAAGCGTATCAGTTTTTCGAGAAAGGTAGTATCTTCGGTTGATTCGCGGGCGAAAAACTGTGCCCTGTGCATCCCTTCGAAGCTATCGAAAGCACCTCCCTGTGCCAGAGCTTCCATGGAACTTTTATTCACTGTGCGAAGATTCACCCGCTTAATGAAATCAAAAATATTGGCATAAGGTCCTTTCTCGGAACGTTCGACCAGCAATGAGTCAGCGGCGGCATCACCCATGCCTTTCAAAGCCTTTAGCCCGAAGCGGATTTCTTTATTTTGGTTTACCGAAAAGTTAAGCCCCGACTCGTTCACATCGGGTCCTAAAACGCGCAATCCCATACGACGACATTCATCCAAATAAGCCGTCAGGTTTTCGACAGTACCCAGGTTGGCCGTAAGCAAGGCGGCCATATATTCGGATGGGTAATGAACTTTCAGGTAGGCTGTTTGGTACGCTATGTAAGCGTAACAGGTGCTGTGCGATTTATTGAAGGCATAGGATGCAAAATCTTCCCAGTCGGTCCATATCTTATTCAGCTTATCCTCGGGATGCCCGTTTTCGGTACCTCCCAGGATGAACTCGGGTTTCATCTTATCCAGTTTCTCCCGGATTTTTTTACCCATCACTTTACGCAACTCATCGGCTTTTCCTTTGCTGAAGCCAGCCAGTTTCTGCGAAAGCAGCATCACCTGTTCCTGGTAAACCGTGATTCCGTAGGTTTCGTGCAATATCTCTTCCATAATCGGAAGGTCATAGGTAACCGGCTCCCGGCCATGCTTGCGTGCAATATAATTGGGAATGTATTTGATAGGACCCGGGCGAAAAAGAGCATTCATGGCAATGAGATCTTCGAATTTATCGGGTTTCAGGTTACGCAGATGCTGTTTCATTCCAATACTTTCAAACTGGAAAGTACCATCGGTATCTCCTCTCTGGTAGAGTTCAAAAGTTTCGACATCGTCGAGGGGGATGGTATCCAGGTCTACTTTAATGCCATGATTCTCATCAATCATCTGCAGGGCATCCTTCAGTATGGTAAGGTTTTTCAGGCCCAGGAAGTCCATTTTGATTACACCCGCCGATTCAATGACGTTTCCTTCGAATTGCGTCACCCATAATGGGGAATCTTTAGCAATACAAACAGGGATCAGATCGGTAAGGTCGGTGGGCGCAATAATGATTCCGGCAGCATGTATGCCTGTACCACGCACGGACCCTTCGAGTTTTTCGGCTTCCTCTAACACCTTTTTCTGCAACAGCATGGAAGCGTCAGTACCCGAATAATTGTATATCTCCCTTATTTTACGCACATTATCCATATCCTCCGAGCGAAGATCTTCTTTCTCCTCCAGCGATTTGGCACCTTCTTTATGAGTAAGCGGGGCTGTGAGAACCCTTTTAAGTTTAATCCCAGGTTTATCAGGAACCAGCTTGGTAAGAAGATTGCTCAGACTCAGGTCGAGGTCGAGCACCCGCGCCACATCCTTGATGCTGCTTTTGGCAGCCATGGTTCCGTAAGTAACAATCTGGGCCACCTGGTTCTGACCGTATTTCTGCACCACGTAATCAATTACTTTCTGCCGGCCCTGGTCGTCGAAGTCCGTGTCGATATCAGGCATGCTGATACGTTCGGGGTTCAGGAAGCGTTCGAACAGCAGATTGTACTTCATGGGATCGATGTTGGTGATAGCGATGCAATACGCTACCACGCTGCCGGCCGCAGAACCGCGGCCTGCCCCGATATAGACGCCCATATCGCGCCCGGCTTTAATAAAATCGCTCACGATAAGGAAGTAGCCTGCAAAACCCATATCGTGAATGGTCTGCAACTCAAAATCAATACGTTCGCGCAGTTCGGGTGTGATATCCCCGTACCTGACTTTGGCTCCGATATAGGTAAGGTGTTTCAGAAACTCCCACTGGTTGCGGACATCGGGGGTAATTTCTTTTTGTCCGTAGGTATCTTTACGATCAACAAACAGGGAAGAGGTATGGGTTATAAACTGAGGCGGGACCGGGAAATTCGGCAATAAGATATCCCGTTTCAGCTGTATGATTTCAACCTTATCAACAATTTCGTTGGTGTTATCGATAGCTTCAGGAACGTCGGCAAAGAGGGTGCTCATCTGCGCCGTTGATTTGAAGAAGAACTGATCGTTATAGAACGAAAAGCGCCGGCCTTTTACCAGGGCGTCTCCATCGCCATACTCACGGAAAGTCGGAGTGCTTTGTTTTTCACCGGTATTGACGCATAAGAGGATATCATGAGCATTGAAATCGGATTGTTCAACATAATGCGAATCGTTGCTGGCAATCATTTTCACCTTGTATTTGGCTGCGAACCGCTGTAAAACCAGGTTTACCTCGTTTTGTTCGGGAATATCGTGGCGCTGCAATTCAACATAGTAATCTTCGCCAAAGATATCGAGCCACCACTTGAAGGCCTTTTCGCCTGCGGCTTCGCCCTTGCCTGAAATAGTGCGGGGCACCTCGGCCCCCAGGCAGCAGGTGGTGGCAATAAGTCCTTCATGGTATTGCAGTAAAAGTTCCTTATCGATACGGGGATATTTGCCGTACATACCCTGTATATAACCCAAAGAAGCCAGTTTTACCAGGTTCCTGTAGCCCAGTGCATTTTTGGCAAGCAACAACTGGTGATACCGTACATCTTTTTCGCCCCCGGTAAACTTCCTTTTATGGCGGTCTTCGACCAGGTAAAATTCACAACCCACTATGGGTTTTATGACAGGAATTGCGTGCTTGCTGTTTATTTTCTCAGCTTCGGCAATAAACTGAAAAGCACCGAACATATTTCCATGATCGGTAAGAGCGATACCGGGCATTCCATCGGCAACGGCCTTGCGGAACATGGCAGGTATTTCGGCTGCTCCATCGAGTAATGAATATTGGGAATGAACGTGAAGATGACTAAATTTGGGCATGTATTACTTGATTATCAGTTTTTTACCATGTAGGTATGGAATCTGCTAAGGTACCTGTTTTATAACCACCCGTATTGAACTGTTGATAAATTATGGTAAATCAATTATTGCAAACCGAAAGTGCTGAATGAGCAGTGTCTTGCATTTTATCAAAATTCAAAATCTATCAAAATTCACGGATTTAAACAGAGTTATGCAAAATAAATTAAGGATTAGTAAGATGGATCGGATTTTGAAATCTAAAAGCCTTAGTTTTGTAAAATAAGCCTTGAACTCCTTCAAGTGTTTGTGAACCTTATCCATACAAAATAGTTAATAAAGTGTATTGTTTTTCGGGGAGATTGCCAGTAAATACAATCCGGCCATAATTATTAATACTAAAACAGAAAGGACTCCAGGCAGAATGAAATCCAAAAGCAGAACCATAGAAATTTACATTTTAGTCATGCTGGTAACTATAGAATCGCTTGGAGCTATTTACGGAGGCTTGAGCATGATAAATGATCCTTCGGGAGAAGGCATTGATTTATCTCTTAAATTACTGGAAGGTACAGTTTTTAATAGTTATATTATACCTGGCCTGATACTTTTTTTAGTGCTTGGATTTTTCCCGTTTATCCTTATTTACCCTTTACTTTTCAAGCCTAAATGGAACCTAATGAATGCTTTGAATATTTATCCCGGTTACCATTGGGCCTGGACTTATACACTATATACTTCCATTATACTAATCTCCTGGATAAATATTCAGATAATGATCATAACAAGCAGTTCGGTGATGCAGGGGGTTTTCGGAATGATGGGAGTTTTAATACTGGTCGTAACTTTATTACCAGGGGTTAAGCATTTTTACAAATCCTCCAGGCATTCAACTCACCGGGAAATTTCAGTGAAACCACCATTATCAAAATAATTCATATTATTAACTATAAGGCTTTGATAATCAAAAATTACCCCCTACCTTTGCCCTCTTAAAATAAAAACCGGAGGATAATTGCAACTTGCTATTATCGAAGGTTTTACAAATAACCAATTAACAAAAATAATTTACATGGCAACAAAGATGAGATTACAGCGATTTGGTAAAAAAGGCGGAGCCTATTACCATATTGTGATTGCAGATGGTCGTGCACCACGTGACGGACGTTTTATTGAAAAAATTGGTACTTACAACCCTATCACCAGGCCTGCCGACATACAGATTGATTTCGACCGCGCCCTGTACTGGGTAAAAACTGGAGTTGAACCCACTGAAACCGTAGCAGCTATCCTGAAATACACCGGGGTTGCCTATATGCATCACCTGCTGAAAGGTGTTGAAAAAGGAGCAATGAACGAAGAGCAGGCACAGGTAAAATTCGAAGAATGGAAAACTGTGAAGACCAGCAAAATTGCCAGCGCTAAAAATGACTTAGGCCTGAAGGCAAAAACCGAAGACAAAAAACGTCTCGAAGCCGAAGTAAAAGTGAACCAGGTAAAAGCTGAAGCATTAGCTAAGAAATTAGCTGCCGAAGCCAAAAAAGCTGCCGGAATAACGGAAGAAGCTGCTGAAGAAGCTGCCGAAGCAAGCGAAGAAACTGCTGAAGAAGCAACCGAAGAACAAGCATAATTATCCTATGAAACAAGATGAACTTTTCCTGCTGGGAAAGATCGTCAGAACTTTCGGATCAAAAGGCGAGGTAGTGTTCCAGATGGATACTGAAACGCTGGATCGTATTAAAAAACTGGAATCAGTGTTCGTCAAAATTAACGAGAACCTGATTCCATTTTTTATTGAACGTCTCGAACGCAAGCCGAAAAGCCAGGCCCTGGTGAAACTGATGGATATTGACAGCACTGATGAGGCTTCCGCTCTTGCCGGATGCGACTTTTACTTTCCCCTTTCCTTACTTCCGAAACAAAAAGGAGCTCAGCTCTATTCCATCGAAATAGAAGGCTACACCGTAATGGATGCTCATCATGGGGAAACCGGCACGGTTCGCACAGTGCTTGAATTGCCCCAGCAACTGTTGCTGGCTATAGACTTCAATGGAAAAGAAATTCTGGTGCCGATTGTGGATGAAATTGTCAAAGAAATTGACCATAAAAACAAAGTCATACATATTGAAGCTCCGGAAGGACTTATTGAACTCTATTTGTAGTGCTATCCCGATTTAAGCGTTTCAGTCCTGACAGCTAAATAAGTATTCAAGAATACCTTTCCGATAATTTAGGGTCAAATACCTGTAGATTTAAGGCAAACAGCAGGATAACAGAGCATCTGCGGTAAGGCTGAATTTCAATTCCGACATGTTCCATTTCAAAAAATTCAGTATTGACGACTGTAATTGTGCCATGAAAATAGGCACTGACGGAGTTTTACTGGGAGCATGGGCAGGATGTGCCAACGAAACCCGTATACTGGATGTGGGCACCGGATCGGGAATTATCGCCCTGATGATGGCCCAGCGAAATGCCAATATCGCGGTTGATGCCGTAGAACCGGAACAGGCAGCGGCAAAGCAGGCATCCGAAAATTTCGACCTCAGTCCCTGGAACGATCAACTCTGTGTATATCATGCATCCCTGCAGGAATTCAGTGCTTTCGCCCCTTTCAAATACAGTCAGATTGTTTGCAATCCGCCTTTTTTTACCGCTTCCCTCAAAGCCCCTAACGGCGCCCGGAAAATGGCCCGCCACAACGATTCCCTGCCGGTTTCGGACCTTATGCGGATCACTTCAGCCTTAATAACGCCACAAGGGAAAGCCTCATTCATCATACCGGCTGATGCATACAAAAACTGGATAGCGGTTGCAGGCGGCTTTTCATTGTACCCCGCTTGTGTCACCCTGGTAAAAAGCTCAGCTGATCGCATGGCACACCGGGTCCTGGTCACATTTACCCATATTGAGTTGCCCCAGCTCAATGAAAATGAGCTTATTATATATGCATCACCTTCCGTTTACAGTTCAGGATACAAGGAACTCACACGGGATTTTTATTTATCATTTTAGTCGGTTCGCCAAATTCGCAGGAAAGGCAAACTTCATTTGCAAATTAACTTATCTTTATATCAAATTCCAGAATATGCAAAAGCATACGTTCATCCTGCTGCTGATCCTGCTTTACGGCTGCTCTTTTTCAGCTCACACCCAGAAAGTATATAGTTGCAATAACCGCTATGATGCGGATATTAAAGTATTTGTTGTTGAAAACCGCTATGATGCCGACTTGCTGGTTTACAAGGTGGCAAATGCCTATGATGTTGACGGGAACAAAGGGCTATGGTATTTCTGCGCAAATAAATATGATGCCAGGAAAACCATCTGGTTCGCCGACAATAAATATGATGCCGACCTGCTGATATACTTTGTCGAAAATCGGTATGATGCGGGTTGGAGGGAAAAGGAGAAGATGCATTTGTTGTACTAGAGGGATGGAGGGATGGAGGGAGACAGAAGGGACAAGGGGATAAGGAGACAAGGAGACAAGGAGACAAGGGGACAAGGAGAGAGGCGACATCATGACCGTAACAAACCAAATACGCTTACAAAGTAAAAGTAAGCGGGTGGCTGTTGTCTTTAGCTACAATCGACCATTCGATTATACAAATAGAGTGGATCAAAGAAATAAATACTCAGACTATGTATAACAAAACTTACAGAAATTGCTTTGCCATACTGGCAATTGCCGGCCTGGCTTTGTTTTGCGCCTGCAGGACAACTGCTGTTGATAAACCATTACGGGTTGCCCTTTCGTCGGGAAGCGATAATTACAGGAACTGGGTACACCGCGGTGACTCCCTGGTTGAAATTGTTGACCTGCACGGAATGCCTGTTGATTCCGCCCTGAAAATACTTGCTGCCTGCGATGCCATTGTCTTTACGGGAGGAGAAGACGTGGTGCCGGCATATTACGGTAAAGGATCTGATTCATCCCGTTGTGAAACCAATCCCGGGCGCGATTCACTCGAATTTTCATTGATTAAAGAATCGATAAGGTTAAAAATGCCTGTGTTTGGCGTATGCCGCGGGCAGCAGATATTGAATGTAGCCCTGGGAGGAACACTGATAGTGGATATACCGGCTGATCATCCCGGAAATGTTATTCACCAGTGTAAGGACTATACCCATTGTTTTCACTCGGTAAGCCTGGTGAAAGGTAGTTTTCTGCAGCATACGTCAGGTGCCGATACAGGCATGGTCACCACCAACCACCACCAGGCGGTTGAAAAACCTGCTCCGGGCATCCGTATTGCGGCCTGGAGTTCCGACAGCATAGCCGAAGCCATTGAATGGCAGCACCCGGAAAGCAAACCCTTCCTGGAGGCCGTACAATGGCACCCTGAACGGATGGATATTAATAGTCCGCTCAGCATGCCATTAATGAAAGCCTTCCTCAGCGCAGCCAAGGATTTCAGTAAAAAGAAAGATTGAAGTTATGGTAGAGTCAGGCTGGTGTTCAATCTCCGCTTGACGCAGAGCTTAAACCAATTCCGGCACCTCCTCTATAACGACAGATCTTCAATCAGCTTCATCCTGTCCTGCGAAACCTGCAGCTCAAAAGTTTGCGAGTCGTAGATCAGCCGGCAGGTATGGTTTTTATGGTTTAGCCTGACCAGGTAATTTTTATTGATCAGGAATGAACGGCTGATGCGGATAAATCCATGTTCCTGCAACATTTCTTCAAGATTCCCAATACCTATGGTGACCAGTTCACGACGGTTTTTCAGCACCAGCTCACTATAATTTCCATCGGCTTCTACGAAAATAATCTCATCGGGCAAATAATAATTATATCCGTTGCGGTCCGGTATTTTGATCCGGTGTTTTTTTACCATTTGTATCAGGTGATCAAAACCGGCAAGAGGTGAATTTGCTGCTATTTTGCGTTCGAGCCTGATGAGCGACTGTTCGAGGTCGCCGCGTCCGACGGGTTTCATCAGGTAGTCGAAGGCCGAAGCCCTTATGGCATCAACGGCATACTCATCGTAGGCGGTGATAAATACGACGTGAAAATCCAGACCATAATCCCTTGCTTCAGCTATGACATCAAACCCGCTTTTATTAGGCATCTGTATATCGAGCAGGACCAGGTCGAATGAATTTTCGCGCATAAAAGCAAGGGCCTCATCCGGGTCATTAAAAGTCCGGAGCAGGTTAATCTGGGGAAAATCCTTCAGCATTTTTTCCAGTAGCCTAAGGGCCTGGGGCTCATCGTCAATCAAAATAGTTTTAAATGGTCTCATTTGGTTGTAGTTAGGGAGTTGTACGTGAAATCGACAGGTAAAAGTATGGTAACTGAAGTTCCTGAGAGGACGCCGGCACTGCTGAATACATCATGAACTTCAAATTGTATCTTTTTTTCGTTAAAACTGTTGAACAATGATATGAACTCTTTGATAATCTCCATGCCTTTCCCGGTTGAATTGGTATTATATTTCATCGATTCGAGTCGGCCTATGCCGTCGTCTTCAACAATTATTTTCAAACCTTCGGGTTCGGAATTTACCAGGATTTTCAAGAAGCCTTTCCCTGTTTTTTGGATCAGCCCGTGTTTAACTGCATTTTCGGCAAAGGTTTGGATAATCATTTTAGGTACCGGGATATCGGGATCGATCCCTTCCTGCAGGATCATGGTATAATTGAATTTATTTTCGAACCTGAATTGTTCCAGGTCGAGATAGTTCCGAACAAATGCGATTTCCTCATTCAGAGTACGGTATGTTTTATCGGCGTGGATAAGCGTTGAACGGATCAGGGTAGCGAAACGCTGCAGGAAATCGTAGGATTTTTCTTTATCATTCTGATAAATAGAGGATCCAATGGCATTGAGGGCATTAAAAATAAAATGAGGAGCAAGCTGGTTGCGCAAGGTTTTAAACTGCAATTCGGCAAAACGACGTTCTTCTTCCGAACGTTCGCGAATAATGCGGGTACGCCTTGCCAGGAAATGAGATATCCCGATAATGGCTATCGCGGTAAAAACCACCATTATAAACAGGTAGAAATACCAGGTTTGCCAAAGGGCTGCGGTGGCGAAAATTCTGAATTCGGCGGTTTTTTCCGAACAAACACCCGAATCGCTGCAGGCCCGCACTTTAAAAATATAGTTACCGGGTGGCAGGTTCGTGTACGACACATCGCGATCGGGATCCGGAATCGACCAATTCAGATCAAATCCTTCAAGTTTATAACTGAATTTCAAGTTCTCGGGCGATGTAAAGTATATCCCTGTGAATTCAAAACGTATATTATTGTCAAGATGCGATAACTTAATTTTCCCTTCACTAAAATCATTCACTGGCAAAGGCTTCCAATCCAGGTGTTCATTGTTGATAAATACGTTGGTCAGATAAACCCGGGGTGCAGAAATTTCAAAAGGGATGGCCGCAACATCCAGTTTCACCATTCCGTTTGAAGCTCCGATCCAGCAATCCCCATCCCGGTTGAGGGCAATGCAGTTCTGCTGGCATTCGCCGCCTATAAATCCATTATTCTTATCAAAATACCGGATACTAATTTTCTGTGATCTATAAAATTCATCCAGGTCGAGGATTCCCAGGCCCCCAATCCCACCAATCAAAAGTTTACCCGAATCAAGGATTTTCAGGCTCAGTACCAGATCATTGAAATAATCATTTTTTATTTTCCGGAAAGTTTTATTGTCGTATAAATAGATTCCGTTTCCATTCCCGATCCAGATATTCCCCTTGCGATCCTTCTGCATGGTATTGGCACCAGGCATATCGGGATATTTTGCGTCGGGCAGTTTCTCAAACCGATTCCCGTCGTAAACCAGAAGCCCTCTGAAGCCGCCAAGCAACAATTCACCGCTTGCGGCCCGTACAATAGATACAATCCTGCTTGCATCAGAATTGCCAGGAAAGACAGCGTACGCTTTAAACTTCTGCTGACCATATTGCTGCTCAACCAGACCAATATCACTGCCATAGAAGTATTTACCGTTTGTCGTATCATCATAGAAATAGAAGGCAGAGCCGATCGGCCAATTCGCATTCAGATGTAATTTTTGCCCGTCGCCTATAATCTCGCAATACGGACTGACACAAAAATGCATCCTGCCCAGGTGGTCAGAGTTTCCTCCCGGATAGAAGCAGACAGGCAAGTTTTTTTTCGACAGATTGCCAATTTCCTTTTTATAAAAGCGACCGTTACGAAAGTATTGCAAACCCAGTTCATAACTTCCTACCCATATCTTACCGCTCGGTTCCGCAAGTATGGTTTGTGCATTGGCAAACAATCCTTCGGCAGCCGAAAAATTAATAAAATACTCGGGATACACATGAATCAGACCGTTAGCAGTTCCTAACCACAAGGTACCGGCATCATCCGTATATAAAGAAGACAAACCGTCAAAGGCCAGTTTTGCAACGGTTCTCTTGCCATGGTCATCATAATGTAAATTACCGTCGTCCGTATCCGGAATAATGATTTTTCCTGATGGCGAAACATTTGCCCACCTGAGACTGCTGGGTTTTGAGGAGTGCATTTCAACGACTTGCTCAATTTGGCTGCCTTTCAGTTTGAAAAGCCCATGGTCGTAGCCATTTGATGATATATACCGATAATCCGCAATTACAGAATCTGAAAGCTCTTTAATGTTCTTTCTGTTGATAGTAGAAAGCATATAAACATTACCATCTTGTCCTTTGGTATATTGATAGCACGGAGGGATATTCAATCGGGTAAGGGTTTCCTGAGCATAGCTGTACGTCTGCTGGTTCATATCTGTAAAGTAGAAGCAGTTGTACTTTTCATCGAAGCATAAATTCCTTATTTCAAAGCGTTTCAGTACGGCAACTAATTTGCTGAAAGCAGCTGTCACATTTATTGGGCCTTTAAGGGTTGCTTCAATAATATTTATTTCCGGATTACGGTCAAACAGAACAAACACTCTGCCTTCCTGCTTCCAGGATAGAATTGTGGATTTTGAATCAAACACCGGATACCGGAATGCGGTCAACTGCCCACCCGTCCTGAAAATAGCGTAGCCTGAAGTTGAAGAGGTAAAAACAGAACCATCTTTAAACTCCTCAATAAATCTGATCATGGATTTTAAAACGCCTATACTATCGAAACGGGTGACAAAAGCATGACCATCGAAACGGGACACCCCGAATTTTGTCCCGGCCCAGATAAAACCACGGGAATCCTGGAATATGGAGACTACTTCGGATTGAACAAGTCCATCGTCGACGGTATATCGTTTAAACCCCAGGTGCTGTGCATACAGGCTTCCGCAGGAAATAATCCAAACTGCCAGTATGAGGAGGAGGGTCCGGGAGAAGAAACTTACAGCTTTAAGGAGTAACATCAGTTATTACAAATACATATGAGCCTTTTCTCCCGCTACAGAGAGTGCTTTTTAGCCTTGTAAAGTTACATCACATTTACGGAAATGAATCGCCACAAAGTACCAATGCCCCGTTTTACAGTATGAGCAGGCCTGTTTATTGGATGAGCAGGGTAGTATGCTGTTTTAAGCGGAGTTTCAGGTCCGGGTAAGTTCCTCAATAAGGAGGGCATGCTGGGGGAATAAAACGGAAAGATTTTGCCTTTGGCCTAATTCGAAATCCGAAAATTCGAAACCCGGTGAAACGGTACAACCCACCAGGGAAAACGGATGCTCTTCAAGATTTTTTGCTGCAAACCAGCAATGCCGGGGTATGGTATATTGAAGAAATTGCCCTGCGGCCAGATTATTACCTATGACTACCTGTACAGTTGACCCATCGGGATATATGCAAAAGATAGTTACCGGACTACCCATATAGAAATGCCAGGTTTCGTCGGAGGTAATGCGGTGGAAGGCAGAAAAATCGAACTTTTCGAGCAGGAAATAGATGGATGTGGAAAAGCAGTGCGGCGAATTATATCGGCCGGGAAGTGCATTCAGTTCAAGGATGTCATCTGACCTGTACACTTCGCGGTACCAACCTCCTTCAGGATGAGGAAGCAATTGCAATTGATCGATAACTTCGGCTGACTCAGTCAGTAACGGGGACTTTATGGGAAGCACTTTTATCGGGGCGTTTTTCGTTAATCATATAAATTAAGCGGAAGGACCATAAATTATTATAAAAGTCACGCTCGATGCGTTTTCCGTTTTCGTAATCAGGCATATTCCGGGTAGCGATTTTTTTAAGGGAATAGGAATACCTGGCGTTCAGAATCAGGTTTTTATACAATCGTACCCGCACATCGCCAAAAGCCATCCAATCATCCCGGTTGAATACCCTGGTAAGAACCGAAACAGAATCCACTTTGTATCCATCCCTGTCTTCCTCCACCGAGACCAGTCGGTTCCACGACACACCCGCGCCGGCAGATACGATATCACGGTCGGTATACTGTATCATAAAGGGAACTTCGGCATAATTAAGCATCAGTTTATAGGATCCATCCAGGGAATCGTTATACTGAGGTTTCAGTTTACTGCCTTTTTGCGAATACAGGGTTTCGAGCGACAGCGACCAGTTCTTATACACCGGGACGACTACCCCTACTCCGCCTGTCAGTCCATATTTTTTAAATCCATAGGCAAAATCGCCATCCACCTGACTTTTATTGAAACCGCCGATAATTTCACCCTTGAATGCCTGTGAAAAAGCCAAGCTGCAAAACAGGGTCAATACGATTAAAAGCGATGAACGTTGTATTTGTTTTTTCATGTGATCTTCAGGCTAGCTAATAGCAATAACGGGTATTGCGGCATAAGATTATGGACAATTGTAAATAATTCCCTACTCCACATTTTTAAGTGTAAGTTGTATCCGTTTCCTATCCTTATCCACCTCCAGCACTTTCACCCTGACTTTCTGGTTCAGACGAACAATCGTGTTCGGATCTTTTACATACTTATCGGCTAACTGGCTTACATGGATGAGTCCATCCTGGTGGACGCCAATATCGACGAATGCCCCGAAATTGGTGATATTGGTAACCAAACCATCGAGAATCATACCTGGTTTCAGGTCATCCATAGAGTTTACATTTTTGTCGAATTCGAACAGTTCGAATTTCTGACGCGGATCGCGGCCCGGTTTGGACAACTCGGCCATGATATCGGTGAGTGTAGGCAACCCTACTTTATCGGTGATAAAATCCTGCAGATTAATTTGTTTGCGTAATTCCTCATTTTTTATGAGATCCGCCACCGAGCAACCGGCTTTTTTAGCCATTCGCATCACGATAGGATAACTTTCGGGATGAACGGAACTGGCATCAAGTGGATTCTCCGATTCGCGGATTCGCAGAAAGCCGGCAGCCTGCTCGAACACTTTTTCACCCAGGCGGGGAACATTTTTCAGCTGTTCGCGTGACTTGAACATCCCGTTTTTATCGCGGTATTCCACAATTTTTGAAGCCAGCGCGGGACCTACTCCGGATACATAGGTGAGCAGCTGTTTACTTGCGGTATTCAACTCCACTCCTACCTTGTTCACACAACTTTCCACTATAGTTTCAAGACTTTTTTGCAGCAAAGGCTGGTTTACATCATGCTGATATTGACCTACACCTATGGATTTAGGATCAATTTTAACGAGTTCCGAGAGGGGATCCATCAGGCGGCGGCCGATGGAGATCGCGCCCCGGACTGTAATATCGTATTCAGGAAACTCTTCCCGGGCAACCGCTGAAGCTGAGTATACCGAAGCCCCGTTTTCATTAACCATCAGCGCAATCAGGTCTGTATCGAATGGAATGCGGCGGACAAGATTTTCTGTTTCCCTGCCGGCTGTACCATTGCCAATGGCAATGGCTTCGACCTTATATGCATTAACCAGGTTCTGGATTTTCCCAACAGCCAGTTTTACCTCGCTTTGGGGAGGATGCGGATAAATAGTTTCATTATGCAGAAGCTTACCCTGTCGATCGAGGATCACCAGTTTGCAGCCACTCCGGAAGCCAGGGTCGATGGCCAGCACCGTTTTCTGTCCCAAAGGCGGCAGCATAAGCAACTGTCGTAAGTTTTCAGCAAATACCCTTATGGCTTCTTTATCCGCTTTTTCCTTTGCCATCTGGCGGAACTCCGTTTCTATGGAAGGTTGCAGCAGCCTTTTATAGGCATCTTTCACAGCTTCCTCCACCAGGCGTGAGGATTCATTCGATGACTTTACGAATATTTTATTCAGTGATTCCCGGGATTTTTCCTCATCGGGTTCGATGCTGACTTTTAAAAACCCTTCATTTTCACCCCGGAACATGGCCAGGAGGCGGTGCGACGGGGCTTTCATCAATGATTCAGTCCAGTCGTAGTAAGTTTCGTATTTGATGCCCTCCAGTTCCTTGCCACGAACCGGCCTTGAGAATATTTCTCCCGAGCGTTCGAATTGGGTCCTGATGCGTTGACGGCTTTGCAGGTTTTCATTCACCCATTCAGCAATAATATCTTTTGCACCGGCAAGAGCTTCTGTCTCGTTTTTAACATCCTTTTCAATATTAATAAACTCCTTTGCTTTACGCAACGGATCAGCTTCCTGCTGCGACAGTATGATTTTAGCCAGGGGTTCCAATCCTTTTTCACGGGCAATGGATGCACGGGTGCGTCGTTTGGGTTTATAAGGAAGGTATAAATCTTCCAGTTCACTCATCGTTGAGGCTGACAGAAAAAGTTTTTCCAGTTCAGGGCTGAGTTTATCCTGTTCCTTTACTGATGCCAGAATAACTTCCCGTCGCTTCTCAAGTTCATTTATTTTTTCATAACGTTCACGGATGTTTGCTATCTGCACTTCATCCAGGCTGCCGGTCATTTCCTTGCGATACCGGGCTATAAAAGGAACCGTTGCCCCTTCCTTCAGCAGGTTGATTGTGTTGAGTACCTGGAAATCACGAACTCCGAGTTCGTTGGCAATCTGTAGTACATATTTTTTTTCCATTGTAATGATTGGAATTTTCGAAAACACAGGTAGCTGAAACTACCTTCTACCTGCAAAAATAAGAAAAGCCGGTCGATTGTCCGGCTTGTTCCTGAGAATTCTGATAAATGACAGGCTTTCCTAGCTGATAATAATGTCTGTCTGTTCGAAGCATTTGCTTTTCAGGTTCCCGCTCTGAATAATTCTACTGTATTCTTCGCTTTTTACATGATTTAATCAGCATCTTCCTCCGGTCCCAGGAAACCTAATCCATGAATTCCGGTGAAAGCAGCCCTTGAATTACACTTTGAATCGTGTAATTCAAGGACCTTCCTCACTATCGAATCAGCGTTATCGTTCCATACACCGGTTCCGACAATCCCTTATGTTCCCCCACATCGCTGTTGGTCCATATGGAACCGTCGCGGAACACCGCCATGATTTTCCACACGTACACATCCAGCTGGCAGGGTTTCAGTTTGTAGGTGCCGTCCCAGCTTTCGGTCGGGCTGCCTTTTTCGTCCAGAGCGGTGCTGCTCCATACCAGCATGCCCTGGCGATTGAATATTTCAGCATTATACGATACCAGGTTAACCCCCACCGGTTTCCAGATACGGGTGGGCTGCATGGTGCCTCCCGGGGCAAAAGCATTCGGGACATACAAGCCTTTGAACATCATTTCAAAGGTGGTGAACGTGCTGTCCTGGCATCCCAGCTCACTTACGGACACCAGCGTTAC
>CAIPFN010000102.1 GCA_903864265.1 uncultured Bacteroidales bacterium | reverse complement strand
CGGTGCCGATATAACATATTCAGGCAGCTGGGCATTTACGGTGATCAGGAAAAAGACAAATATTGAAAGGGTAAAAAGGATTTTCATCATTACTTTGGATTTTTTAAATAGACCTCTTTTTTATCAATACCGAATTCATCTTTTAAAAATTACTTTTCTCTTGATAAGATCTATTAAACCTGCGTTTGAAAATTAAATCGGTGAAACTACAATTCCCTTGTTAATTCAGGGTTAAGTGAATTTTAACTTTTACGTTCAAAATGAAATCTGATCTTAATCATCATAATATCATTGAGTTGCTGATGTACATTTAGTCAGAGCAGCTGCCAGAATCGATGTTGCCATCTGCAAATCATCGCGTGAAATAGTAAGTGCAGGTGAAAGTTGCAGCACATTTCCATGCGAAATTTTAAAACTTAAACCCTGCCGCATACAATCGTACATTATAATTTCGGCTTCCAGGCTTGCCTTTTCTTTTGTTTCTCGGTTCTTAACCAGTTCCAATCCCCAGAGTAAGCCTATTCCACGTATATCGCCAATCAAAGGAAACTGTGCTTTCATACGAAAAAGTTCTTTTCGCATAAACTGCTCGTCGTCAGCTACTTTATGTAAAATATTTTCTTTTTCTAAAAAATTTAGCGTAGCCAGCGCCGCCACGCTTCCAAGAGGACTTTTCTCATGGGTATAATGCCCCAAAGAAACATCCTTCGCTATGTTGTAGCTGTCGCGGGCAACAATGGCGGCAAAAGGAATCATACCTCCGCCCAGGCCTTTTCCAAGGCAAATAATATCGGGTTCGATACCAAAATGCTCAAAGGCAAACATTTTTCCTGTTCGTCCCAATGCAATGGGTATTTCGTCAAGTATAAGCAGCACTCCATGTTTGGTACAAATTTCCCTAACCCTTTTCCAGTAGGCCATCGTTGGTATCTGTACATCGGTATTTCTTATGGTCTCGATCAGGAAAGCCCCTATGTCGCCTTCTTTTTCAATCACGTATTCGAGGTAATCGGCATATTTCAGTTGATCATTTTCCGTATCTCCGAAAATTCCCCTGTACATGGTAGGTGGAGGAATATGGAATACACCCTGCATCAGCGGACCCAGGTGCTGTTTGAAAACGGCTTCGCCACCTGCCGCAATCGCATCCAGCGAAGCGCCGTGAAACGAATCCCATAAAGCCACCAGTTTGTGCTTGCCGGTCACAACTCTTGCCAGCTTTAATGCCATACCAACAGCTGAAGTGCCTCCCGGTGCAAACAGGCTCCGATTCAGGTCGCCAGGCAACAAACCAGCCAGCTTTTTGGCAAGTTCCACCGCGGGTTGGTTGGTATACCGGCGTGGCGAAAACGACAATTTCTGCAGCTGTTCGCTAATTTGTTCGATTACAAAGTCGTTTCCATATCCCAATTGATGAACATTGTTGCCATGAAAATCCAGCATCTTCCTTCCCGAAAGGGTTTGCATTTCGCTTCCCTTGCAGTTGACCAGCACATCGAGGCATGGGCTCGACATGGACTGATGCAGGAAATACCGGGCATCATCGTCCAGGATCTGCCTGGTTTTTGGATCGTTCATTTGTTCATCCCATTTGATCCGTTCAGCAGAGAAGTTTATATCTCCTTCGGTAAGATGATTTGTATTTTCCATATGCCTTAATTACAAAAATTGATTTGCCCGAATTGGATTGTTGCTACAGGAGCGTTTATTTATTGTCGTACCCTGGTTATAAAAACTCTCAAACACAATTTGAACCTGGTAAATGCGGATTATCCGCTTGTTTTCTTCGATCGTGCGGCCGCGCATCTTTCCAGGTGATCCGTGCTGAAAGGATCGATAATGCCGAATCTGTTATAATTGTACGAACTGAAATCAAATGGGTTTTCTTTTTTGGCAGCCATGCTTGCTATCCCAAGTCCAACACCTCCTGCCACCGAAATACCGGCCCCAACGCATCCGGTAGCCAGCAACAATCCTTCCGTGCCTGGTATTTCACCTAATATAAACTGGTTATCAGGCGTATAGCCCGAAAACCCGGCTACATAGTTTTTAATTCCGATTTCAGTAAAGCCTGGAAAAAAGGGAAGGATTTTCCCGAAGATTTCTTCCAGTTCATGCCAGCCTTTATCTTTACTGAAAGGGTACGTATTAATATCTTCAGGCAGATTGCGCGGGTCGGCATACATCGAAATGGCTTCGCGTATACCAAATAATAAAGAGTTTCCCTGTGGACGCGAATAGAAATTTGCTTCTGGTATCAGTACCGTTGGTGAGTTTGAAGGAAATAGGCTTGCCGATGTTTCGGTTATCCAATATTGGCTTCTGACAGGAGCCATGGGTAAAGTTATTCCAATGTTGTAGGCCAGGTTGGTCGACCATACACCTGCGGCCAGTACGGTTGTGCCGGCAAGATGAATTGCATGTTTTGTCCGTATTCCTGTTACGGTATCAGCCTCTTTCAGTATTTCAACAACTTCGGTATTTCTGATAAATTTTACGCCTAAAGTCCTGGCTGCATTGGCAAACGCTGTCCCCAGCAGGTATGGATCAGTTATGGCCTCACCGGGGACGTATGCGATTTTTTCGGCT
>CAIPFN010000101.1 GCA_903864265.1 uncultured Bacteroidales bacterium | reverse complement strand
AATTTTGTCCATTTCAGCTTTTGCTTTATCGCTGGATTCCGACAAAGCAGCAGCACTTTTTTTAAGTGCAATAGCTGTATTATTGTAGGCTTCTTTGTTTGAAGCAGATTTGTCTTCGGCATAAACCAAAGCATCAATCAGCAAATTTGCCAGCTGGTTTTCGTATTCGCCGGCTGACTTATACAAGGCACCAACTGTTGCAGGGCTATAACCGGTAACGAAAACCTTTCGTTTATCTTCAACTTGTACCCACTTATTGTATGCCACTCCGGCATCTATGGCTTTGTTTATATCAGCAACCGGAAATGCTCCATTTTGTAAAGAGAAATCCAATCCCGAAATGCCAGCCATGCCGGGAATAGTGGAATAATTTGCCGGGGCGGCGGCGTATGCTCCGCTAAACAAACTGAAATTAAATTCAGGCTCAGCCGTAGCGGCGGTAACCACCGAACCTTGCTCAATACTTCGGTTAACAAAATCAAATGCCGAACGGGCATCGCACCAAAGGTAGTGATACCGGTACATTTCCAAGGTAAGATTGGTCGTTGTATAAGCTGCATCGGTAACCTTGTTAAATTTCTCGAGAGCGTCAAGATGGTCTTTTATTTTGTGCCAGTTCATATTGATCAAATCATAACTTAATACCCCTCCTTTAACCACCGATTCCCTGAAAAAATCCCAGTCGGCTTTGTAAATTTCGGTACTGAAGCGCGTTTCGCCTACCGACTGATAATAGGAACGAATTTCGGTTGATCGGTCGCGCAGGGCTGGCTGTAAGCGGGCATAAACTTCATGAACTTTTGCCGGCGACTGAGACAGAAGTTTGTCGACCTCACCTCGTAACCCGGCATAATATTTCCTGTTGAGAGCTTCAACAACCAGGTCCGGCACAGGATTCATATCCGAAAGAGCATCGGAAATACCTTCTGTAAGCTGTTCAAAAACCATACCCGACAACGCTTTTCCATATTCACCCATCACCCGGTAATAACCCACGGAAGCCTGCGTTTTATCAGGAGCACCGGAGCTCAGTACATTATTTCTTATAAAATCAATGATATATCGCCTGGTGCCGGTTTTACGATCAGTACCTGTAACCTTACTCCAGATTCCAAGGTCTATCTTCATCCCGATTTTTGCCAGTGAGTCACTTACTTTATCCAACCCTACTTTTTTACTCAAACCTTCAGTAATTTTAAATTTTTCATTTGCCAGCTCCCAGGCCATATTGAAAAGTGCCCAGGCATGGCCAATCAGCTCTTTTCCTGTATCGCCCATAAAAAGGGCATTTCCTTTGGCATTAGTCATCAACATTCCGATCAGGTGGAGTTTCTCTTCAACCCCCATGGCATCGGTAAAAGCTCCCGAACAGAGCATCCGCTCCATATCGTTAATCTGGCCAAGAACTTTCTCCTTGTAGTTAAGGGAATTGACCATTTGTCCCGAAAATGTGCCTTCACTCTGCGGAGTATTTCCAGAGGCATCTGTTCCGGCCGAAAGCAATGCAAGCACTTCGGTGAGCGCACCTGCTCTGCGGCCCGTCAGGTCGGCAATTTTTGCCTGTATGGATTCAATGGTTATTTTTCGCTCATAACCTCCGGTTGCAAGCCTCATTTTCCCGTCAAAATCACGGATTATAAGCTTGAACTGTCCCTGGCTGTTGGTTTTTACAGAATATCCTCCCTGTTCATTTTCGAGCATACTCATGAACATTTTCTGATCTTTTTTAAAGTAAGCAGTATAAATCCGTTGAAAATATTCCTTGTCAAATTTTCTCGATTCAACAAAAATAATAGCATCGTTGAGTGACAACTTTTCAGTTTCGGTAGTCAATACACTTTTCGGAAGATTGACATAAACACTGCTTTCGAGATTATAATACTCCAGTTGAGGAAGTAAAACCTTGTATGGATTGGGCTCCATTCCCGGTTTCAGAATGTAAAGATTTTGCTCCAGGGTTTTGTAAATAATAATTGTTCCTAAGGCGGTCTCTGTTTTATTTTTAACTGAGGAATAACTTACGGTCATATTAAAAACATCGGTATTATCAATTACTCCGCCCATATCACCTCTTTTTTCTCCTGTTGCCTTTATTATCGGCGCTTCCAGTATAGCCTCGGCGTTTCCGTTGGCATCGGTAACTGTTTGCATCGATATCACTTTAATGCCTTTCGGCATTGACCACGAAATAGTTTTCCCGCCTACCGGAACTCCGTTTTCGTCCTTGTAGTTAAATACAGCTTTTGTACGGCTTTTGCCATCGCCAACGATTTCATTCGGGCTCAGAATAATACCTGATTTTTCAGTTTTTACAATTTCATCAGGATTACTTCCAGCTGATGAAGAAGGCCTGCCCTTATATTCAAAAAGGATAGGAGGCGTGTACAAAAACACACTGTTGTTAGGCATTGGCATATATGCCGTTCCCATTCCCATTTTTTCAATATCATAATCCTTAATGTATTTGGTCTCCTTCCATGACGGTCCCAGGTATGCTTTCAAAAACCCCGACATTCCTGATGTTTTACTCAGCACATCGTTTAATTCGGTAAAATTTTCATTGCTGAACATGATGGTGTTGTAATCGTCCTCCGAAGAATTTGCTTCACCCCATGTGCCTGTTCCGCTGCTAAAAATATTTAATTTCCAATCAGACTGTCCGGTGATATCACGCCCGTAATATTCGCCAGGCACAATGCTGCCATTGCGTCCTTCGCTTGCTTTCAGAATTTCAATTTTAGCTTTCCCTTTTACACCGTTCATTTCACAAACGATATAGGCAAAGTTATCTCCATCCTTTTTTGGTATAAGTGTGGTCGGGATCAAGCCTTCCTTAAATGTTTCAATAGTAATATCGGTGGCCAGTTTCTCATTCGCTTTGCTGTCGGTAGATCCGCCGGAGCGGGCAACAAATTTTTGCATAAACCTGACAAGGAAATATACCATGCGTTGCGAAGCTTTAATTGGCGTTCCGAACATCGGGGAGGTGTATTTTACCATGGCAACACCATTTTGCATTTCCACTTCTATAGCTTCGCAAAATCCTGCGCTAACCCTTACGGCTACTTTCCCGTTCATTGTCGGTATCACTTCGCCATCCGGATCACGGGCAGTGATTACCAGTGTGGTATAATCATCACCATCGCCCGCCAGTTGAATTTTACCTGGTTGAACATGCAACCGGACAGGTTGTTGTGCAATTCCCTGAAAAACCAGCAGGACTAAAACCAAGATGAATAGTATCTTTTTCATAACCTGCTATTTTTGATTGTAATCTGGAATTTCGTTATACTCCTTTTCTA
Organism: uncultured Bacteroidales bacterium; assembly: GCA_903864265.1. Taxonomy (GTDB): domain Bacteria; phylum Bacteroidota; class Bacteroidia; order Bacteroidales; family UBA4417; genus UBA4417. The sequence continues at coordinate 3,909 of CAIPFN010000101.1, read as the reverse complement.
CCGCTGATATTTTCGGCCAGCTCTGATACACATAGTAACCTATTGTACCGAGGATAAGTACAAGGATTAAAACCAGGATCATGCTGCATCCGAAGCAGCATCCGCGTTTTTTCTTTTTCTTGGGGGGAAAAGTGTCCTGAACAGGATCAGTTGAGGGTTGCCGTATCATAGTTATTATTAGAAAATGCCGTATTGACAAGCGTTTTGACTACAACTGACGGTAATTATTTCAGCGCCACTAATGTAGGGTTAAATAAGGCAGATTGGAACCGGGGATAGTAAAAAAAATGATACTGTAAATTTCCGAAACTGAAACTATACACCCTTTTAAAAGAAAGATCAATAAAGGCTTGCCACAATTGGCTCAGATATCACAGATATGAATCCATTATGCCCAATCAAATAGCGCGAAATAATGTTTAGAAGAGCTATATAAATCTGTGCAAAAGGTTTTTGGGGGGGCAATACAGGTACAAAAATCTATTTCAGAAACCCCACGGTCTGACCAAGCACAATCTTTTGATCGGGCCGGAGTTTCATGGTCGTTGCAAGTTTTTCGCGATCAAGCGAGGCCCTTACCACGCAGCCCATATCGAAGGCGGCGCAGCACAGATAAACGTTTTCGGCTATAAAGGCGGCATCGGCCGAAGCGTAGGAATCTTTTTTTGCTTCTTCGGCACTTTTCATCTTCGCATAATCGGCCACGTAAATAAGATTTAAAGGAGCCGTTTTTACATAATCCTGGGTTCCGGCCTGTTCCCTCAGGTCGCCTTTTACCACCGGATACAAGGTTGAATCGTGCGGGTTGTACAAAAATATCCCCTTACCCAGAATTACGTAAACGTCAATTTCCTGCCAGTTTACGGCCGTGGGTGCCGTATGCTTCATTTCCTTAACCCTGTTCAGGCCGTTAGCCGCCCACAGCACGTTCGAAATGTCCTGGAGGCTCATCGCCCTGTCGGAATACTCGCGTATGCTCTGCCGCGCTTCAAGGGCCTTCATCAGGCTCTTGCCTTTTTCGAGCTGGGGCGGCAACAGTTTTATGGGCTGCAATTCCTGAGAAACAGCTATCAGGCTGAATAGTAATACTATGGCCAAAAGAAGTAAGTTCTTCATCACTCAAAGTTAATTTGTTATGAGAAAGCACTGCATGCTTAGAAGACTTTTGAGGGCCAAATCCGCATTTTCACGCAGACTGACACAGGGAAGCCTGGCTTAAACGATAAGAAAACCGATGTTATTCCTCAAACGATGGCTTTATCACGATCCCATCGTAGCGTTTTTCCACATCGCCCTTGTAGGTTATGATCAGGAAAGGCGTGCCATCATCGTTAAAGGTAACCCAGTCGCCTTCGCGGCTGCCGTTTACATAGTTGCCCTGGTCTTTCAGTTTTCCTGTGGGCCAGTACCAGCTGACTTTGCCGTTCAGGTTGTCGTCGATATATTCGCCTTCGAACTTCAGGGTGCCGTCAGCGTAGTACGATTTCCATTTCCCGAAACGTGCGCCGCCCCGGTAGCTTCCGAGTTCGCGGTAATTGCCGAAATCGTACACCCACTCGCCCTCTTCCAATCCTTCGGTAAACTGCCCTTTCACGATCAAACGGCCGGTTTCGTCGTGTTCTTCGTACTCGCCCTCTTCCATTCCGGCTATGTACGACTGAACTCGTCTGATGCTCGCGTCGTCGAAATACCACCGCCAGGTTCCGTCCAACAAACCGGACTTTGTATACTTCCCTTCCGATTCGAGCTTGCCGTTTTCGTAGTAATATTTCCAGTTTCCCACCGGTTTTCCTTTCGAGTAGGTCCCGACGGAACGGAGCGTGCTGTCCATATAATATTCTCGCCACTCGCCTTCCTTGTCACCTTCTTCATCCACAATGCCTTCGCCTGTGAGCGCGCCTTTCGTAAACACATAACCGGCTGTTATTTTGCCGTCTTCGCTGTATTCGCGGCGGACACCTTCGGGAACATCGCCATTGTAACTGGCCACCGTTTTAACCTTTCCGTCGGGATAATAATCGGTTTTCAGTTTCAGGCTCAGCAGTTCCTGGGCTTCGACCTGTTCCACATCGTTGACGAACTTCTTGACCGAAAGCAGCATCCCGTTTTCGTCATAGTCCTTGAAGTAGCCGTTCTTCCTGTCATCCTTGTAAATCCCTTCGAGCTTAATGTTGTTGTTGTCGTAAAAGTACTTCCAGCGCCCCTGTTTCAGACCTTTTTTATCCTTACGGTTGATGCGCTCGCGGCTAACCAGAAAACCTTTTTTGTATTCCATATAGGTTATCACGCTGCCATCGGGAGCCAGTTCGCGGGCCACGCCGTTTTCGAGCCCATCGATAAAATTGATGACCAAACGCACCTTTCCATCGGGATAATAATACGTGGTCTGGCCTTGTTTTATGTCGTTGACATACATCTCGGAAACGACTTCACCCTGACGGTAAGTCGTTTTCAGGCCGTTCTTTTTATCCGCTGCATAAGTGATGGAAACCATCAAGCTGGCCGAATCGTCATAAAATTTCCAGACGCTGTCGAGCAGGAAGTGTTTACGGTTTCCCTCCGATTTCAAAACCCCGTTTTCATTATATGTTTTCCAGTATCCATCGGGCTTGCCTTCGCACATGGTTCCTTCGCTGGCCAGTTTTCCACCGGGATAGTAAAACCTGACAAGGCTATCGTGTTTTGTCCCAGCGGGTTGCTGAGCCATGGACGGAAACACCAGAACAAATGCCAGTGCCGAAAATAACAGAGTTTTCAACAAAGCATACCTGATAGCGTATAGTGAGTAATTTTGCACGGCTTTTAAATTGGTTGATAGATAATAATTAATGGAAACAGGCTTTTTCCCCATCTTTTCCCATCAGCTTACCTTATTAATTTATTGAAAGGTTAATTTCTGGTGCAAATAGGAGATCGCTTTTCCATGATGTTGCGTTGCGGGCTGTTAACGGTCCATTAATTAATAAAAGGTCAAAAGCAGGTTGCGCCTGAACGCGGACATAAACTTTTTTCCATTAACTTACCCTACCCGTTCTTTGACAATTCGAGCATACGCACAATGGGCTTGCGGGCCTTTTCTATTATTTCGTGCGACAAGGTAATTTCGGGTTTTTCGTTCAGCATACAAAGGTAGAGTTTCTCAAGCGTATTCAGCTTCATATACGGACAATCGTTGCACGAACAGTTTTCGTCGGAAGGAACCACGATAAACTCCTTTTCGGGCGAGAGCTTTTTCATCTGGTGGATAATTCCCGTTTCGGTGGCTACGATGAACTTCTGACAGCTGTCCTTTTGAGTAAATTCGAGCATGGCAGCCGTGGAGCCCACGAAATCTGCCAATATCAGCACCGGCTGTTTGCATTCGGGATGGGCAATCAGTTTGGCATCCGGGTGGAGGCTACGCAGTTGCAGGATGCTTTCGGTACGGATGGTTTCGTGCACTTCGCAGGCGCCGTCCCACAGCAGCATATCGCGCCCGGTAAGTCCGTTAATGTAGGCCCCCAGGTTTTTATCAGGCGCAAATATCAGTTTCTGGTCTTTGGGAAAGGATTCCACGATCTTGACTGCATTGCTGGAGGTAACAATAACGTCCGACCAGGTTTTCACGGCAGCCGTGCAGTTGATATACGTAATCACTTTATGGTCTGGGTGTTGCTTCACGAAGGCGGAAAATTCGGCTTCGGGCGCACTGGCAGCCAGGGAACAGCCGGCATCCAGGTCGGGCAGCAGCACTTTTTTGGAGGGCGAAAGGATTTTCGCCGTTTCGGCCATAAAATGCACCCCGGCAAAAACAATGATGTCGGCATCGGTTTCGGCAGCTTTTTGCGAAAGCTGTAAACTATCGCCTATAAAGTCGGCGATGTCCTGAATTTCGGCCACCTGATAATAATGAGCCAGGATCACGGCATT
>CAIPFN010000100.1 GCA_903864265.1 uncultured Bacteroidales bacterium | reverse complement strand
TATCAGCACCGGCGAAGTAACCCGGTTTATTGATTTTACCGATCCCAAACCAAGAGCCAGGGATGTATTTAGTTTTCATCGACCCGAGACATTTCGTGATTGGCGTAAAAAGGACAAATCACTCCGGAAACGTTTACACGATTTGCCTGCTCTTCAGATCCAGGGATTACGGGAATGCCAGGTGAATGCCATCAATAAACTCGAAATTTCATTTAAGGAAAACCGTCCAAGGGCATTGATTCAAATGGCAACCGGTTCAGGAAAGACATTTACGGCTATTACCGCCGTTTATCGTTTGCTGAAATTTGCCAAAGCCAAACGTGTTTTATTCCTCGTCGATACCCGGAACCTTGGCGAACAGGCCGAACAGGAATTTATGTCGTTTGTACCGAACGACGACAACCGAAAGTTTACTGAACTCTACAGCGTTCAAAGATTAAAATCGAGTTATGTGGCCTCCGACAGCCAGGTGTGCATCAGCACCATTCAGCGGTTGTATGCCATCCTGAAAGGAACTGAACTGGAAGAACAACTGGAAGAAGTAAATCCTAACGAAAGCATTTACCAGCCCAAAGAAATTCTGCCGGTTGAATACGATCCCAAAATGCCGATAGAGTTTTTCGACTTTATCGTTATCGACGAATGCCACCGCAGCATTTACAACCTCTGGAAACAGGTGCTTGAATATTACGATGCTTTTGAAATTGGATTAACCGCCACTCCCGACAAACGCACCATAGCTTATTTCGACCAGAACCTGGTAAGCGAATATTCGCACGAAATGGCCGTTGCCGATGGCGTAAATGTGGGTTACAATGTGTTTATTATTGATACCAAAGTCTCGAAGAAAGGCGCAACCCTCTGGAAAGGTGAATACATTGAACACCGCGAACGCCTGAGCCGCAAGAAACGCATGGAGTTGCAGGATGAAGACGAAAATTATTCATCCAGGCAACTGGATAAGGATGTAGTGAATCCCAACCAGATCAGGACCATTATCCGGACTTTCCGCGAACACCTGCCGGAGATATTCCCGGATCGTGTTTCTCCCTCTCCTTCAGGAGAGGGCTGGGGTGAGGTCTTTGAAGTTCCCAAAACCCTCATCTTTGCCAAAACCGACAGCCATGCCGACGATATTATCAAAATTGTACGCGAGGAATTTGCCGAAGAAAACCGTTTCTGCAAGAAGATAACCTACAATTCGGAGAAAGACCGTAAGGATGCTGATGAAAACGTTATTGAAAAAGGCGAAGACCCTAAGAATACACTTTCGCTGTTTCGCAACAGTTATTACCCGCGTATTGCTGTTACCGTGGATATGATTGCCACCGGCACCGATGTAAAACCCCTGGAATGCCTGCTTTTTATGCGCGATGTAAAAAGCCGCAATTATTTTGAGCAGATGAAAGGCCGTGGGACCCGTACCATCGACCTGGATACCCTGCAAAAGGTAAGCCCTTCGGCAAAATACACGAAAGACCATTTTGTAATTGTGGATGCCATTGGTGTAACCCAAAGCCTGAAAACCGACAGCCGTCCCCTGGAGAAAAAACCCGGTGTGCCTTTGAAAGATTTGTTACAGGCCATTGCCGTGGGTGCCCGCGACGAAGAACTATTTACCACCATTGCCAACCGCTTAACCCGCCTCGATAAACAGATTTCCGAAAAGGAGAAAAAGCATTTTGCCGATAAAGCCAACGGTAAAACCGTTTCGCAGGTGGTGAAAGACCTCCTGAATGCCTATAACCCGGATGTAATTGAAGAATTAACGGCAAGCATTGAAAACGAAATGCGCGGCGAATCCCCCGACGCAATCCAATCCGAAATCCGAAACCGGCATTCCGAAATCCTAAATGAAGCAGCTAAAATATTTACCGGCGAACTGAACGACTATATCGAAAATGTGCGCAAGGCACACGAACAACGCATTGACCATGCCAATCCCGATGAAGTTATAAACGTTGGCTGGGACAAGGACAACAAAGACAAAGCCGCCCAACTGGTAAAAGATTTTACCGAATGGATGCAGCAACATAAGGATGAACTGATGGCCTTGCAGATTTTTTACAACCAGCCTTTCCGCAGGCGCGAGCTCACTTACAGCATGATTAAGGAAGTGCTGGAAAAACTGCAAAACGATAAACCCACGCTTGCTCCTATGCATATCTGGCGTGCCTACGAAGCCCTTGGTGCTTCGACAGGCTCAGCATCCAACGGCTCACCACTCAAAGAACTTACAGCCTTAGTTTCCCTTATCCGTAAAGTATGCGGGCTGGATACCACGCTAACGGCGTATGATAAAACGGTGGATAAGAATTTCCAGGATTGGGTATTTAAAAAACAAGCCGGTGCCACTAAGTTTAACGAAGAGCAAATGCAATGGCTGCGGATGATAAAGGAGTATGTAACCAATAGTTTTCATATTGAAAAGGAGGATTTTGACCTTGATCCTTTTAATCGGAATGGTGGTTTAGGTAAATTTTACCAGCTATTCAGGGAAGATTATGAAAAAATAATTGATGAATTGAATGAGGTATTGGCAGCATAAGTTGTCTGAACCATGATTTATAGGATTAATTGATTGCTTGATTATGTTGTACGAGGAACTTACGAAGAGAATTATTGGCTGCGCAATGGAAGTCCATAAACGCCTTGGCAATGGTTTCCAGGAGGTAATATACCAGCGAGCCCTTGAAATAGAAATGAAATATGCAGGTCTGGAATTTGAAAGGGAAATGGAAATGCAGATTTTTTATCGCGATTATGATATTGGAACCAGGCGAGTCGATTT
>CAIPFN010000099.1 GCA_903864265.1 uncultured Bacteroidales bacterium | reverse complement strand
CTTACGAAAGGGATTTTACAATTTGCCAACGAGAATTTTCGCCACGAGATGAAGATTCTCAAGTCTGTTCCTGGAATTGGTAATATCGCAGCTTTCACATTGATTGCGGAAATTGGTGACTTCTCTGATTTCCCTTCAGGTGATAAACTCGCAAGTTGGTTGGGAATCGTTCCGAATGTGTATCAATCTGCGGATAAACTGAGAACTGGATCGATCACAAAGAGAGGATCTGATCATGCCAGGTGGATCCTGACTCAAGTTGCACATGCAGCTACAAGAAGCCATAATAATGTTTTTCGCAGGTTCTACGATCGCAAGAAGCCAGTCATTGGCACTGGTAAGGCTATTATTGCATTGGCTCGTAAGATTGCTACTCTTATCTGGCATTTGATAACCAATGATGAATTCTTCAACCATGAGGATGAGGGCGCCTTCAATACATCCAAATTAGTCAAAGTGAGAATTCCTTCAATTGTTACGTTGGAAGAAATCCTGAAGATCTTTAAGGAGGCCGCTATTGTACTAAAAGAACCTGATCCGGGGAATGGGTGATATTGATCCTCCTCACCCTTCTGGGATCGTGATTTTCATGCCAAATTATATACACTATCATTGCTTGTTAAATTGTAACTGTTCAGCCTGATTTTTGAGACCCGGAAGGGATGAAAGGTTTGGCTTCAAATGCATCTTTAATCGATGCAAGAATCGGTCTACCATTTTTTCTTACTGTTGAAATATATCCTCTGATCCGGCAGAACCAGTCAGCACCCTCTTCACTTCGGAAGGTACCGGAAATTTTCTGCTGGACCTTCATCATACGGATATCTCGTTCGGCCTGATTGTTATCGAATGGGATGGAGAAATCGTACATAAACGCCAGAATCTCCTTTTGGTAACGCTCGAAACGGTCAAGTAGATTCTTCGGCGTTGATTGCTTCTTTCGACCTCGTTTACCAACCGGCCGTATATATTCTGTCACAGGATTTTCTTGTTTTCCTTGTTCAATGATACTGGCATATCGAACCTCAAAGTCAGCGATTTGCTCTTGGTTTATTGAGGGTAATTGCAGTTTGGCAGAATCAACGACTTTCTTGATTTCATGAATGAGCTCGTTCATCTGATCACTCCAGATCTGCCTAAAATTTTCTGAAACACCCGCTAGTTCTCGAATAAGATGGGCATTGCAGAGTGCATGGTGACAATCGTATTGGAAATACGTCCCCCAACAATCATGAACCATAGTACCTTTGAATGCGGGTAATATCTGCAATTCATCAGTTCCACCTTTTCCACGTGTTTTATGGTGCCCATACCAGGTCAGAAGACCAGTACTTGCCACATGCAGCCATTGTCGTTTGGCTGTAACCCGAAATCCCGTTTCATCTACATGCAATATAGGTGCTCTAATTAGGGCTTGCTGCACAATTTTCTCATAGTCTGCCAGGTTATTATTGCAGTTCTTCAATGCCCGGGCTATTGTCGCCTTGCTAATAGATAACCCGAATACGTCGGAGAAAAGTACACAAATCCGCTCATACGGGATTAACTGGAAAACGCTGAAATACACCATCAGGGTTTTCAATATTTGCCCATATTGCACCGGATGCTCCACGCCATCTGGAAATTTCCCATGGTTATGATATCCACAATGAGGGCACTGTTTGTGTTCTGCCTGATGTTCCGTTACAACGACTGTTATCGGTTGCGTGTCATAGACTTGCCGCCGTTCTGATCCGATTACCGGTACTGCTTCTAATGATTCTCCGCATCCTTCGCAGGTAGTTACTTTATGCGAGATTGTCTTATCGGGATTTTCTACCATTTCCAGTGTGCGACCAGCATGTCCTTTTTGTCCTCCTACAGGGCGGCTACCCTTCTTGCGCTGACTTTTCTTTGAGACAAAAACATCGCTGGATGGCGGTTTACTGCTGTTATTACTGTTCTGGTTCAGCCGGGCTTCCAGTTCTGCTATGCGGGCTTCAAGCTGGGAGATTCTGGCTTCATATGTCTCGATGAGCGCGATTATTGCATCAGGATTAGTCTGACACAGGATCCTAATTTCTTCACGCTTTAGAGACATTTTCCTTGAATAGTTAATATTCTCTCATTATATAAAGATCTAGCGGTATATGGGCCTTTATTTCTAAATTAAGCAGCAAATGAGTTAGATAAAAAAATGATTTACCGCTGAATAGTTACAATAATTT
>CAIPFN010000098.1 GCA_903864265.1 uncultured Bacteroidales bacterium | reverse complement strand
CAGAAATCGTAAACCGTTAAAGGGTTTTACCCCAACTACAATTTCTAAAATTGAGCCTATGCAGATGTAGGTGTTGAAATTGAAAAAACAATACTAAATATGAGATGTTTTAAGTAACATGAAGAGAAGAATTCTGCCGGCATTGTTACTTCTTTCTTGTATAAAGTGTTATTCACAACACCTTACTGATGTTGCTTCAGGAAGTATCAGGGGGCTCGAAAATGTCCGGCCGGTATATGTCGGCACCCGTCCAATAGATATATGGCTCCACTATGGGTACGATACAAATCATAAATACGCTGTTTTGTATCTGCACAACGGGCAAATGCTATCCGACAGTACAATAAACCGGAACCACCCGGAAAGGGGTGTTGACGAAAGCCCGGGCAGGCTGATGGCTGAACATATAATCAGAAAATGCATGGTAGCTGGCATTTGGAATGGTCCCATTTCCGCTAATTACAAGGAATTCCTGATCCGGGAATTAAACCCTTTTATCGACAGCACCTTTTCGGCGCTGAAAGATCCGGCAAATACTTTAATTGCCGGCTCAGGTATGGAAGGTCTCATTTCGATGTACGCCAATGGCGAATACCCCCGGGATTTAAGCGCTGCTCACTGCCTGTCAGCATACTGGCCCGGCACATTCAAAACAGAAGATAATCCCCTTCCTCCGGCGTTTTTAAAATACTTCAGGGATTATGTACCTTTGCATAAAAACCATAAACTCTATTTCGATTACGGAACGGAAACCCTGGATTCCAATTATAAGCCAAGCCGACAGCAAGCATATAGAATCATGAAATTGAAGGGATATACGCCCTTAAACTGGATTACAAAGGAGTTCCCGGGAACTGCACATACCGAAACAGCCTGGAATACAAGATTTTATGTTTCGGCACTATTTTTACTTGGTAAATGATTTTTGAGTCTGAATTGGCAGGTCCTGAATCAGTATAACCTATTAAAATCAAATCATCATGTATAAAAGACTAATCCTTTGCCTTGCCCTTGCCTGTATGATTCAACACGCAACATCCCAAAACGAACCCCCGAAGTTCAACGAACCACCCGCCTGGGCCAAAACGGCCATCTGGTACCAGATCTTTGTCGAACGCTTCAACAACGGCGATAAATCGAACGATCCCAAACCGGAGAACATGGACGTTCCTTTCATGAAAATAAAAACCCCGGCCGGTTGGTCGCTTACACCCTGGACACACGACTGGTATTCGCAGGAAGACTGGGCCGTAAAATCAGGGAAGTCGTTCAACGATGCGGTTCAGTACCGCCGGTACGGAGGCGATCTGCAGGGTGTGCTCGATAAACTGGATTACCTGAAGGACCTTGGAGTAACCGCTCTTTTCATGAATCCGCTCAACGACGCTCCTTCGCTTCATAAGTACGACGCCCGCAATTACCACCACATCGATGTCAACTTCGGCCCCGATCCTGTAGGGGACAACATACTGATAGCAGCCGAAAAGTCGGAAGATCCTTCTACCTGGAAATGGACCTCTGCCGATAAACTATTCCTGAAACTGGTGGGTGAAGCACATAAACACGGCATGAAAATCATTATGGATTATTCGTGGAACCACACCGGCACTTCGTTCTGGGCATTCGAGGATTTGGCTAAAAAACAGGAAAAATCCGTATTTAAAGATTGGTATAATGTTACTTCCTTCGACGATCCGGCTACTGATAAAAATGAATATGAATACAAGGGCTGGCTGGGCAACCTCTACCTTCCCGAAATTAAAAAGGTGGATATCACCACCGAACGCAGGATTGGTCATGCTTACGAAGGGAATATAAATGAAGGAGCTAAACAACATATTTTTTCGGTTACCAGGCGCTGGCTGGCACCCGACGGGGATGTAACCAAAGGCATCGACGGTTTCCGCTTAGATGTTGCCGACCATATAGGGCTGGGTTTCTGGCGCGAATTCCGCAAAGTGGTTCGTTCGGTTCAACCCGAAGCATACCTGATCGGCGAAATATGGTGGGAACAATGGCCCGATAAACTCATGGACCCGGTTCCTTTTACCAGCGGTGATGTATTTGATGCCGTTATGTTTTACCAGGCTTACCGCCCGGCACGCTATTTTTTCGCCAAAACCAACTTCGAAATCAATGCCCGGCAATTGAAGGACAGCCTCGAATTCCAGTGGAACCGACTGCTGCCGGCCAACAGGTATGCCATGATGAATGTGTCGTCAACGCATGACAGCCCTCGCCTGTTAAGCGATTTCTATAACCCGGGAAAATATAAGTACCAGGCTTCGCAAAACGACAATAAAAAATATAAAACCGGTAAACCCGGAACGGAATCCTATAAACGCTTACGGCTATACCTTGTGCATCTGTTTACCAGTATAGGGGCACCTCAGATCTGGAACGGGGAGGAAATGGGCATGTGGGGAGGCGATGATCCGAATTGCAGGAAACCTTTAATGTGGAAAGAATTCACTTTTGACCCGGAAACACGCACTAATATCCAACCTGGTCCAAAATCGTTTGATAAAGTGGAGTTTAATCAATCGCAGTTCGACTTCTACAAAAAACTGATTACGATACGAAAAAACAACTCAGTGCTTTCAAACGGGGATATAAAATTCATGGTAACTAAAGGCAAAAAGCTGGCCTACAAGCGTTTTGACCAGCAGGATGAGATTATTGTCCTTTTCAACCTCGAATCGGGAGAACAAACCTTTACCCTGCCTGAAAAAGCTACCTACACCGATTTGCTGACGGATAAAAAGTTCACCGGAAACAAATTTACCTTGAAGACCTTAACCGCCGCGGTACTGAAAAAGTGTAAATAGCAACTGCTGTCGTTAATTTTGTTTCGGAACTCCTTAAGCCTGGGCCCGAACCGGGAATAAGCATACAATTGGGAATGAGCATATTAATGCTTTACGCCCTGTTCACTCAGCCTATTTTATTCAGGAGAAATAAAATTCCTTAATTTTGTCATTGTTTAAATACCGGTAATCATGAAAAATCTTCTTTTAATTATTTGTCTTCTGTTTTTACTGGTTTCGGCCGGGTTCAGCCAGGTGATCACGGTTACTCCTCCCCTGCCCAACGACCAGAACAGCGTGGATGTGATTTTTGACGCATCCCAGGGGAGCGGCGGGCTTGCCGGCTATACGGGCGATGTGTATGCCCATACCGGAGTAATTACCAACCTGAGTACCGGCAACTCCGACTGGAAATATGTAAAAGCCGGCTGGGGTGTGAATATCCCCGACTGTAAGCTGACCTCCCTGGGCAATAATTTGTGGAAACTTGTGATAGGGCCTTCAATAAGAGCATATTATAATGTACCCGCTGCCGAAAGTATCGAAAAACTTGCCTTTGTTTTCCGTTCGGGAGTGCAGGTGGGAGGCGCCTGGCTCGAAGGCAAAACGGCTTCAGGGGGCGATATACTGTATGATGTTTATCCTTCATCCCTCAGTGTCAAGATCACCAACCCTGCCGACGATTTCCTGTTTCAGAATCTAAACGCGATCTTACCCGTCGAAGTTTCCTCTTTGCTTGCCGATTCAACCATTTTATATGCCGATGGGATTAAAGTAGCAGCAACCACAGGCGTTTTGCTTAATTACGATATTGTCGCCTCACAGTACGGAAGGCACCTTGTAAAAGCTGTGGCCAAAAATTCGACGACTGCCGTTGCCGATTCCTTTTATTATTACGTTCGCCCGGCCGAAAATATTGCCGAAATTCCTGCAGGAATGGTTGATGGCATCAACTACCTCAGCGGAACTTCGGTATTGTTGTCGCTGTATGCACCTCTCAAAGGATTTGCCTTTGTGATAGGCGATTTCAACAACTGGCTGCCCGACGACAACCATTATATGAACAAAACCCCCGACGGGAAACGCTTCTGGCTGCAAATTGACGGACTCACACCCGGCAAAGAATACATTTTCCAGTATCTGGTCGACGATAATATACGCATAGGCGATCCCTATGCAAACAAGGTGAGCGATCCCTGGAACGATTCCTATATTTCAAACAGCACATACCCCGGATTATTGCCCTATCCCGCCGGCAAAACACAGGGCATCGCCACCGTGTTTCAAACCAGCCAGGTTCCATACACCTGGACTTCCGGCACTTTTGCAGCTCCCAAGGTAACCGACCTGGTCATTTATGAATTGCTTGTGCGCGACTTCAGGGATGCTCAAACCTTTCAATCGGTTCTGGATACGCTGGGGTACCTGAAAACACTCGGCATCAATGCCATTGAGCTGATGCCTGTTGGCGAATTCGAAGGAAACCTCAGCTGGGGATATAACCCCAACTACTATATGGCTGTCGATAAATATTACGGTCCCGCGGATAAGTTAAAACAACTGGTCGACAAATGCCACCAGATGGGCATAGCGGTGATAGGCGATATGGTTCTGAACCATGCTTTCGGCACATCCCCTTATGTTATGCTTTACTGGGATAAAGTTAACAACAGGCCCTCGGCCGAGAGCCCGTTTTACAATCCTATTCCCAAACACGATTTTAACGTGGGGAGTGACATGAACCATGGATCAGCCGACACCAAAACCTATGTGAACCGCATTCTTCGTTACTGGCTCGAGGAATTCAGGTTCGACGGCTACCGTTTCGACCTTTCAAAAGGCTTTACCCAGAATAATACCCTTGGAAATACCGCTGCCTGGGGGCATTACGACCAGTCGAGGGTTGATATACTCTCCGCATATTATGCAGTTATTAAAAGCGTTAATTCCAACGCCTACCTCATTTTGGAACACCTTGCCGACAACGACGAGGAAAAAGCCCTTTCCGATAAAGGCATGTTACTCTGGGGGAATATGAACAACAATTATTGCGAGGCCGCCATGGGCTATGTGTCCACCAGCGATCTCTCCCGGGCAGCCTATACCAACCGTGGATGGACCAAACCCACCCTGGTTTCGTATATGGAAAGCCACGACGAGGAAAGACAGATGTACAAATGCATAACGTATGGAAATTCCAGCGGCAGCTATTCGATTAAAGATACCCTTACGGCTCTGAACCGGGCCGCCCTGGCAGCTACATTTTTTTACACCATTCCGGGCCCCAAGATGCTATGGCAGTTTGGTGAACGTGGCTACGATTACTCTATCAATTACCCTACAGGTACTTCCGGCAGCCGCCTCGACCAGAAACCCCCGCGCTGGAATTACATGCAAAACCCAAACCGGCTGAAGCTGTACCATATAGTTTCGTCACTTATTGCCATGCATAAAGATAACCCAGTTTTCGAAACCTCTTATTTCGACTTTGATCTCACCGGGGCAATGAAAAGGATACGACTGCATAACGATTCCATTTCGATGGTGGTATTGGGGAACTTCGATGTTGTTACTGGCTCCGTAACACCTAATTTTTATTCCTTAGGCACCTGGTACGAATACTTCAGCGGCGATTCACTCACCGTTAGCAGCACCGATGCCCCCATCGAACTGAAAGCCGGCGAATACCGCATTTATTCCAACCGCAGGTACCAGTACCCGTACGATGTGAATACCATAGCAGCCGGCACTTCTTCCGTTACTGTTATGCCCAACCCTGTAACTGATTTGTGCACCATCGAAATATCCTATCCGGGGAATGCCAGCTGCAAAGCCGATATTTTTGACATGAACGGAAAACCCGTAACCTCACTCTATAACGGAAACCTCAGCAATAAAATTTCGCTGCAATGGAAACCTTCAAGCCCGGGGATCTATGTTTTGAAAGTACTGACAGGCAAACAGCTTACAATTAGGAAAATCCTAGCAACCCGGCACTAAGATGCTGTTGGTATGGTAAAAGCTAATGGGAAATGGTCAAGGGAAATGAAAAAGGGAAAAATGTAAATGCCCTATTCTCCAGATCCCGTGCCTGTATCCCGGCACCCTGAACATGGAACCCGGCACATGGAACCCGGAACCCGGAACCCGGCACATGGAACATGGAACCTGGCACCTGGCACCCGGCACCCGGCACCCGGAACAGCTTCCTTTATTCTTGTCAGGCCGAATGCCTGATCTTCAGTGTAGGCTTAAACACCTTGGTCTGGTAATTAATATCGGCAGCCGGGTTGTTGAGACGTTGTAACAACAGCTTTACACTCTCACGCCCCATTTCATAGCCTTTCTGCACTACAGTAGTCAGCTCCGGGTTGATGATGGAGGCATTGGGGCCGTCACCATATCCTATTACCGATACATCCTCAGGCACCCTGAATCCGTTCTGCTGTAGTATCTGTATGGCCTGTATGGCGGTACTGTCATTCACGGCAAAAATACCGTCCAGTTCAGGAGCCAGGTTCAGAATATGTTGCCGCAGGGTAAGTACTTCCTCGCGGGTATCGCATTTCAGTATACGGTCCTCACGTACTTCGATGCCGGCTTTTCGCAGGGCTTCACAATAGCCGTTGCGACGGTCGCGGCCAATAAGCAGATTTTGGGGAGCCGCCAGGTGAACTATATTCCGGCACCCCTTATTAATAAGGTATTCGGTAGCCAGTATCCCCCCTTCGAAATCGTCGGTGATTACCTTATCCGTCTCCAGTTGTTCGCAAACCCGGTCGAAAAAAACAATGGGCATCCCATTGGCCAGCGCTTCACTGAAATGCTCATACGATTGTGTTGTTTTGCTCAGCGATACCAGTATGCCATCCACCCTGTGATCAATGAGCGTTTGCAGGTTGATCATTTCACGGTACTGGTTCTCGTTCGACTGGCAGATAATCAGGTTATACCCTTCCTTATGGGCAAGTTCCTCAATGCCGCTGATTACGGAAGAGAAAAAATGATGCACTATGGCCGGTATGATCAATCCGATAGAGTAGCTTTTCTGACGCCTTAAGCTGAGAGCCAGCACATTAGGCCTGTAGTTGAATTTTTCGGCATAATTCCGCACCAAATCTTTGGTCTCCTGGCTGATATCCGGATGGTCTTTTAATGCCCGCGATACGGTTGATATAGAAACATTAAGACTGCGTGCTATATCTTTAATGGTTAATTGTGTTGATTTCATAGTTGGTTAAGTTCCCTGAAAAATTCCAGCTAAAGATATAAATTTAAAGTTAAGGCTCAGTTATTTTTTTCTGAAACTGTTCTGCCACGCGAAAGTGGGAAGCAGGAACTCAGTTGAAAAGCATGCTAAGTCCTGTACCCATATTTTTACGTCTTTTTGCCCCTTATCCGGCTGATCAGGCGTAAATTCCATTCAAGTATTAATTCCTGCTGTTTCCGCAACAATGCATACTCCTTACTTCCATATCTCCTTTCCGGGCTTAGTGTTCATCTGACAATAAGACCCGCTGATAATCAGTATTTTATCAAAAAGCCACTTCATAATTTATGTTAAAAAGAAATTATCTTTCCATTAAGTTAGTGCAAACGTTTGCGAAAACGTTTCCACAAAAATAATCGCCGAAAACCCTAAAAAAGAGCAAAATAAGTGTAGAAACATAGAATTCTTTTTTTTAGCTTTGCGGTACAGTTCCGAACATGCGCCTGAAATACGCCCTGTAAAAAGGAAAATGTTTTT
>CAIPFN010000097.1 GCA_903864265.1 uncultured Bacteroidales bacterium | reverse complement strand
TTGCGGCTTTAGCTTCGCTTGCAACGCTTTTGTATTACATCACGATCTTTACGGGTCGCCGCGATTAAGCCAGGCCCTGAACTTCCGGGCACAAAAAAACTCCGGTTTTAAGCCGGAGTTCTTTTTGCCTGTTATTCACGGAATTACTGGATACCCAGTTTTTTCTTAACGAGAACCATAACGTCTTCGCCACCTTCATTGTAAAGCAACAGACCTTCCACATTATTGAAGATGTAGGTAAATCCACCTTCTTTAGCTACTTCCTGGATGGCTTTTTTTGCCTTTTCGATAAACGGAGCCGTGAGTTTGTTTTCGTGTTCGCTCATATCCTGCTGGGCCGATTGCTGGAAAGCATCCATGCGTGACTGCAGGTCTGCAATTTCTTTCTCCTTGGTTTGCTTGATAATTGCCGATAAAGTTTCTTTGGTTTTGGTATACTCATCGATCTTAGCCTGAAGTTCAGTCTGCATGGACTGATACTGCTCCTGCAAAGATCCGGCATACTTGGTCATGGTAGTCTTTATCGTATCCTGACCCGGCATCTGTTCAATCAGTTTCCCGAAATCAATATGTCCAAGTTTGGTGTTTTTCTGTGCATTGGCTGCGAAGGCTCCCGAAATCAATACAACAAGGGCAAGAATTTTTACAACGTTCTTCATCATGTTCTGAATAAAAGGTTTAACTCAAATTGGAGGCGCAAAGGTAATTAATTTTGTAATTGCAGAACCACCTTGCAGGTTCCCGTATTTTCTATTTTTTGGGCTTGGATTCTGTTTTTTGTTTGCCGCCCGAATCTTTCTGTTTTCCGGGTGCTTCCTTTTGTTTATAGGTATAGCCCATTTTATCCAGCACCTGTTCGCTGATGTCGAACTTTGGATTTGAGTAAATAAGGGTTGCATTTCCTGCCTTGTCAAATACGACGGCATAATTATCATCGTTGGAGATCCCTTCAATGGCATTATAAACCTTTTCCTGTATCGGTTTTACCAGTTCCTGCCTTTTTTTGAACAGGTCCCCGTCCTTGCCGAAGCGTTTTTTCTGAAGGTCTTTCGCTTCCTTTTCTTTCTTGATGATTTCGTCTTCCCGCTTTTTCTTCATTTCCTCGGGAAGCAAAACCGATTCGGTCTGAAATGCCTTGTACATCTTGTCAATTTCTGAAAATTTTGCTTCGATTTCCTTCTGCCACTGCACCGAAAGGTCATCCAACTGTGTTTGGGCATCGGCATATTCCGGAATGTTATCCAGAATGTAATCGGTATCCACAAAGGCAAACTTCTGTGCCATTGAGAACAGGCCAATGCATGCGATGAGGATTGAAGTCAAGATTGTCCTTTTCATAATGATTCCTCCTTGCGTTTCAATGTTAATGGAGAATTGGATTTAACTGATTGCAGTATTAATCGATGGAAGAGTTGATGGAGAAGTGGAACTGTCCTTTATTGGCACTCGGGGTCCCGGGAATGGCATCAAAGCCGTATCCCCAGTCAAGTCCGAGTAAGCCAAACATGGGCAGGAATACTCGCACACCGGCCCCGGCCGAACGGCGCAGTACGAAAGGGTTAAAGTATTTGAAAGCCGACCAGGTATTTCCTGCTTCCAGGAAGGCAAGTCCGTAAATGGTGGAGTTGGGGTTGAGAGATAAGGGGTACCTGATTTCGAAAGTAGTTTTATTATAAATGATTGCACCGCTCTCGTTTTTTGGATTCACAAGCGGGGTGAGGCTTTCGTTGGCGTATCCCCTGAACCCTACCAGTTGCCGGCCGTCTATGGCCGAATAGCCCGACATCCCGTCACCGCCCATAAAGTACCGGTTAAAAGGAGTAACTTCAAGGCTGTTGTTGTATTTGCCCAGGAACCCGGCCTTGGTGCGTGCCATGACTACCAGGTCGCCCACGATCTGTTTGTAATAGGTTCCAAGGAACTTCCACTGGTGATATTCAACCAGCCTGTACTTGTCAGTTTCAGCTAATGTACTGTAACGTTGCGCTGCCAGCAGTGAGTAAGGCGGGGTAAGTTCAAGCGATAAGCTGACCTCCGAACCGGAACGGGGATAGATGGTAGCATCCGTCGAGTAACGGCCAAGAGCGATGGTATAGGAAAGGTTGTGATAGAACCCGTTTCCGCTGATGGTCGACCCCAGGGAAGTATAATTTGTCAGTTTGTACCGCTGGTAGCTTAAGGTGTGGGACAGGTTGAAATAATTGTCCGGCCAGTTGAGCCTGCGGCTGAAAACAAAGGATAGCCCGGTAATATTATAGGCGTAATAGGTGGCGTCTGTGGTGGCTACACCGTTGTTAAATGCTGAAACATAGGCTGATACGCTGAACTGCTGGGGCCTTTTGCCGCCGAGCCAGGGTTCTGTAAAGGAAGTACTGAAACTCAGATACCCTTTCCCGTATGATTGCATACGCAGGGAAAGTTTCTGTCCATCCCCCGAAGGCACGGGCTGCCAGGCTCCTTTCTTGAATAAATTCTTCGCGGAAAAATTATTAAACGAAACCCCGAGGGTACCGATAAGCCTTCCATAACCCCAGCCCCCGGATAATTCCAACTGATCGGATGAGGTTTCCTCTACTCCGTACGACACATCTACCGTTCCGTCGGAGGGGTTGATATTGGGCGTTTGAATGTCAATTTTTTCCGGATCAAAGTATTTCATCTGGGCCAGCAGGGTGCGGCTTCGGATAATGTCGGACCTGCTGAAAAGCCGGCCGGGCCTGGTATCCAGTTCCCGCACAATAACATGGTCGTTGGTACGGGTATTCCCCTTCACAAGTACCTGGTTGATGGTCATTTGTCGTCCTTCCCGGATCCGGATCTGAATATCGATGGAGTCGTTTTCAACATTTGTCTCAACAGGTTCAATCTGGCAGGTGAGGTAGCCGTCGTCCACGAAGAGGCTCATGAGGTCAATGCCGTTCGGGTTGAACTGCAGGGCAGCATCCAGTTGTTCCTGCCTGAAAACGTCCCCTTTCCGCAAGCCCAGCAATAAAGCCAGTTCAGGGGCGGAATACTTGGTATTCCCGACAAAGGAAATATTCCGGTAATAGTATTTATGTCCTTCGGTGACAGCAATGTCAATGTTGATGAGCCCGGGACCTGTTTTATAAATGCTGTCTTTCACCAGGGTTGCATCCCGGTAACCATTGTCATTAAATTTCTTGATCAGGTTGACTTTATCTTCCGCATAATCGTCCTGGATGAACTTTGAGGATTTGAATACCCTGAAACGGAAGTCTTCATCAAAAGTATTTTTTACAAAGTCGGGGTACTCTTTCAATTTCTTTTGGCAGGCATACTGGAAGGCCCCGAAAAACGATTCCTGAACCAGGGTGAGAACCTTGTAGGCTCCGCGTTCCTTGGTCTTCTTCATGGAGCTTTTGAGCGCGGACACGGGAACCATATTATTCCCGGTGATATTGATATTTGCAATTCGTACCCGGCTGCCTTTGTCCACCACGATTTTGAGGGCAACAAAATTCGCTTTGGCTGTGTCTTTAACTTGTGTAATATTCACAGCTACATCAAAATAGCCTTTTGCAACATAATGTTTCCGGATAATATTTTTGGAGCGGGCCAGCATATTATCGGTAACGATATCGCCGGAAACCAGTTTGATTTTATCGCGCAGATCATCGGCTTCCCCTTTCCTGACACCGGTAAAACTGAACCTGGACATACGCGGACGTTCGGTAAGTTTGAAATTTAAAAATACCTGTTTGTCCTGTACGCTGCTGACCAGTATCTTAATATCATCAAAAAGGCCCTGTTCCCATAATTTCTGCACGGCCGAATGAATCTTTTCGCCCGGTATCTCCACTTT
Organism: uncultured Bacteroidales bacterium; assembly: GCA_903864265.1. GTDB lineage: Bacteria > Bacteroidota > Bacteroidia > Bacteroidales > UBA4417 > UBA4417. The sequence goes on along the minus strand of CAIPFN010000097.1, from coordinate 698 downwards.
GTCTCCTACCCGGAGACCGGTTAAAGAAACGAGTACTGAATTATCCAGGTACTGCACTCCGGTAACTGTTATTCCTCCGATAGTATACGAGCGTGGCATCCCATAATCCACATCCGGAATTTCTTCCCCGATGGAAATCTGAGCAACAGCCGGCAGTGAGAGAGTTATGATGAGTAAGAAAGAAAAAAAGCTTTGCCTGAGAGTCATCCTTTACAGTTTATTATTTGTTCGCTGGTTTTGCCAAAACGTCTTTCGCGTTGCTGAAAGTCGACTATAGCTTCATATAAATCATTTTTCCTGAAATCAGGCCAAAGCTTTGGTGTAAAATAGAGTTCAGTATAGGCGGTTTGCCACATGAGAAAATTACTCATGCGGTATTCCCCGCTGGTCCGTATAAGTAATTCAGGATCCGGCACATCCGGCAGGTCAAGGCAAGATGCAAAAAGCTGCTCATTGATTTTTTCCGGGTCAATTTTATTTTCCTTCACCTGTCGGGCAATTTCCTTAGCTGCTTCCACAATTTCCCAGCGGCCGCTATAGCTCAATGCCAGGATCAGGTCCATCCGCGTATTATGCGCGGTTTTCCCCAGGGCTTCGTTGAGTTCTTCTTTCACCGTCCTGTCAAGGCAATGCAGATTACCCATGGCCCTTAAACGGATATTATTGTCATTCAAGGTCTTGATCTCATTGTTAATGGT
>CAIPFN010000096.1 GCA_903864265.1 uncultured Bacteroidales bacterium | reverse complement strand
CAGGTCTTCATCGCCAATGATTTAACAAACACTTATTTTCCTCAACAGGATCCAATAATTGATTCTGTTGGCGTCAAGCATTCACCGCTAGGGCTCACTCAGCCGCATAATTTTTCTAATACCTATATTGGCGGTTCAGCCTTCCGGACAGATGGCCGTTTCTGGAGTTGGAATGTTGCCGGAAAATCTTATATCCAGGGACGAAATGCATTGGATTATGAGCTGTCCGGATCCATCGAAAAACCCATGAGGTCAAAGAGGGATACTTCTTTCGTCAGGATTTTTGCCAACATGTCGAGCAAGACACCCAATTATTTCTTCGAGCATTATTACTCCAATCATTACAAGTGGGAGAATGCTTTTGATAAGACTTATTCGCTGAAGATTGGTGCCACACTCGACAAACCAGGATGGAGGCTCAAGGCATCAGCAAATTACAGCATTATCAGCAAATACGTTTTCTTCAATGAATCAGCCCTGCCGGAACAGGCCGCATCAGAATTTTCTGTCTTTCAGGCCATGTTGAACAAAGACTTTAAATTTGGGGGCCTTAACATCCGCAACTGGGCAGTTTTTCAGCATACCACTACCAGTGTCTACCTGGCGCTTCCGAAAGTAAGTATCAGAAATTCATTGTATTACGAAAACACTTATGCGAAGGTACTATTCTTTCAGCTGGGAATTGATACCCGATATGAAACCGCTTATTACGCAGACCAGTACTCCCCGGCAACCGGGATGTTCTACCGCCAAAACACAGAAAAAATTGGCGATTACGCGTGGGTTGACGCCTTCATCAACATCAAATTAAAGAGGACCGCATTTTACATCAAGTATACCAACCTTGCCAACCAGTTTGTCAAAGGTGGATATTATACTGCACCCGGATACGCAGCTCCTCCATCAACCTTATTGTTCGGGCTTTCCTGGTCTTTCTATAACTGATCTGAAAATAGTTCAACCAGTTCGGCAAGCATCATCGCAGTTGCGCCCCAAATAAAATTCCCGTCAATTTCATAACCCGGTACTTCGATCCTTCCGGTCAGTGTGTCCATTTCTCTTTCGCAAAGATTTACCGGATCCGTCAATGCTTCCAGTGAAATATAAATAACCTCGTCCACCTCCCTCGAATCCATTCGTATTTCGGGAATTTGAGCCATCCATCCTACTACCGGCGTGATCAGAAAATCACTGACCTGCACATAAACGGGACTCAAAAGCCCTAGAATTTCAGCTGACTCCCGACCCAGGCCAATCTCCTCTTCAGCTTCGCGTAAGGCAGTAAATATAAGGTTCTTATCATCCTTTTCCTTTCTTCCTCCGGGGAAAGCTATTTGCCCGGCATGGTTTTTCATGGTAGTTGGCCGGCGAATGAGGCAGATATAAAGTTGATCTTCGGATGGAAAAAGAAGGATCAGGACTGCACTTTCATGGTAATGGCCCTGTTCGGATGGATGCTGCAAAATTCTGCCGGGTGGGAGCATTCTTTGATGCGAAATACTTCCCGGTAGTGGATTTTTCAGCCGGTTCTTTAGCTTTTGGAGGAGCAGATCAGCGTTAGTATTCAAGATCGCAAGAAAAAATTAATAGTCCATGCGGGACCTTATGTCTCTAACATTGAGTTGCATATAGGTCTTTTCCTTGTACTGGTTTTCAGTAACAGAATAGCAAATATCGAATGGCAGTGACTGCTTGATCATTTCAAAATGAGTAGCCAGCGAGAATCCAATTCCTGAGAATCGGGAAGAGGAGCGGTTGGCCTCCATCAGATCCAGTTTTACGTGATCGTTGTTCTTTCCCACCAGTTTGGTGGTGCCATAATCCATCACATCCTCCGTCAGAAAGACGGGCGAATTGTTGTGCGGACCAAAAGGTTCAAATTGTTTCAATAACCTCAAAAACTTGGGAGAGAGATCAGAAAGCGAAATTTTCGCATCCAGGTCGATGGTCTGAATCATCTGATCGGCTGTTATGGTATCCCTGACGACCTGCTCAAAACGGCGGGAAAATTCGGCGACATTTTCGAGTTTCATGGAGAGACCGGCAGCGTACATATGCCCACCGTAGGATTCAAGAAGATCCGCACATTTTCCGATCGCTTCATACAGATCGAACTCACCCACCGAACGGGCGGATCCGGTTGCGATGCCGTTACTTTCAGTCAGGACCACTGTCGGCCGGTAATAATGTTCTGTCAATCTGGAGGCTACGATTCCCACGACACCCTTGTGCCAATCGCGGTTATATATCACAGTTGATTTTCGGCCCTCATAAAATTGACTCTGGGAGATCATTTCCAATGCTTCCTGGGTGATATCGCGGTCGAGGGTCTTACGGATCTCGTTGTAAGAATTAATCTCAATACCAAGCTCTTCCAGCTCCACAGTATCTTCTGCGAGTAATATTTTGACTGATTTCTTGCCGTGCTCGATTCTTCCCGAAGCATTCAAACGCGGACCAATCTTGAACACGATGTCCTGCACCTTGATTTCACCGACGATACCGGAATAGTTGATCAGTGTTTTTAATCCGACCGAGGGATTTGTGTTCAGTTTCTGAAGCCCAAAGAAAGCAAGAACCCTGTTTTCGCCCGTGAGTGGAACGATATCGGAGGCAATACT
>CAIPFN010000095.1 GCA_903864265.1 uncultured Bacteroidales bacterium | reverse complement strand
TCAATGTCGTTTAGTTAAGCAAAGCTACATAAAAGCCTGATTTAATTGCAAATAAATGCAATAATAGTTCTTTGAAAATTTTGTGGTGTGCAAATAGATCACTATCTTTCGGGGGTATATAGGGGGTAACCCTAATGAGAACCTAGAGCAAGATTATCGTGAATTTCTATCCAAAAACATAACAGATGAACTCGAAAATGAGGATTACAGGAGCCGTTCAAAAGACGGCCGGTCGGGGGTGTTCACACGTGATAGAAAGCTGACATTCAATAACTTAATATCAATCATCATTATCTTCAAGAGTTCCATACAACGAGAGCTGGATTCCTTTTTTAAAGCACTTTCAAAAAGTGATTTCAAGATAAGGGAAGTTACCAAAGGTGCTTTATCCCAAGCCAGAGCTAAGCTAAACCCCTGGGCCTTTATTCGGTTGAACGAAGTAGCGGTAAATACATTCTACGACCGGGCTGAATATTATCAATGGTATGGCATGCGCACGTTAGCTGTGGACGGGAGTCGCTTAGTGCTACCGAACCATCCAAGCGTCATTGAGGAGTTTGGGCAGCATGAATTTGGGCCTAAAGCGGACAGCAAGCGTTCTCTGGCAATGGTTTCAATGCTTTACGATGTGTTGAATCAGGTAACCATCGATGCACAGATGGCCCCTTATGCAAGTAGCGAAAGCAGTCTGCTGGTGAAACATCTGGATAAGGTTCAGCAAGGTGATTTGTTATTGCTTGATCGGGGATATCCGAGCTTTTGGTTGCTTTTTCTTTTGAAAGCCAAGGGCACTGAGTTTTGCGTACGACTAAAAGATGATTGGTGGCTAAAAGTGAAAGATTTTGCCGAAAGCACAGAAGTAGAGCGATTGGTAAGCTTCAAACTACCAAAGAAGGATCGTCGAAAACTGGCCGGCTATCCTGAAATGTTGGATATTGAGATCACTTGCCGCTTGATAAAAGTGGAACTACCAACCGGGGAAACGGAAATATTATGCACTTCGCTAACCGATGCTGCAAAATATCCTCACCAGGAGTTTGATCCTCTTTATCATTTTAGATGGCAAGAAGAGGAAGCATATAAGTTGTTGAAGAACAGGCTCGAAATCGAGAATTTTTCAGGAAAAACTGCCAAAGCTGTTAAACAAGATTTTCATGCCAAAGTATTTTTGATGACACTTTGCGCAACCTATGCACACCCGATTGAAGAAAAAGTGATTCAAGAATACAAAGCAGATCTAAACAGGAAGCACAGCCAAAAAATCAATAGGACCAATGCAATTTCAATGACCCAGGAAATAATAATTGGAGTTCTGATACGCAAACAATTCGCAAAGGCACTCGAAGCTTTTGATGATATAGTTGCTAAAACAAGAGAAATAATCCGGCCTGGGCGTAATAACCCACGAAATAAAAAAACTAAAAAGCTTTACTCAATGAATTACAAACGATTATGAGTAATCCTTAACTAAACGACATTGAATAGTGATCCTTAAGTTTTAAGGTTATGAATTTCTTTTCCGGGTATGGATCCTTACACTTAAGGACCTTTACCTTAATTTAAAAGCAGCTTATAACAACGTTTATATGGTTAGTTTCGGCCCGCATACTGCAGGTATCAACGAAAAATGGACCCGGCTGAATGATAGCATAGCCCCTCTGTAATTATATAGGCAAATGCTTCTGTTTCAGGTTCAATGAATCACTTTTCCGGACTTAATACGGCCCTTTAACTCACTGACCACACATACTGTTACCATTTATCACAAGCGGGAACCCTGTAAATACAGGCCTTTTGGACAGGGTAGTATATATTTTCAATTACAATAGCATGATTTGTTGCATAATCTGTTTTTTCGTGCTATATTGCGTACGATTTCAATATAATACAAACCCAATTAATTTTACAAGTCATGAGAAATATTGAATCTTATGCCGAAAACCCCTTCGAAAATCTGGGAGCCGGCCACGACAAATTTGTTAAATTCCACGGCGATCACCGCAACCGTCTTCACCAGGCGGTTTTGAACGGGGAGCCTTTCGAAGGGCTGCTGCAGGAAACCGATCTCAGGTATGCCAATCTGCTGAAGAGTCACAGTGCTACCCGAACCAGCGGCACCCAGCTGATGTCGCGCACCGTGAATGTGGATCAGATACTGGAACTTTTCAAGAAAAAAATCCTGAAAAGCGAGTCATACGTCCTGACCCGCTTCGAGAAAAGCTCGGCCGAATACCGCGAATTCTTCCCCAACGGCCGTTCAGGATATAATAATATCAACAAAGGCAATGTAGATACTTTATTCGACCAGGCTATACTTGCTTTTTCGAATCATAAGGACATTCTGGGCGAACAACTGCCGGGAGAATTTATGGCACTCAAGGCCGAATACGACCAGGCCAGGGATCAGCAACTGCAGCAAAAGGAAAACAAAGGCAATTCGGGCAATACCTGGGCCGAGGACCTGAAGGCGATGAATGACCAAACCTTTGTTAACCTGCTGATGATAGCCCGCGAAAATCTCGGCCATCCCGAAAGGATGAGGCAGTATTTCGATCAGAGTATTCTAATATCGCGAAACCATACCCCGCCTGCGCCGGGCAAAGCCTCCGCCGATCAGCTTGCCCAGGTTTGAGACTGGGCTTAAAGCCCATATCCGGCCTTCCTTCCTGTAGAGGGTGCCGGCTTATGTAGCCATCAACTCAATCTGGTTTTAAAAAAAATACCCTTTTAATCTTACTATCCGCATCGAAACAGACATACCCTATCCCAGGCAGAGCAAAACTAAAAGCAGTTTTGTGTAGGCAATTTGCATATTATAGTTTTTCATAGGCTTTCACACCCCCATCCTCACTCACCGGCTGATAGATGGGGGTGGTTTTTTAAAGACGCATTAAGGCAATATACCAGGCAGGGTAGATGGAACATCTCCTGGCATTTTCTTTTTTTTGCTGCACAAAACACAGGAGATGAATCCCATAACTTTAGCAAAATGAAACGTGCAGAAAAGATCATTCATTTTTGAATCTCTGATTCTTATCCTATTTTGTCATGTATCCCTATTGCTAAAG
>CAIPFN010000094.1 GCA_903864265.1 uncultured Bacteroidales bacterium | reverse complement strand
TGGAGGGCAACATAATGAAAAGCTCTGGCGCGAAGCTGTTGAAGAGGCTTACCTCTGGCTTTTCGATCCCTATGCCAATTCTATTGCCGAGCCTCTAAAACAGCCTGGCATCAGCTGTTTTCCAAACCCTGTGGATGATGTGCTTAGCTTCCGTTCGGAAAGAAAGATCATTTTCGACACTGTTCTTATCTTTGATATCAGGGGCGGGCTGGTTAAATCGCTAAAAAAGCCCGGACAGAATAAGATTGATGTGAGTAAATTATTGCCAGGCACTTATATAATTAAGGGCTGTTATGGAGTTTTGATTAATGAAGGAACTTTTATCAAAAGATAAATTAACAGGAAAACACAAAATACAGCCCTCATTTTCCTGCTTAAGTATTCAGAAGAGGTTAAACTTTGAATGGTATGGATTGATGTTTTAAATCGTTGTATTTTTGCATCTGAACGCCACACTGAACCTATGTCCGAATCCTTTGAAACCCTGCTACAAAAAACCGATTTTTCGCACGCTGACCTGGTGACTTTGCTCAGTGCGGAGGGAGCGGACAAGACCAGGTTGTTCACCCATTCGGCGGCGATCAAGAAGCTATATGTAGGCAACAAGGTTTATTTCCGCGGGCTGGTAGAACTCTCGAATATCTGCTCCAAAAACTGCTTTTACTGCGGCATACGAGCCGGCAATTCCAAGCCGGAACGTTACATGGTAACCGAAGACGAGGTGCTGGAAGCTGCCCGCTTTGCTCTGGAAAACGGGTATGGCTCCATGGTATTGCAATCGGGTGAACGCTGCGACGAAAGGTTCGTGGATACCGTTTCGGGATTGTTGCACAAAATAAAAGTTCTTTCTGACGGTAAACTCGGGATTACCCTATCCATGGGCGAACAAAAAGAAAGCACATACCGCGAATGGTTTGCCAACGGTGCCCACCGCTACCTGATCCGCATCGAAACCTCCGACCGCGAGCTGTATTACCGCATCCATCCACACGATAAGAAACATGACTTCGATATCCGTATTCAGGCATTGAACACCCTGCGCGAAATCGGTTATAACGTAGGCTCTGGCGTGATGATAGGACTTCCTTTTCAAACCCTGGAGCACCTGGCCGGCGACCTGTTGTTTTTCAGGCAGTTGGATGTGGATATGGTGGGCATGGGCCCTTATATTGAACACGAGGACACCCCTTTATTTGAATTCAAAGATCAGCTTTGGAGCCGGAAAACGCGTTTTGACGTTTCGCTCAAAATGGTTGCCCTGCTCCGCATTATTATGAAAGATATTAATATTGCCGCTACCACTGCCATGCAGGCCATCGACAAACAAGGCCGGGAAAAGGCGCTTAAAGTAGGTGCCAATATTATAATGCCTAACCTTACCCCGGTGAAATACCGTGAAGATTACCTTCTTTACGAGGATAAGCCCTGCCTCGATGAAGATGCCAGTGAATGCCGTAATTGTCTGGAAGCCCGTATCCATATGGCCGGCGACGAAATCGGCTTTAACGAATGGGGCGATTCAAAACATTTTGCCAGGCGAAAACCATAGATGTGGTAGAAGGAAAGGTTAAAGGTTAAAGGTTAAAGGTTAAAGGTTAAAGTAGCGGGACTGAAGGCGAAAGGTTAAAGGCTAAAGGCTAAAGGTTAAAGTAGCAGGACTGAAGGCGAAAGGTTAAAGGTTAAAGGTTAAAG
>CAIPFN010000093.1 GCA_903864265.1 uncultured Bacteroidales bacterium | reverse complement strand
TAAAAATTCATTCCTTCGGTATCAACGCCTTTCGTCGACCAGAAATCGAGGATGGCCCTGGCTCCTGCCTCCGTGGTTGCAGTATTATAAACTTTTCCGCCGATCTTGCGGAGCAGTTTTGACGACCTCCAGTTTACACTCATCTGGTTGGTGATCGTTACTTCCGGAATAATCGGCTTCCCGAAATACTCCAGGGCCGCGGCAGTCACAAATATTTTCAGGGTTGAGGCGGGCATCATGAGCTGTTTTGCATGGTAATCGGCCACAACCACGGGATCTTTTGCCGTTACATCCACTACCAGGTACCCGAGTGAGGCATTCTGGAGCAACGGATCCTTCTGAAGCAGGTTAAATGCCTGGAGCATCGCTGCATAGGTTGGGTGAGCAACTTTTTTCTCAACAACAGGGAGGCCCTTGTGTGATACAGGCTTTACATTGTCGTTCTGGCAGGAGAACAGCAACAGCATCAATATCAGCAGTGAAAAAAAGAATTGACGGGCCGGCATGTATCGGGTTGAAATTATTTGCCAAAGATCGGAAAAAAAACGGCAGGTCAGCCCGGAAATTTCCAGGAAATGGTCGTTCAAAAAAACTCCCTGCAACCAGCGGAAATTTGTTGTATATTTGGAGGACATCGGCCGTTTGCCGGTCTTCTTGCCGGCACCTTTGCCGGAAAAACAACAATGATGCAGTACCTGATACTATTCCTGCTCGCAGGGCTGACAATAGCAGAAGCCCATTCCCAGGACGTATGTGCCGGTATTGCTTCGGATTCCAACTGTATAAAAACCATTGAACCTGATACGGTTCTGCGCGCAGTTGCCAATTCACCGGATCAGTACCTCACATACAGCATCGACTGCAACCGCGATGGTGTGACCGATTTCACCATCCAGGTCTTTTCGCTGCTGGCTTCGCATGGGATGGGGCAGTCGAGATGGGTGAGGATCGTTCCGTCAGGGATGAATAAAATAGCCTGGTCCCGGATCGATACATCTGAACATCCTGCCGGGCAGAGTGATATCCTGTCGTATGTCGCGCAGAGATTCATGCCGGGTGATACTATAAACCACTACCCGGACTTTACAGGCGGCGATGTATACCTTGCTGCAGATTCATGGTATCTCGGTGCCTATAGTATTCATATCAGCGACTGGATAAACCTGGAAGGATACCTGGGTGTGTATGTTGCGGCAAATGATAAATTCTACTGGATTAAAGTGAACCCGTTGAATGCGTACACCGTTGTAATCATGGAGTTTTTGAACAATTGCCACACTCCGGTTCCGGGATATGTTCAGCAGGAGCAGCCGGACCGGCAGATGGAATTTTTCCCCAATCCCTGCAGCGATTTTATCTCTGTCCGGATCAGGGTGCAAAACGAACCTTCAGTCCTGATTTTGCTTGATATCCATGGTCACGTTATCAAAACTTTCCCAATCCAGACAGGGGAAAGCCTGGTAAAGGCCAATCTCACCGGCCTGGGTGCAGGAGTTTACTTTTTGCAGGTCTCCGGGGATTTCCCGGAGAGGCAATTTTCCCGGAAGGTTATTGTCTACTAATTTTCCGGGTTCGGCCCTGTTGCTTTTTTTTACCCTTGTTTACACCCCGTACTGTCACCACCCTGTTTGCCCATAGTACTTTATTGATCTCGGCAACCAGGAAGAAAAGATTCTTGCCCAGTTTGCAGTGTGGCAGCATTTTTGCTTTGCACCACCTGTCGAGCGTTCGCCTGGATATTTTAAGCCATTTGCAAACTTCCCGGCCTTCAAGCCAGTCCCGGTCTCTGAAAATAGAAGTGCTAAGCTCTTCTTCGAACTTCTTCAATCGCGTGAGTAAGGCTTCGAGCTCCTGCTCAATCTGAACCGATGTTTCCATAGGATAGCATGTTTTGGTTATATACTGCTTAATCGGAGAAAAGCGAAAAGGTAATACGGGAAATCGCACTTTTTTTTGTATATTTAACAATATTTAACAATTTGGCAAATTTATACGCACCAGATTGATGATGTAATATACAGATTAATAAACAATTATCTATTGCCTGTTGCGACGTTCATGCCGCTTTCATGCTGTTTCATGCTGGTTTCATGCTGGTTTC
>CAIPFN010000092.1 GCA_903864265.1 uncultured Bacteroidales bacterium | reverse complement strand
GGCCGGGTGCAGCATCAGCTGATTGATAATCTGCATATGCTCAACCGGGGTGTGAAGCAGGCCGGTTTCCTGGTATTATATAAAACGGCCATGCCCGGGGTACTGATTGAGACCGGCTTTATCAGCAATGCGAAGGATGAAAAATTCCTTTTGTCGGAGAAAGGGCAGGACCTGATGGCGCAGGCTATTTTCAAGGCATTCCGCGATTATAAGAACCAGGCTGAGAAGAGGCCGGCGGTTCAGGCCGTTGCCGATACGCTTATCGCTTCAAAGCATGATTACGAGCCCATAGTGAGCACAAAGAGCAGGACTCCGAAAACCGACTCTATTGTGGCCCGGAAGGCTGATGCGGATCTTATCTCCTTCAGGGTGCAGTTTGCCTTGTTTCCCGAGGCCAGGCCGCTTGATTCAAAGGTGTTCGACGGCATCGAAAATGTAAAAATGTATTTCCACGGGGGATCTTATAAATATACCTCCGGTGATTTCAGCAGCATGGAGGAGGCCCTGGAATGCCGGAAGCGATTGATGCGAAAAGGGTATACCGATGCTTTTGTTGTGGCGTTTAAAGGCAAAGAACGAATTTCGAATGAAGAAGCAAAGCGACTAACCGGAAAAAAGTAGTAGTTTTGCCAAAAATATCAATATAAAAATGAAAATCAAACGCGAAGTTCGTCTCGGCTTTTTTGGTTTAGTAACAGTAAGCCTATTTGTTATTTGTGTGAATTTTCTCAAGGGTAAAGATCTGTTTAACCGGAACCGTACATTTTATGCCGTGTACGAAGCTACTTCGGGAATACAGGATGCGGCCCCGGTTTCCGTGAATGGTTTCAATATAGGGAAGGTTACCGATATGCGGTTCGTAAATAAACATTCCAATAAGATACTACTGGAACTAACTATTTCCAATAAGGTGGCTATCCCTTCCAATTCGGTAGCCCGGATTTTCAGCCTCGACCTGCTGGGAACCAAGAATATAGAGATTATTTTCAGCGACTCAAAAACCGAGGCCCAGGACGGTGATACCCTGATTGGCGGCATACAGCCTTCTCTTACCGAAGAAGTAAACCGGCAGGTGGCCCCTCTGAAAGCTAAGGCCGAAAGCCTGATCTCCTCGTTGGATACCATGGTAACGGTACTCCATTCGGTTTTCAATTCCGAGACCCGAAAAAATATCAATGCGTCTTTTGTCAGCATCCGAAGTACCCTTTCCAACCTCGAGAGTACATCCTTTCAAATGGATACCCTGGTGTACGGGCAGCGTAAACGCATGGAACGCATCATGTTCAATATTGAATCCATCACACAGAACATCCGTGAGAATGATCAGAATATTACGAATATTCTCAATAATTTCGCTCTTATCAGTGATACCCTGGCCAAAGCCAATATTGCAGGAACGCTCACCAAGGTGAACGAGGTTCTGACCCAGGTCGCCGGGATCACCTCGAAAATTGACAAGGGGCAAGGCTCCCTCGGCTTGCTGGTTAATGATCAGAAATTGTATGAAAACCTGGATAAATCGGCAGCCCGCCTCAACGAGCTTGTTGAAGATATGAAACTCAGTCCGTATCGTTATGTTAACTTCTCGGTATTCCCACCGTCGAAGAAGAGGATGATTTATACGGCACCGGGGAAGTAGGGGATTGAGGGGATTGGGGGGATTGACGATTAGACAAGGAGACAAGGGGAGGGGGAGACAAGGGGAGGATTGAGGAGATTGAGGAGATTGATGGGATTGATGGGATTGATGGAGACAAGAAGACAAGGCGACAAGGCGAGGGGGAGACAAGGGGAGGATTGAGGAGATTGATGGGATTGATGGGATTGATGGAGACAAGAAGACAAGGCGACAAGGCGAGGGGGAGACAAGGCGAGGATTGATGGGATTGAGGAGATTGAGGAGATTGATGGGTAGATATGGAAACAAGGGGCATGGGAAGTTTTCCTGCACCTTTTTAGAATATAAATTATGTGAATATATGTGTAACGGGTTCCATTGCGGGAAACCCTTTTTTCGATCCGGAAGGCTTTCAGAGAAAGCACGGGCGTAGGGCAAGCGTAATCCTACAGCTTATTCATTATCCTGGAACACGGGCAGTGAATTTCAAAAAGCTCATTATTTAATCCTTCAACCTGTGAAAAAGGCGCTAAGCCTATTCAATCGCTTTACCGGGAGCGTCTTTATCCTTATTCTCTTTTGCCGGGGCTTCGGCAGGAACTGCAGGGATGCGGAAGATGTCGTTTTTATGAAGGGGCCGGGACGTATATCGCCAGTTAAATCCTTTCAGCAGCCGCTGATCGGCGGGAACATCTTTTTGAGGGAACATATTCCCTACAGGTTTATCAAAATAGACAATCTGTTCAATTTTACTTTGCTTTACATACAGGCGCATGCGGCTTCCCTCGGCTTTATTCACTCCCATCAGCGATTTGTTGTCTTCGCGCACATAGTACACCGTTTCGGCATTACCGTTTACATCAATGCTCGAGAGTTCGTTATCGGTAAAATGCCCGACCATATTTTTCCCCCTGATCTGGTTATAAGTGGCAATAGTATCCTTTGAGACTATAAAAGCCGTGCTGTACATGAAAATCTGCCGTATGCTGTTTTTCCCGGTAAGTATTTTTATGGTATCGGCCGTCAGCTGGTTTTCGCCGGCCCATAATACCGGCATGCGGTACATACTGATGAGTGAATCGGCAAAACCGTAATGCAGCGAATCGCAGGCTCCCTGAATATCTTTCCGGAAAAAACGGGTGTTATGGTAGGCAAACAATTCTTTGGTTTCGTTTCGGGCGGTATCGAAAGTGGCTTTGAGCGTATCGGCGTGGAGGTAAAGGGTATCTTTTTTATCACCCATAATAGCCAAGGCCTCTTTGGTAATGAGCGTATAGCCCATGGTTCGCCAGTATTCGGCATAGTTCCCTTTGATAACTGCATGCTGAAGGGTGTCGGTCATCACAACGTGGTTGACTGCTTTTCCATACCTGGTTTTTTCGTTGTAATACAGGCTGTCGCCGGTTAAGCGCCGGGGGCCGTCGACCAGCAGGGCATGAAGACTGAACCTTGATTTGCTGGTAACCCGGTTGTATTCGCCATCCTCGCAATACAGGTAAGTGTCCTTGCTGGTCATAATGGTGGGCCCGAGGAAATAGGAAATACGCGAAACGGTATTGTATTTCAGGGTATCGCATTTGATTTTGTATTCAGGATTGGTCATTACCACATCATCCCTGAAATACATCAGTTTCTGATTCGTATAATAGTAACATCTTTTGCTGGTGAGGATATTGTCGCCATTTACCATTTTGCCTCCCGAGGTATAATTTGCTATCCCGGTATTCCGGTCGAAAACCATATAATCGGTGGTAAGTGTGGTTTGTTTGTCAACCAGCCGCACATCGTCGCGGACTATGGCAATTTTGGTATTGCCGTCGTAGTGCAGGAATTTGCCATACAGGTTTAAGGTATCGCTCGATTTGATGCGAACATGCCCGTAGCAGTCCATGGTATTGGTGGCTTCGTACATCCAGGCGCTGTCGCAGTATAGGTAAGCGCCTTCGTGTTCGAATACCGGGTTGTTCAGGCATCGGGTCATGTCGCCCAGGTTTTTTGTATGCCTGAGCTCGCCTGCATTCATTTGTATGCGCATGCGCTGGGCCTGAGTCGCTTGGCGAACCGACAGCAGCACAAGAAGAGTGACCAGGGTTGATATAAAGAATCGATATTTCGGCATTACAGGGGATAAATTGCAGGCAAAGGTAAGTATTATAGCGAAATAGTCTCTCAGTGCATTTTGTGGTCCGGGACGAATAAGAGAAAAGCAGGCAGAGGCAGGGATGTAGGATTTCGGATTTCGGATTTCGGATTTCGGATTTCGGATGTCGGATGTTGGATGCCGGATGTCGGATGTCGGATGTTGGATGTGGGATGTGGGATGTCGGATTTGAGATCCGGAACTTATGGCATATGGATCTGTTTCATGCGGCGAGGGTCTTGTACATACGGAATACAAAGAGTATAGGTATGAATGGCATATTATGTTAGTCGATTTAATATTAATCTTCAGATCACTTTCTGTTCTTTTCGGATAGAAAGGGCTACTGTTTATAAATTCACAAAACAATCCAAATATTTATCTTCAGTAAATAAAAGATATTTCTACATTTGACCCGCTTTAAACTTATCCCTCAAATGGCTCAGAATTTAGATCCAAAGCTTAACTACGAAGAAACCAAACGCCGGATTGGCTACGTTACACGCGGTGAATCCACACAGGAAACATACGACCGAATCGGCTTCATGTCGGGGCTCGAAGTTCACCAGCAGCTTAAAACAGTGCAAAAGCTCTTCTGCCGTTGCCCGGCCGGGGTGTATCAGAAACCCGGCGATTTCGATGCCGAAGTAATCAGGCATATGCGGCCCACCCTCAGCGAACTGGGCGAATACGACGGCACCGCGCTGATGGAATTCAAAACCCGCAAGGAAATCGTCTACCGGCTTAAAAGTAAAACCACCTGCACCTACGAGGTGGATGATACCCCTCCTTTTCCGCTTAACCGCGAAGCCTTGTCGCATGCCATCGAAATATCACTGGTATCGAAACTGAATATAGTAGGTGAAGTTCATATCACCCGTAAACAATACCTCGACGGCAGCATTCCTACCGGTTTTCAGCGTACAGCCATTATTGGGGTAGAAGGCGAAATTCCATTAAAGAACAAAAAAATAAGACTGATACAACTCAGCCTCGAAGAAGACTCATGCCGGGAAGTCAGCGACATTGGTCATACCCGCATTTACCGTACCGACAGGCTGGGCATGCCGCTTATCGAAACGGTTACCTATCCGGAGATGACCAATCCCGATGAGGTGAAGGAAGCCTGTAATTATATTCGTTTCCTTGGACGCAGCACCGGCAAGGTCCGTACGGGCATAGGAGCAGGGCGGCAGGATGTGAACGTGAGCTGTAAAGGCGGCACCCGGGTGGAGATAAAAGGAGTAGCACACAGCAACTGGATTCCTGATCTGACGCATATCGAATGTTTCAGGCAATGGGCTCTGCTGTCGATACGCGATATATTGAAATTGCGTTTCCCTGATGCAAAATCATGGAAACAAAGCCATGTGTTGCTCGACTTACATGCCTTTAATTCAAAAAACGGGTTTACCAAAGATGCTAAAGCCAGCGGGTACAAACTTGTGGCCGTGAACCTCCCGGGCTTTAAAGGAATACTTTCGCATTTCACCCAGCCCGGGAAAATGTTTGCCAACGAGCTGATTGAGCGGCTGAAAGTAATTGCCTGCATCGAATTACCCAATATGACGCACAGTGAGGAGCTGGATCCGCTTTTTACAACTGCCGACTGGGATAAAGTACGTCTTCTGCTCAAACCCGGTGAAAACGACGCACAACTTATCATCCGCGGACCGGAGGAAGATATTAAGACGGCACTCGAAACGGTGGCCGAACGTTGCCTGATGGCTTTCGCCGGGGTGCCTCCCGAAACCCGTAAATCATTTGCTGACGGAACCACCATCTTCGAACGTGTACTCCCGGGTGCCGACCGCATGTATCCCGATACGGATTCCGCACCTATACCGCTCGAAAACGATTATATTGAATCACTGGGTAAAAACCAGCCCGAGGAAGTGATAGTGCGTTATCAGCGACTGAAAAGCTGGAATATTCCGGAAGACTGTTTTACCTATATTTTCCGGAAAAACCTCTTCCCCCTCATCGAAAGGATTATTGCCGAATTGGACATGAATCCTGCTTTTGTGGGGAAATTCTTCGGGCATACCGTCAATTGGGTTGAAGGGCAATACAAGCCTACAGCCGAATTCGATTACAAGATCATTTATGCGCTCTTCCGCTTTATCAGGCAAAAAAATCTGGATATCAGCATAGCCAGGCGTATGCTGCCCCTGGTATACCAGTATCCGAAAATGGAGTTTGAATCGGTGCTTACCAGCATCAGTTTCAAACCCGTAAGCCGCGAGCAGATTGTTTCGAAAATCCCGTTCCTGCGCGACAAACTGGCCGAGATACGTCTTTCGGAAGGAGAACACGTGGAGCACAACTGGGTGATGGGACAACTGCGCAGGCAGGCCGAAGGGAATATGAGTCTGAAGGAATTGCATGAGGTAATAGGGGCAATTGGTTAATAGAACGGACTTACCTGGTAAAGCTGATTAAAAGGGTGTGAGGAAGTAATCAAAAATATTCCTCAATCCTGAATCTTTACCCCGACCTTAACCTCAGGCAGGCTCAATCACAAATTGTAAATAAGAAATAGCAAATAGAAATGACTGACGACATTTTTCAGGGATATAAAGGCGCAGCACTCGAGGTACTTAAAAAATACAATGTACGGGTTTGGGGAACGGCGGTGATAAAAACCACCCGTGGTGAATTTTCGGGAACCGTGCTACCCCGTTCCGAGAATGACGATGATAAACACATCGTAATGAAGATCCCCACCGGCTACAATATAGGGCTTGATGTGGTCACCATCACGGGGATGAAGGAAACCGGCTATAAAAAGGCCAATTATAAGATTCCGGAAAAGGAATTCCCCTATACCGAAGGATTGCCCAGGGTAAAACTGATCGGTACCGGGGGAACTATTGCTTCGCGTCTCGATTACCGAACAGGAGCCGTCATCCCTGCATTTTCGCCTGGCGAACTCTACGGTGCCGTTCCCGAACTGGCTTCCATCTGTAACCTCACTACCGAGAAAGTCTTCGCGGTTTTCAGCGAAAACATGGCTCCCGATCACTATAAAAAGTTAGCCATAGCCATAGGCAAAGAAATAGAAGCCGGTGTCGACGGCATTGTCATCGGTCACGGAACTGATACTCTGCATCACACGGCTGCCGCTCTGACCTTCATGGTACAGAATTCACCGGTTCCCATTGTGCTGGTGGGCTCACAGCGCTCGAGCGACCGTCCCAGTTCGGATGCCGCCCTTAACCTGATGCATGCCTGCACCGCTGCCGGGCACGGTGACATTGCCGAGGTGATGATCTGTATGTTTGGTCCTACCAGCGATGAATACGGCTTCCTGCACAAAGGAACGC
This sequence comes from uncultured Bacteroidales bacterium, assembly GCA_903864265.1. Taxonomy (GTDB): domain Bacteria; phylum Bacteroidota; class Bacteroidia; order Bacteroidales; family UBA4417; genus UBA4417. The sequence goes on along the minus strand of CAIPFN010000092.1, from coordinate 7,435 downwards.
GGGTGCGCAAAATGCATTCCTCGTATCGTTCCACCTTCCGCACCATTGGCGACACTCCTTTGGCAACCGTTACCCGCAAAGGGTTGAAGACGATAAAAGAAACTTACCACCATCGCCGCCAGGACCGAAATGTCACCATTCTGCCCTATTTTGAAGAGAAAGTTTCTATAGTATACTATTACCCGAACATGCAGCCCGATATTATCGATTCGCTGGTGGAACACGGGTATAAGGGTATTGTGATTGCCGGTACGGGCCTGGGCCATGTGAACAAAGCGGTATACCCTGCTATTGAAAGGGCTGCCAAAGCCGGTGTAGCCATTTATATGACCGTGCAGACTCTTTGGGGCTATGTGCATATGTTCGTTTACGATACCGGCCGCGACCTGATGGCCAAAGGAGTTATTCCTGCCGAGAATATGCTGCCCGAAGTGGCCTATATCAAGCTGGGATGGGCTTTAGGCCAAACCTCGGACCTGGAAGAAGTGAGGCGGATCATGCTTACACCTGTTAACGACGAAACTACTCCCGGCGAACCCTATAACGGCTACCTGATATACCAGGGTGGTGTTACCGAGGTGGAGGAATTTATTCGGAAAGTACATAAATAGGTGATGAAGTAGTCCCTGTTCAGGATACCCGGTTCCGCTGGAACCGCCGTTTGTACCATTTACCGGGTTCCGGGTATGTGGGCAATGGGTACTATTAAGCATGCGGGCTTTTTAAACACCTGATTCAACAAACGTTCACTTGCTGTAAGGCATTCCTGAGGGTTTGCCTTATCTGCTTTTATTGGCTTTCCATTTACTGCTTTCCCCATCATCCGACTTTGATCCCTCATCGTTTCCCGAATCAATTATGAACCGGCTGCAGCAATTTGTTGATGGTTTCCAGTAGTTTGAAACGGGTGACCGGTTTCACCATATATTCATTACAGCCTGCGGATAAGGCTGCAGTTTCATCGGTAGGGGAAATAAAGCCCGAGAGGGCTACTATGGGCAGTTCGGGCAGTATTTTCCGTATCTGCCTGGTCGATTCGAAGCCATTCATGCCCGGCATCTTCAGGTCGGTGAGCAGCAACCTGATTTCAGGGTGGTGCTGGCAGAATTCCACCGTCTCGAAGCCGTTGATAGCGCGCAACACCCGGAAGGAAGCTTTTTTCAGTACAATTTCCAGGTACTTAAAATTGGAGTCGTCGTCTTCGGCAACCAGGATTACCAGCTTTTCGGATTGTATGGGTTCAGTTGAAGTTGAAACCCGGGCAGGCGTAGCCAGAATTGAGGCTTTTTCGGGTATGGTGAAGAAGAAAGTAGTTCCTTCACCGATTTGGGAATGAACCCAGATTTCACCCCCCAGCAATTTTACAAATCCCCTGGCGATGGACAGTCCCAGCCCGCTCCCTTCATAACCGCGTGAAGTGGATTGATCGGCCTGTGTAAAAACATCAAATATTACCGACAGGGAATTCCTGGATATTCCGGTCCCTGTATCGCTGACCGAAAAATGGTGGAAGCCTCCTTTCCTCTCATAAGCCATAGTAATGGAACCGTGATTTGTGAACTTGATGGCATTGTCGATGAGGTATGAAAATATCTTGCCCAGCAGGATTTCATCCGTTACTATCGTTTGGTCTTCGACAGGGATTTTTTTGATGATATGGAGGTTCAGGTTGAGGGAGTCGCAAATTCCGACGGTTTCGTCATTGATCTTTTCCATAAACGGCCTGAGGCTGAACGCACGTTTATTAATCTCGGTTATCCCGGAAATGATCATGGAGATATCCATATAACTGGTAATTGTATTAATGAGTCTGGTGCTGCTTCTTTTGATCATTTTGCTGAACCCCGCCCGTTCCTCCTCCGAATTATCCATTTCGGCTATCATTTCACTGAACCCTATGATGCCGTTGAGCGGTGTACGCAATTCGTGGGAGATGTTCTGTATAAATGCCGATTTCAGCCTGTCGCCGGCTTCAGCCTTATCCCTGGCTTTTAAGAGTTCTTCCCTTGCCAGCTTCCGTTCGGTAATGTTCCGAAACACGGCCTGCAGGGTAAGCCTGCCCTTAAGGGTTATTATATTGGCGAGCACTTCGACAGGGATTTCGCTTCCATCGGACCGCAGAAGAATACTTTCGGCAGGCTGAAGATTATGCTTGCTTTTACTTGCTGTAGCATGTCCGTGGAACCATTCTTCCGAAAAAAGCTCCAACCTGTCAGGATATAAGGCGTTGTGCCGTAAAAGCAGTATGTCTTCCAGCGAACGACCCAGCAGGAAACAGGCGGCAGTATTGGCATCGATCAGCATTCCCGATTTGATATCGGCCAGGATAATGGCATCCGGGGAAGCCTCGAATAATTCCCGGTAACGTTCTTCACTCTCTTTTAAAGCTATTTCAGCCTGAACCCGCTTCGAAATATCCTCCTTTACACCCAGGTAATGCGTTGTGTTTCCGTCAGCATCCTTCAGGGGTACGATAAAGGCACTTTCCCAGAAATACTCTCCGCTTTTCTTGCGGTTTAAAAATATACCCTTCCATTCGTTCCCGGCTATGATAGTATTCCAAAGCGATTTGTAGGTTTCCGGGGGCGTTTCGCCCGAGCCAAATATAGAGGGGCTTTTTCCTATCAGTTCATCAAACTCATAGCCCGAAAAATTACATCCTGCCGGATTGATGTATTCCATCTTCCCGTTGAGGTCAGTGATAATAATGGTGTTAGGGCTTTGGTGAACCACCAGGGATAATTTATGCAACTCTTTTTCGGCTTTATGCCGTTTCGACACGTCCCTACTGACTCCCCTGTAGCCGGTTAGTTTCCCCGAGAGCCCGCGTACCGGAACACCACTGGTTTCGAAATAAACGGGATGGCCGTCGTGATGCCTGAATTTATTTGCCAGGAGGTAAAAAGGAAGCGTGGAATCTTCAGCATCCTTTTCCCCGGAACCGATACCTGCGACAAGTTCGCCGGGAATAAAATCGTATGGCGACCTGCCCAGGGTTTCGCCTGGTGTGAAGCCGAGGATATTCTCAAATTGAGGGCTTACGTAAGTGTATAATCCATCCATATCGGTTTCCCATATGATATCGGAAGTGGATTCGACCAGTGATTTGTATTTTTCTTCACTCTGCCTGAGCGTTTCTTCCGCTTTTTTACGTTCAGTAATATCGCGGGCCATAGCCAGTATGACTTTTTGCCCAAAATAAATGCCTTTGATCAGCTGCACTTCCTTTGGGAATACTTCCCCATCCGAACGCCGCCCCCAGAATTCAAAGTGCTGGGGTTCACCTGCGATGGCACGTTTCATCATGGTATCCAGAACAGTAAGGTCGTTTTTACCCTCTGCCGATAAAAACAGCGGACTCTGGCCCAACAGCAACTCGCGGGTGTAACCGTACATTTTTAAAGCGCCGTCGTTCACATCCAGAAAGCGGCCTTCCTCATCCTGTATATAAATAGCATCCGTAACATGGTTAAATAAAGCACGGTAACTGATTTCATTTTCGGACAGGGCCAGTTCGGCCTTCCTGCCGAGGGCCATGTAGTTGGAGTGGGCTTGAAATAGGTCTGGCTGCTGTACGTGAATGCTACTAAAGCGCTGCTCTGCTTCAGTTGAAGCCTTCAAGGCTTCATGCTCCTGCAGATGCCTTTCGTAGGTTGTTTTCAACGAATTATACGCAAACTGTAATTTCTGTAATTCTGCTTCCAGTTGTTCGCTTGTTTTATTTCCGGTATCCATGCGTGGGTTTTTAAAGCAATTGAACATATGGTTTCAATCAACCGGGAACCCGATTGAAAGGGCGCTTATTCGCTGGTTTCGGTCCGGAATTATCCACTACTATACCTGCATCAGCAATAAATACTGAATTGTAGAAGAAGAGTTTCGGAGGGTACAGGGGAAAGCAGGAAGATTGAATAAGTAATCACCGTCAGAAACTTTGCCGGTGATTAATTAACAGCTAAAATGACGAATTGTTTCCCCCAGGCTAAGGCCTGTTTACCGCTTATGCCTTGCATTAGCCAAAGGGGTACACGGAAACAGGCATGGAGTTCAAACCGCGATTAGAACCCGGCGACGCGCCTATCGTTTAAATCCCTGGAAAAGGAATCAGGAATTCGGCTGCAAAACCCTGGCTACAATGGCATCTACCTGTATATTAACAGTTTCGGTAAATTCGGTATAGTCAGAAGGTTGAATGCGGTTCATATAAAATAACAGCATTCCGCAACTTACGTAGTTCAGCTCCTGTTTGATAATGGCAATTTCTTTTTCCTCTTTTTCTGTGTTTTGAAGGCAATAGTCCCAGTCATGCAAACACAATCTGTCGAGGAAAGTATAAATAAGTGCAGCCGTCGGCTGTTTTTGACCAATATCCCCAAGGCGCTCAATAAAGAAAAGGTTAAAAATACTGGGGTACTGAACAAAATACCCGATGTAGGCTTTGGTTATGGCTTTAATTCTTTCGGTTCCCGCAGGCGTATCCTTCGCTTTAAGCATAATCTCGGTTTCGCATTCTTCCTGGAAATCATTCACGCATAAAAAAACCAGTTCCTTTACATCTTTAAAATAATTATACAAAGTGGCGAAGGAGTACCCTGCCTGCTGGGCTATACTTCTCACGTTTAAACTCCTGAGTCCTTCGCCTTTCAGCATTTCTTTGGCAGCCTGCATAAAGTATCCCCTCATGCGCTGTTCCTGTATTTGTTTGTTGTTCATAAATGATGTTTAAAATATTAACACTGCAAATATAATTAACAATGTTCAGTATATTGGTGAATGTTAAAATTATTTTTTTTGCGTCTAAATTTATCCTGAACTTTACAATCATTAAAGTGTTAAATTTACTTGATTTTTCAAATACTCAGGAAGCGAACTATTTCTTAGGACAGCTATCAGCAGAATTACTCCTATGCTCAGGAATACCCTTACGCAGCTTTTCCATTGAAACCGGGCCGTGGTTCGGAATAGCCAGTGCCGGTGCATCAAGGAGCTGACCTTAGTTTGCCGCTAAGTTCCGGCTAGTGGCAAAATTCTCCGGATGAAATCAAAGACACTTAAACACTAATGCCTTATGAATTATACCAATCAGCTTATACATGAATCGAGTCCCTACCTCCTGCAACATGCCCATAACCCGGTTAACTGGCTTCCGTTCGGGGAAGAAGCGTTTAAGGGGGCAGCACGCGCCAACAAGCCTTTGCTGATCAGTATTGGGTATTCATCCTGTCATTGGTGCCATGTGATGGAGCATGAGTCGTTTGAGAATGAAGATATCGCCAGACTGATGAACGATAATTTTGTTTGTGTAAAAGTGGATCGTGAGGAGCGTCCGGATGTGGATCATGTTTTTATGGATGCCGTGCAACAGATACACGGAAACGGGGGCTGGCCGTTGAATTGTTTTGCTTTGCCCGATGGCAGGCCTTTCTGGGGCGGAACCTATTTCCGCCCTGAGCAGTGGAAGCAGTTGCTGGCCAATATCAGTGAACTGTTTCAGAAGCGCTACAGTGAACTGGAAGTGCAGGCAAAAGAACTCTCGGAAGGCGTAGTAAGGCTAAATTACCTTTTACACGAGGAAGCTTCCCTGGTAGACCTGCTTCCCGATTTCGACAAAATTTATTCCCTGTTGCACAATGTTTTTGATCCCGTTGCCGGAGGTATGAGTGGGGCTCCTAAATTTCCCATGCCTGCAGTGCTGCAGTTTATGTTGCAATATAGTACGGCTGCCAGTGATATTGAAGCTCTGAATATGGTGGAACTCACCCTTCAAAAAATGGCACGCGGCGGGATTTACGACCAGGCAGGGGGTGGTTTTGCCCGGTATTCGACTGACAGCGAATGGAAGGTTCCTCATTTCGAAAAAATGCTGTACGACAATGCGCAACTGGTAAGTTTGTACGCATCTGCTTTCCAGGCAACCGGAAACAGGCTCTATAAGGAAGTGGTGGAACAAACGCTCGAATTTGTTGATAGTGAGCTCACTGCTCCTGAGGGCATTTTTTATTCCGCTCTCGATGCCGACAGCGATGGAGAAGAAGGATTATTTTATACCTGGACGCGGGAAGAATTCAACGAAATCCTGGGCCATTATGCAGCCCTGGCCGGAGAATATTATGGAATCGGTGCCCAGGGTTTATGGGAACAAGGGCGGAACATACTGGTCCGGCCATACCCTGACGGTTTATTTGCCCAGCAGCATTTTCTCTCGGCCGGGGAACTGTCGTCGCTGACGGCTTTCTGTCGTGCCCAGCTCCTGAAAGCCCGTGGCGAGCGGCCACGCCCGGCTTTGGACGATAAGATGCTGGTATCATGGAATTCGCTCATGATCAGTGCCCTGGTGGATGCCTCGGTCGTACTGGGCCGGGAAGATTACCTGCTCAGGGCCATCAAAGCCGGCCGGTTCATCCTCAGCGAGCTCAGGCACCCCGAGCAGGGGCTTTATCATACCTGGAAAAACGGGAAACCACAGATCGCTGCCTTTCTCGACGATTATGCTTTCGGCTGCGAGGCATTTCTGAAACTTTATATTGTTACCGCCGATGAGTCGTGGTTACACGAATGCCGCTTGCTGGCGTCCTATGTGTGCGAGCATTTCTACGATTCACATTCCGGCTTTTTCTGGTACTCCGAAAACGATGACCGGCAGGTTTTTGCCCGCAAGATTGAGATCTACGACGGGGTGATTGCCTCGGGCAATTCGGCCATGGCCCGGGTGTTGCATATGCTGGGTATTTTTCTTCATCATGCCGACTTCAGCGGGAAATCCCGGAAAATGCTGCTTGCCATCAAAAATAGGTATAGCCGTAGCCCCTCGGCATATGCTAACTGGGTTTCACTGGCTTTTTCCTGTTCCCGTGAGCCCATGGTGTTCGCAGTGTCAGGAACGGATGCTATGTCAGTGGTTAACAGGCTGATCAACGAAAATATCCCGGATGCCCTTATATGCGGAAGTGTAGCCGAAAGCAGCCTGCCCTATTTTGTCAACCGTTATGTAGAGGGAAAAACGCTTATTTATGTTTGTACCGGGACTTTTTGTATGCCTCCTGTTGAAACCGTGGAAGAAGCCATACTGTTGGCCGGGAACAGGATTCCGGTGTAGAGTATTCTCCAAAGAATACCAAAACAGTTTATCAGTCGTTCGAAAAATCTTTAACCAGCTTCCTGTAAGCCGAAAAAACATTGGCACGCGATACAAACCCTATATATTTCCCGTCTTTCAGCACCGGCAGGTTATAATGCGAGGTTTCGGCAAATTTCTGTGCCACATCTTCCATGGTGGCATTTTGTTCAACCACTGTATCGGGCATATACATCAGGTTGCGTATAAATACCGTATCGTACTGGTCGTGTTCAAAAATAATATGCCTGATGTCGTTGATAAAAATGACGCCCAGGAAATTATTCTCGGTATCGATCACAGGGAAAACATTGCGTTGCG
>CAIPFN010000091.1 GCA_903864265.1 uncultured Bacteroidales bacterium | reverse complement strand
TGAAAAACAAATATCTTACATATAATCAACAAAATAGACTATTCCTATATGAATCAAATGCAAGGAAAGCACACAACACTATTCAAAATCCGTTCATTGTTTATTTCGGTGCGCTGCACCTTTTGTCATATCTGACTGTTTCTCTAAAATTATCGCGGTGCGCTGCACCTTGATCTGTTTTATAAAAGGTGCTAAAATGAAGCCACAGAGTGGCGAAATATGTGTAGCCAAAGAGAAAGGAGTAATTGTTTAAGGTGCAAAGCACCGGAATATAAAACCGATCAATTTAATGTTTGAGTTTTTCAGCAGGCCCTAATTAAAAAATAAAAAATAGGATTTTATGCGGTAGCTGCTTTCATTGGATAGGATAAGCCGTTTCCCTGACCGAATCCCGTTTTTTAATTTCCAAATACGCAGAATCTTTTCAGGAATCATGGGTATGGCTTCACTTTAACCTTCCATTCATTTGCCCGCTGCTGATATTCGTGAATAAACGGTAGGCAGTGGCAGTCCGGATAGTTTGGGTGGTTCTAAAAAAAATAGGCAGTAAGGTATACTTGTGATCTGATTGATTTATTCGAAAGGGAAAGAGATACAGGAATTTCCCGTCAATCATATGTCACCACTTTATCCTCCAACTTTAACCTTTAACCTTTACCCTTTTACTTTAACCTTTAACCTTTAACCTTTAACCTTTAACCTTTAGCCTTTAACCTTTAACCTTTAACCTTTAACCTTTAACCTTTAACCTTTAACCTTTTTTCCCAGGTTAAAAATGAATATTAACCCCCGGCTGTAACCTTAGAACCGGCATATACATATAATCAACGTAACTCGAACTTCCGTTTATAAATGTAAAGGCAGCCCTGGTAAATGTGAAATCAGCCTGGAGCAGCAGGCTCACCATTGGGTATACCTTGTATTCGAGTGATGCCCCGGTGAGGAAAGTGAATTTTGTGTCGGTAGCGCCTATCTTCCACCAGTTCAGGTTGCCTGCTATAAAGGTTTTAATTCCGTAAAACTGGTCCGGGGTCCTTACTTTGAACAAGCCGCCCATGAGTTTAAAGGTGGAGGACATCTTTTTACTGATGGCTACTTTATAATAGGCACCTCCCATATAGGTTCTGAGCCGGTACGGTCCGGAGAGCAAACTTACATGTATATAATCTTTTATATTAGCCTGGTAGAAATCTTCGGCATAATAGCCCGAAGCAAATTCAAACGAATTCATCGAGTAATCGACGCCGAATCCAAGTTTGGGTGTAACAAACCAGGCCGCTTCGGCCCCAAAGCTTTTTCCCAGCAAGGCATAGCCACCATACCCGTAATTGTGCGAAGCCATTTCGCCCATGGGTAAGGCTGCCCCAAACCTGATTCCGACAAAGGACTGATATTGTTGAGCGTCGACGTTTGAAAGGCTTAAGAAGCCTACAATTAGTATGATAAGTGATTTGAACACAGGGGGCATGATGCGGTTTTATTTGCAGTTAAAAGTGATAAAATGTTGACAACCTTCGGGGATGGATTCAGCCCTAAGACTTTTAAAAAACCAGCTGGACCGGCAACGGAGTTATCCGGGTTCCAGGATACCTCACCCGGCATTCTTAAAACAAGGAAATTTTTCCGGAAAACTACCTTTAATTACCACAGAAACACTTTCTTAACGACGATCTCATCTGCGGTAAATACTTTCACTACAAAAATTCCGCTACCTTCTACCGTCGTTTCAGTTGTGCCGCTGGCAGCCTTGTTTGAAGCAATTAGCTTACCGGTAATAGTATAGATGTATATGTCGCCACTAACCTTATTTTTCAGGTTGACGTAAATTGTATGCTGATAACCGTAAATATAGGCGTTTGTGTTTTCTGTATGAATTTCGGCAAGAGATTGGAAAAGCAGACTGAATCGCTGTTCTTCCTCGCCGGGTACTACGCTAAAATCGTAGGACTTTAGAGCCAGGTCGGTATATTTACCGGTTTTGGTATCGTGCAGGGTAACATAAGGTAGCCCGGTGATCTCGGTGGCGGTAATGGTGTATTTCCCTCCTGCAACGGAATGTATCCCTAATGGAACCTTGACCGTTTCAGGCCGTAGGGAGTTTATAGTGAGGGGGATACTCCCAAGAGTATAAATCTGTGCCGATGCATCCTCCGAACCGAACAGTTTAATAGCATCCATACTGCCGTCGAATTCATCGGTGGCCTCCGGCATTAATCTTACGACGGTTTCATCCGCATACCCATTGCCCGAAACGTTCAGTCTTACCAGGGAGCCGGCAAAAGTGTCCTTAAAAAAGGTTGCAGTGTTGTGCACTCTTACATTGTTGTTCATTGCCAGTGTTCCGGCGCCCACACCGGCTACGCTTACAAAGAAGCCCTGACCTGCCGCAATATAGCGGCTGCCACCGTTGGTTCCGGTTCCGCCTACATACGTTGCCCAGTTACCGTTCTTTTCAATATACACGGCATTATTAACATTGGTCTTTGTCCATCCAAGGGTAGCATCCCAGTCGATGGACGAAGGATACGGGTTGCCCGCTAAATTCCAGCCGCTGTTAATCAAATCGGTGGTGGTTCGTGTAAGAGTTAAACTTTTAACGCCGGTGTTTAAAATTCCGGAATAGGTAGCCGTGAATCCTGACAAGTCTCCCCAGAGCGCATATCCCTTCATTGGACTCAGCAATTCATTCACGGAAGTAATATCGTTGTACTGATTATTCACTTCAGTATGTTTCTGCAGGTATTTGTTCAAAAACACCGATGCTTTCGCATTCGATACCGGTGCTGATACCAGGTGCCAGGCACTGCCGGTGATGTTGCAGTTAACGGAGGCGGTGCCTGTTATACTTAATAAGCCATTGTCGAGCAGGGTGGCTCCCGATTCGATGATAATATTTTTGCAGCTGGCAAGGCTGTTCAGTGTGGGATAATGAGGTTTTCCGGCAGGTATAGTAATATTTGTGGTCGATCCGGGAACACCGTTGCTCCAGTTCGACGGGGAATACCAGTCAGTTCCCGCGGCACCGTTCCAGTCGGAGGCAGCAGGTGGTAGTTTAATGCCGCTCACTATGAGCGAAAAATCCTGGTGGCCACCAACCAGAGTTCCTTTATGGGTGATCTGTATATACCAGGTTTGCTGGGCGGCAGGACTGCCCGCTTCCACTTTCTCCACATTATCTACGTTATTGTCACCTTTTGTTGCGGCTGCCGCCGGTGTAGTACCTTTTAATTTCCAGGGATAGTAAGTCAGAGGCGCATTACTGATCAGCCTTAAATCCAGGTTATTTACCAACATATGCGTTGTATCATTCACGAAGGCCGTATAAATATGTGAGGGACGGTCGGTCCAGACAATAGTGGCCGCAAGGGGTTGGGTTCCGCTGGTATATAGCGGAATCCGGATGGTATCGCCCTGGTTTAAGGTAAGTTCCCTGATGTTGAAACTAAACCCGTTCGCAGCGTTTTCGCTCATGAGCAATGCTGCTTTTTTTGTATTCAGCAATCCCCAGCCATAGGTGTAATCAGGTCCGGCTGTTGTGCCGGCTTCGTCGGCAGTATGTATCAGTAAGCCTTTCACGGTGGCAGAGCGTATATTACTGGAACCGGTGAGGTTTTTCTGGTGCTGCAGCAGCAAGCCTATGGAGCCGCTGGTATTGGGAGTAGCCATTGAAGTACCGCTCATATATGCATGTGCCGTATCCGAATCGGAATAGGTTGAATAGAGGCTGACCCCGTTGGCTACCAGGTCAGGTTTTATCCTTCCGTCGTCGGCCGGACCAGTGCCGCTGAAAGAAGCCAGGACTACCTGGCCCGGATTCAGGTAGCCTCCCGGGATATCATTTACAGCGCCCACGGTTAAAATGTTTTTAGCGCCCCCCTGCCAGGGAATACAATCGAACCCATTGGCCCCGTCTTTGTCCCTTATGCTGCTCGATAAAACCCAGCTGCCCCCGTTCCACAACCAGTGTTGCACCGGCTGGCTTGTCGGACCCTCGAAACGGTTGTTGTCCGACGATTTTACAATCAGGTATCCGGGAGCCATCCAGGCTACCGTATCCCAGTCGTGGGAAGTGGATTCGTATGCCCCGAAACCGTAATCGGTGGTCCTGCTGAAAGTGGTGTCGCCGAACCAGACCCATTTCCCATCGCCCCTGTAGTTGTTGTACCAACCGGTTAAATAGGTATACGAATGGTTCGAAACCTGCAGTCCCGTGGCTGCAGCAGCTGCCATTTCGCTGATATCATCATTCCAGTCGCTCGATCGCAGGCTGGCCATGAACGACATTCCTTTCGCTGCCAGGTTAATGCTGCCCGAACCCACCATAGTACCTGCTACATGGGTTGAATGACCGGCATAATATGTCGCCCCGTCAGCAACCGTAACTCTCCCGCCAAACTCCTGGTGGGTGATTCTGGCTTTCGATTCATCCCAAAGTCCCAGGGTGATGCCCGATCCGCTAAGATTCAGACCGGCGCTTCCACCCGGCCACACGGCCGAAGTTGAAGTGGTACCTGCCGCATTCAGATTGGAAGTGGTGAGAAAACGGGGGAATCCTTTTACAAAATGACTTAACTGAATGACGGCCCCGTTTCTCTCCACCCGTTTTACAATTCCAAGGGAATCAGCCAGTTTATTGGTTTTAGCCAGTTCGCTCCGGTATTTATCGTCCAGCTTTTTCGAATAATCAAGTAAACCGGAGTCCTGGGCTGTAACCATTAAACCCGCTGACATCAGCGCCAGGATCAGCAATAAGTGTTTGTATTTCATCAGGCAGGAATTTCAGTTTAAAAAAAATAAAAAATTATGCACGTACTATTATCTTCGTCATGAAGTGCAAGCGGGAACAAAAAAACGTTGAAATTTCATCAGATCTCCGCTGTAAATCAGGAGGGATGTTACGCATTCAACGTCAAAATTCTTACTGTAAAGATACACAGAATACCAATTTCGGGAATCATCCTCCTGATAAAAACTGCGTTCACGGCTTGGTTTTCGTTGTATTCATGCTTGCAGCGGCAGTACATACCCTGTGTTCCTGAAAATACAGAATAATTGCCGGTTTTGCCTTTTGTTTGGTAATTGCCTGTTTCACTGAAGTTTATGGCAGGGTAGAACTATTTCTCCTGTAGCAGTTCATCGGATGACCGAATGCCTGATACGTCTGCTTATTAATATTTTCGATTTAAAACTGAATGGTAATCAATCACCTTATACATCAGTTCTTCCCCCGGCTGAACATAGGGTGACTAATGGATGAAAAAAATGAAACGATTTGGGAAATTAAATAGCATACGGTGCTCCTGTCCTTTCATAGCAGGTTCAGATTCTTACACAAAATTGAACGAAAAGTAAGGTTTTGTGGAATAATCCCTCTTTTTCGGGTCAAAAAGTTCCTGATTTTACTGCATTAAATGCCTGAATAATTCAGGATCAGGGTATTTTACAGGTCTTGGTGCGGAAATAGTTCTGTTATTACATTCTGACGAATATTTTATAAAACTCAGTAAAACAATGTTTTAATCTGTTTGTTCAAATTTATTTTCAATTATTTTCAAATTTATTTTTTTATTTTATGAAAATTTAACCTTTAGTACATATCTTTACATATACATATATCGAATACAAAACACTTTTGTTATGCCTCAGCAGATAAAACGCCTTGTCACTGCATTTGCCGTATTTATTCTAATGTTCCTGGTACTGCAGCAGGTTTTAAAACCAAATTCATTTGGGAAGTTAGGTCATTACCGGGCAATGGCCATACAGGAGAATGAAGCCAGGGAATTGCACTATGCCGGTTCGGCCAGGTGCACCAAATGCCACGACGAAATGCATACGGATAAAGCCGCAGGGTTTCATGCTCAGCTTCAATGCGAAGTATGCCATGGACCGGGACTGAAGCATGTACTTTATGCCGATAAATTTAAAGATGGCAAACTCCCTGATTCACTTAAACTTCATAAGCCTGATACCCGTAAAGAATGTGCCATCTGCCATCAGCTCAATGCGGCGCGGATCAAGATAGTCTTCGACACCGTAAATAATTCAATGATCAAACAGGTGAATGCCTTAAAGCATAACCTGGTGGACAAGCATACAAAAGAAGAATTAAAATGCATTGAATGCCATAATCCGCATCAGCCCTGACAGAGTCGGATTGCCGCATCAGCCGGAATTTTATCTCTATGAATCTATTAATCAAGGTTTAACCCATCTGACCCGAAAAAAGCATAACAAATGGAACAAAAAAAATCGAAACTTTCCAGGCGGGGGTTCTTTAAAGCCGGATCCATCATTGTCGGAGGAATAGCCGTTGCCGCAGCTTTCACTCCTTTCGACGGAATATTGTTTGCCACCGAACCACCCAAAGGGAAAGGTAAATGGTATGGGATCGGCATCGATATCAATAAATGCATTGGCTGCGGGAAATGTGCCAATGCCTGCAAACTGGAAAACAATGTGCCAAAGGAACCTTTCTATTTTCGTTCATGGGTTGAGCAGTATACCATTAAGAACGACGGGTCAATCCTTGTGGAATCGCCTAACGGGGGAATTGATGGGTTTAAACAAACCGTCCCGGATCAGGATATTTTCAAATCCTTTTTTGTACCCAAAATGTGCAACCATTGCGCCAAATCCCCTTGTGTACAGGTATGCCCGGTGGGAGCAACATTCGAAACACCCGAAGGCATTGTACTGGTCGACGAAAACTATTGCATAGGCTGCAGGTATTGCGTTCAGGCATGTCCTTACGGATGCCGGTTTATTAACCCCGAAAAAGGCACAGCCGAAAAGTGCACCTTGTGCATACACCGGCTTGAAAAAGGTTTACAGCCGGCCTGTTTCGAAGTTTGCCCCACCGAAGCCCGGATATTTGGTGATTTGAATGATCCCGGGAGCAAGATCAATTATTTCCTGAAAAATCATACCTGCATGGTTATTAAACCGAATTTAAATACAGGTGCTAAACTATACTATAACGCTTTAAGTTCGGAGGTCAGATAATATGGTACAACACATTCAAGATTTGTACGAAGTCCTTTCAAAAGTGGATGGATATGTATATCCCAATGAAATTGAACTGAACTGGAGCATACTCATCGTTCTGTATCCTTATATCACCGGTCTGGTAGCGGGTGCTTTTATCCTTGCTTCGCTCGAACGCATATTTAACCTGCATGTGCTCCGGCCTACTTATGGTATAGCCTTGCTCACAGCCCTCTCCTTTATGCTGGTTGCTACCATGCCGCTCATCAGCCACCTCGGCAAGCCTTTCAGAGCGTATGAAATAATGATAACCCCCCATTTAACCTCAGCCATGGCCATTTTTGGTTTTGTATACCTGTGGTACCTGATGGTGGTATTATTACTTGAAATATGGTTCGATTACCGCCGCGACATGGTGGTGTGGGCCGGTGAAACAAAAGGGCTGAAACGATTCCTGTACAAAGTCCTTTCGCTTTGGACAACCGATATTTCGCCCAAAGCTGTGGCGTTGGATAAAAAACTGGGGTATATCGTTACCGTGATTGGTGTTCCATCGGCTTTTTTACTGCATGGATATGTCGGCTTTATTTTCGGATCGATAAAAGCAAACCCCTGGTGGTCGACGGTGCTGATGCCGGTGATATTTCTTTTCTCTGCCATTGTATCAGGAATTGCCTTAGTGATGCTTGTGTATATCGTGTTAACCCGCATACGCAAACTCTCAATCGATATGGCCTGCCTCGATATGATTGCCTCCTATTTGTTCTACATACTGATCATGGATTTCGTGCTCGAAGGCCTCGATCAGATTCATCGCATTTATGAAGCTGAGGAATCATTTGAGGTATTGCATAACCTGGTTTTTGGCCGGCTGTTCTTTACCCTGTTTATCATGCAGGGATTGTTCGGCACGGTCATCCCCTTGCTGACACTGGGCACTTTGCAGTTTTACAAACCTAAAGCCCTGATCCGTAAAGGAATATACCTTGTGGTGTCGGTATTAATCCTTGTGGGTATCTTCTTTATGCGATGGAATGTGGTTATTGGCGGGCAGCTGTTCTCGAAAAGTTTCTACGGGTATACCACATTTAAAATCGGGTTAATAGGCACCGAAGGTTACCTGATGGCGGCGGTATGGTTAATTGTCCCGTTTTTGATTCTCAGCTTCCTGCTATGGCTTCTGCCACCCTGGAAAAAACATGAAGATGATCCGGATGTACAGGTAAATTAAACCAGCCTGAAACCGGGAACAACCTTTTGTGAATTCCTGGTTAAGAAACTCCATTTCCTTTCAACCCTCTTGTCAGCCGGTAAAACCAGTTCGGCTCTCCATGTTCTTTTGCTCCTCAAATCCGATTGTTCCCTGAACGATAGCCACCATTTAAACAGAAAAAAATATGATACAGCCCGATGATTTCGAAAAAGAAAGTTTCAGTCAGATTCTGAAGCGTATTGATTCCCTCGAAGAGCGCATGGCACTTTTGGAATCGGATAAACTGCAGACGAGGAAGGTTGAACCAGTGATGGCTGACGAAGCTCAGGACGATGATTCGGGATTCTCCGATCTGAATATTTCGATCAGTGCGCCTTTTGAATCTAAACTTG
>CAIPFN010000090.1 GCA_903864265.1 uncultured Bacteroidales bacterium | reverse complement strand
TCATACGTGTCCGAACAATTTGATTTTTAGTTAGTTTTAGCCAGTTTGTGATTTTTTAATTATTGATAATCAAATATATAACTATTGAAAATCCAGAATTAGCTGCTCGAAATCTTTTTCTGTATGGTGAGAGCTAAACAGATTTGGAGGTGGCTTCTGCCTTTTGCGTGCTTCTCTTACCCCTATTTTCATTTCGTTGACGATGTATCCTAATCTGTTATACTGGGTAAGACACACCCTGATCAGGGTAACAAAGTGTCCAAAGCGATGTTTCGTTTTACTCATTGTTCTTCGGATTAGTTCTAACAGAAGGTAGCATATCAACGAAATAAAAATTTGTGACTTACAAGCGTTTGGTGTTGTCCCTAAGAATGTTTTGATTTGAAGGTTTTGTTTTATCAACTTAAAAAAAGTCTCGATTAGCCAACGCCTTCTGTAAAGTTCAGCTATTGTTGCTGCACTCCACTCCAAATTGTTACAGATCAGTTCTACCGTTCGGTTTCCTTCTTCGATATAGACAACAACACGGCGAAGTTCCACCATGTCCATTCCATTTTCAACAGCCGATTTTCCCGTAAGCCGTATTATTTCATCTTTCAGAATATGCTCATCTTTATCCTCAGGAAGGTCGTACTCCCGTATCGACTCATACAGTATGTTGTCTTTTATTCGGGTTACAAAATGATTTTCATCTTCTATTCTGATTTTGAATAGTTTGACATCAAAATACCCCCTGTCATCAACGATAATTGTATCTCTCGGGTAACGAAAATCGTCAACACCTCGCCTATCACTTACTTTGGCTTCGCTTATATTCACTATGTCCGGTATCATGCTGGCTTCATCTAATGAAACATGCGCCTTGATCCCGCCTTTTGCTGTCCGAAACTTTGCCCATGGAAAGAGCTTCAAACATACACTCATTATCGTGGCATCAATTATTTTTATGTTCTTGTTTTTGATTTCTTCGATCACTTTGTATTCAGGTCGCCGACCCAATTGCTGCTTGTAGTGATTGCATAGGTTATAGTATAAGTCCTCGAAAACATGGTAATCCCGCTTGGCATTGCCATCGCTCATGGTTGATTTCGCCGGACTTTGCTCAAGACCTATATGGGATAAAAATTCCGGGGATTGGTCTATCCCCATATCTATCTCTCGAAGTGATAAACACTTATTCAACTGTCCGAACATCATGCTCACCAATTGATCGTATGTGAAATATTTTGAACAACTCTTATCTGATCGGTGCTTGTTGATGCTTTTTCGCAATACCGAGTGCGGTATCATGTCTAAAATCTGTTTAAAAACTGGTATTGCTGATTTCTTTCCTAACTTTGTTCCCATGAAAAGTTCTTAAGGCGTTTGTCTGTTTTGCAACTACAAATATAGCCTTTTGAACTTTTCTGCTTTTTTAAATTTGTTCGGACAGTTATGAGTTATTATACATTAACTTTCCGTTAACATGTACATATTCAACATTTTAAGTATTTTTGTACAAGCTTTTAAACTTCATCGTACTGGTAAAATATAATCCTATGAGAAAATTTATTTCGGCTTCCTTTATTGCTATATTATGTAATACGGCCATTCAGGCCCAGTTTGTTGTCAAAGATGTGCTGGCCGTTTCGCCCCAGGCAAGCATTTTTGATCCCGAATACAATACCAAACTTAATATTGTCTGCTGGAAGTCGGACGACAATAATCTCTGGATAAGCGGGCTGAACCCGGTAACTCATATGTACGAACCTGCTGACGGGAAAGGAACTTTCATAACCGGCAATTTATCGCCCAACGGCGACGGAAGCTGGAACGGGCCCGAATGGATGCTCAGCACACAACTGACACAAGTAGTATACAACCAAACCATTGGTGGCATTCGTTACCCCGGGGTTGCTACCCAGGTGCCGGGCGGATGGCAAAACACCACGCTATTCCAGTATCCCGGCGCGGCTTATTCCATGGCAACCGCAAATTATGCCGACAGCACGTCCAGGTTTCTTATTGAAACCACTGGGATAAGCGGGATTTCCTGGGTACGGAATACCGATTTAAACACAAGCTATTTTCATCCCGGAGTGACACTGGGCTTTTTTGCCCGCGACAACCAGCAGATCTGTTGTGCCACCAGTCAGGCGAAACATCCCGGCTTTATTGAAGTATCCACCTCCTTCCCCTATTTCACGTTTATATCGCAGGATACCATAGGCGCCCCTTATATGTGGAACGATCCGGAAACCAACAGCCGCTTGTTTATGTACCGTACCAACTGGAACCGAACGATGAAGGTATACCAGGAAATCACACCGGGGCAATGGATACTCTATAACCAGTTCGACAGCCCTTTACCGCCACCCTTTAAGTTCATCACTTCGCCCGAACCCTTTACCTGTGGCGGCCACTCGTATATTTCGTTTATGGCTGCCCAGTCGGGTTCGGCTAAGGACGGCCTGCCGGCTCAGATATGGATTGCAGGGGCCAACCCCGGTGATGCCTTTTTGCGTTGTGTGAGCGATACCAGTGTAGCAATACGCGTTGACCCCGAACCGGTGGTATTCAGCGACAGCGCATTTGTATACTATACCTATGTTCCTACCGATAAGAAAACGACCAATCAATACCTTGTTCGGAAATGCAATACCGGCCTTGGAAACCTGTATACCGGCAATGAAGTTTATAAAACCGCATCGCCCGTTCTTTCGGTCTTCCCCAATCCCTGCAGCGGAATCGCAAATCTCCGTTCCCCGTCTATTTTCGGCTCGGGAACCAGTATTGAAATATATGATTTAACAGGACGGAAAGTCTTAAACACAAACGCTACCTCCAGCACTTCAGTTCTGGACCTTTCGCCATTGCCCGACGGCAAGTACCTTATTAAAATCAGAAAGCAGGGAAAGGAAGCCTCAACCAC
Organism: uncultured Bacteroidales bacterium; assembly: GCA_903864265.1. Taxonomy (GTDB): domain Bacteria; phylum Bacteroidota; class Bacteroidia; order Bacteroidales; family UBA4417; genus UBA4417. The sequence continues at coordinate 10,654 of CAIPFN010000090.1, read as the reverse complement.
TGTTTCGATGCTAAGATAATTTTCCGACATAGTTTTACAAATACTATAAACACGTTTCTTCCCCTGCCGTGAGTGATGCCTTCCATAAAGGCCTGCGCTTACTTTTATCCCTTTCAGGGAAAGCTTGAATAAGGAAAATATTTATAAAGAGGCGGAAAAAGCGAAAAAGAGAGCTGCCTGCTCTCCGTTTCATGAAACTATACCGCATGGGTATGCCCGCTGAAGGCAGCCCCTGGAAAGCTGAACCGGCAAAGCGTAAAACAATGGCCTAAAAATCCCGGGAAACGGATATTTTTGTATAAATTTGCCCCTGAACCTGCAAATACTACTTTTAAATCCCAATAACTGATGATTGAAGAATTTATTCAAAAACTAGAGGCCGAATTTGAAGACCTACAACCCGGCAAACTCAAACCTGAAAGTAATTTCCGCGAAGCCTTCGAATGGAATTCGATAAATGCCCTTATCCTGATCGCCCTTATCAAAACCGAATATAACGTTTCCATCAATGCCGAAGATATACAGAAATCGAAAACGGTGAACGATATTTTCGGAATTGTAAAAAGCAGGATGTAATGGCCATTTTCTCAATCCCCGGAGTACGTCTTGCCGGCATAGCTGCCTGCGTGCCACGCAAGGAAGTCTCGAACCGCGACTACAACTGGGTTTCGGTGAAAGACCGTGAAATGATCGTGAAGACCGTGGGTGTGGAAAAACGCCGGGTTGCGGAACCAGGTACCACCACCTCGGACCTTTGTTTCACCGCCGCCGAGAAACTGATTGCCGACCTGGGCTGGGATAAAAAAGAGATTGAACTGCTGATTTTCATCAGCCAGTCGCGCGACTATATCATCCCTTCAACCGCCGGAATCATACAAGACCGGCTGGGACTGCCACATAGCTGCATAGCTTACGATATAGGTCTGGGCTGCTCCGGCTGGGTTTATGGCATTTCGGCCATTGCCAGCATGATGTCGGCAACTAAAATCAAAAAAGCCTTGTTGCTGGTAGGTGATATTTCCACCTTAACAGCTTCGTACCGCGATAAAAGCACTTACCCGCTCTTTGGCGATGCAGCCACGGCCACCGCCTTCGAACTCAGCGCTGACGCTGCTCCAATCCACTTTAACCTCGAATCGGACGGATCCGGCTACGAGGCCATTATCATACCCGATGGAGGACTCAGGAATTTTATAAGCAAAAAATCCTTCGACTATAAAAAATACGGAACCGGCATTTACCGCACGCGTTTCCAGCTTGCGCTGAATGGCATTGATGTTTTCAATTTCGCTTTACGCGAAGTAGTGCCGAATGCTAAAAAGCTCATGCAGGAAATCGCGAAAACCACGGCCGATTTCGACTTTTTCGTGATGCACCAGGCGAACCTGCTCATGAACGAAACCATCCGTAAAATGATGAAAATCGAGAAGGAAAAAACGCCTTACAGCATACGCGAATTCGGAAATACCAGCTCGGCTTCCATCCCGCTTACCATTGTACACCAGCTTCGCGAACAAATCACTACCCGCAAGGTACAATTACTTACCTGTGGTTTTGGCGTCGGCCTGTCGTGGGGCAGCGTCGCTATTGAAATGGACAGGGTGGTTTGCCCGGAAGTGATTGATTTTTGATTTCGGATTTCGGATTTCGGATCTCGGATCTCGGATGTCGGATGTTAGATGTTGGATGTTGGATGTTTAAAAATCCTGTCTTAAGTTACTCTTAATCGCAAATCCGAAATCCGAAATCCGAAATCATAAATCGCAAATCCGAAATCCCTTCACCTAACCCCTACACCCAAATGCCCGACCTGTTCTCACTCAAAGGAAAAACCATACTGGTAAGCGGTGCCACCTCAGGCATAGGCCGGCAGGCTGCTATTGACCTGAGTGCCGCCGGAGCTATCCTGGTTATTACCGGGCGCGATGAAGTCCGTTTGAGCAAAACACTGGCTGAATTACAAGGCGAAGGGCATATTCACTTTATTGCCGATCTGCTCGATTTTGACAAGTTCACAGCGCTTGCCGAGAACATGCCGATTCTGGACGGAATGGTGCATGCGGCAGGAATAACCAACCATTTGCCTGCAAAATTTATCAGCGCCACCGACATTTCCGATGTGATGCGCATCAACTACATGGCCCCCGTTTTACTCACCGCTGCTCTGCTGCGTAAAAAGAAAGTTGCCGGCAAAGCATCCATCATATTCCTTTCGTCGATCACAACAAAGTATCCGTATTACGGAGGGGCGCTCTATGGCAGCAGCAAAGCAGCCATTGAAGCTTATTCGAGAGTGCTGTCGATTGAGCTGGCTGCCAAAGGGATACGGTCCAACTGCATTTCGCCCTCCTTTGTGCACACACCCATGGTTGACGATGCAGGCAAAATGATCAGCAACGAGGTGCTGGAGAAATTCGAAAAAATGATGCCCCTGGGTTTTGGCGAACCCTCGGATGTGAGCCATGCCATCCTCTACCTGCTTTCGGATGCATCCAAATGGGTGACCGGGAGCAATATGGTGCTGGGCGGAGGATAAACGAAAGCCCCGGACAGTTCCTGTTCCATAGCAAAACCATTCACCACCCAATCCTGATAACCATCTGACTCAAAAACAAGCATAAATGACCCCGGAATACAGTGTAATCGTACCCGTTTACAACAGCGAACAAACCCTGGGCGAATTGTACGACCGTACCGCTGCTGTTTTTGCTTCTGGCGGATACTCCTTCGAAATGGTTTTTGTTGATGATTTCAGCCAGGACAAAAGCTGGGAAGTTCTCGTACAGCTTAAAAAACTGCATCCCGAAACGATCACGGCCATAAAACTGGCCAAGAACTTCGGGCAGCACAACGCCATATTTTGCGGCATGGAACATGCTCAGGGCGAATTAATGATTACCATCGACGACGACCTGCAGATACCCCCCGAAGAAATCACCAAACTGATACAGGTGTTCCATGATAAAGATGCCGACCTGGTATATGGTTATTTCGGAAAGAAAAAACATTCGCTGATCCGGAACCTGGGCAGCTATTTCATTAAAAAATCATCCCGCATACTGTTAAACTCACCCGGCGAAGGCTCCTCCTTCCGGTTGATTACCCGGAGCCTGGCAGTCAATATACTAAAGCACCAGCAGCATTTCATGTACATTGACGAACTCTTTCTCTGGTACACCAGCAATATTGCCTTCACCGAGGTAAAACACCAGAAAAGGGCTGTTCACCGTTCAGGCTATTCCACCTGGAAACTGTTCCAGCTTTCGGCAAATATAGTGATTTACTATACCGCCGTTCCTCTGCGGATCATGACCTACGGAGGCTTCGTGCTTTCGGTGCTGAGCTTTATCACAGGCATACGGTTTATCATTAACAAAATGGTACATGATGTACCTCTGGGCTACACATCACTCATAGTGGCCATCTTGTTCTCCACCAGCATCATCATGCTTTGCCTGGGACTCATAGGCGAATATTTGTCGCGTATTTACCAGGTACAGAACAAAAAGCCACCGTATTCAATTAAAAAGATACTGAAATGAAAATCTGTAAATACGGCATCACTCTAAACCGTCTCAGGCGTGAGGATATAGAATTTGTGCGCGAAAAACGCAATTCGGACGAAGTACGTCGCTTTATGGAATTCCGTGCGGAGATCACTCCCGAAATGCAGGAGCAATGGTTTGAGAGCATCAATAACTTTGAAAACTTCTATTATATAATAGAGTATAAGGGCGTTAAGATAGGGTTGCTGAATGATAAAAACATGGACTGGAAAGCCCGCACCTCCGAATCCGGTTTGTTTCTGTGGGACGAATCCTATATCAACACCATGGTTCCGGTTCTGGCTTCCTTATGCCTGCTGGATGTCGGCTTTTATTACCTGAATTGGAATACTTCGTACAGCAAGGTGCTTCGCGACAATGCCCAGGCCATTGAATATGTAAGCAACCTGGGTTACGAGCTGTGTGAAGGACAGGAAGAAGCCGAAAATCAGCTGTACTACCTCACGCGTGAGCTTTTTGAAACGAAAGGGAAGAAAATCCAAAAGGCCGCCCGTGCTTTCCTGGAGGATGAATCAGGCGAAGGCTACCTTCTGCTTGAGCCTGTGGATTACGAGACAGGAATTGCACAGAAAATTGAGAATTATTTTACCGAAGCAGGCATTTACCTTCATCGCAAAGGAATAGCCGGAAGCAGGATGTATTTCAGGTAAACGGGGCTCTGCAAACCAGGAGGGTTCTGTATGTGCATTCCCGAAGACTTCGTGTCTGCTCACCTTGAGGAGACTCCGTGTCTGCACACCCTGAGGGTGAAGAATGTTACATCCGAAGGGCAAAGGATTTTTATTACCCGAAGGGGTGTCTGACACGGATAAGAATCAGCAAAACCTAAGGGCTTCGTGTTTGCACACCTTGAGAAGACTCCGTGTCTGCACACCTTGAGGGTAAATGACTTTACGTCCGAAAGGCAAAGGATTTAAATTACCCGAAGGGGTGTCTGACACGGATAAGAATCAGAAAAACTAAGGGCTTCGTGTCTGCACACCTTGAGGAGACTCCGTGTCTGCACACCCTGAGGGTAAATGACTTTACATCCGAAAGGCAAAGGATTTTAATTACCCGAAGGGGTGTCTGACACGGCAAGGCTCCTTAATATTCCGCGTACGAAAGAAGGTTGATATCCAGGTCCGCTATGCGTTTAATCCCCGAAATGACGGTTAAACTTTCTCCCCTAAAAAATCCTGCCCAGTTTTTCTTCCCTCCTATCAGCTAAATCCTCCCTCACAAAATCTTCCTCCGAAAGGCCAAATATCGCTTTGCCCAATTCGAGATCGCAAAACGAATTGTTTCGCATACTGCAATAATCAGAATACGATGAGTACTGCCAATCCGACATTTTTATTGCCAAACGGGCTTCGACAGGATTTTGATGAATATACCAGAACGCCTTAAGCGCATCGTCCAGCGTTTCAAGGTATTTGGCATTTGTCTTTTGCTGGAATAAGCTGCCTGTCCGCTTCTGCCTGCTGTTTATCTTTTTTGCATAATTGCTTTGCAGCAACTGAAACCCATTAGTTATCGCCGGCATCTCATTGCCGCCCCATACGATTCGCTCCAGGCCTGCAGGGTTTATTTCGAGCAGAAAATGAAAATGATCAGGCAAAAGGCACCAGGCTAAAACCTGACTTCGGGTAGTGAGATATCTATTGCACAGCCCGATAAAATGCCAGTAATCCTCATCACAATAAAACACAGTCTGGCTATTATTGCCTCTGTTGTAAACATGATATAAACCAGCTTCCGGGAAGTTCATACCGTAAAAATAAAATAATTTTATGAGTTACAAGTACCGAAAGGATAAAATTTAGTTCGAAGAAACGACTTTCATGTATAAAGATTACCAGAAGCTTTCGAAGGTGTTGGTGCTATTAAGGAGGGAAATTCTTTAGGGGAAAATTACGTGTCAGACACCCCTCAGGGTAACTCATATTTAACGCCCTTACGGCATCAGAGACTTACACCCATCGGGTGTACAGACACGACACGTATTAACCCTTCGGGCTTCAACGGCTCACACCCATCGGGTGTGCAGACACTTTTTTTACCATCCAGGTATATATCCCCACCACGACCGAAGGCTTATTCACCATCCACAGCATCCATTTATAAGGCAATACCTTCACCATTTTCCCGATTACATACAGCCCTTCGGTATACAGTATAGCCGGGGCCACCCAAACGTAATCCAACACCGAAAACCGGGTATAAACTCTTTGGTAACCCGCCTCTCCGGCAAGTTTTCCTGCCACCAGGTCAGCTATGCGGATTTGACCCGGACTCAGTTTCTGTTTATAAACCCCCACCTTGCGTTCGTCAATGGGCTGCATCAGGCTGCTGAAATACCGCTGTATGATTTCGGGAGGGAAAGCATTTTCCAGTTCTGCCTTACGGGTATGAAAACTAAATATGGAAGCATCTTCGGGAATGCCCAGAAAACTACACAGCCGCCCGAATTGTACTTCCGGATCCTGCACCAGGTCCTCGTAGCGGATCTTGAAAAAGCGTCCGGGATGCGCAGCTGCCGCTTTTTCGATTACCTTGTATGAATATTTCCAGCGGTAAGTGAGCAGGGTGACATTCGGCATTTCAAAATCCACGCTGAGTAGCGACACCAGGTTATCGCGGTAATCGCGTACCAGGTGAATGAATCTGGCCGTGGGAAAAAGCTGTGCGAGCAGTTCAGGATGGTTGGATATAGCCGGGTTTTTATCGCCTATGATAATGATTTCTTTTTTCGTGAAAAACGAATTGTAGTGGCAGTACACCACTTTAAGCAGGGTTTCCAGGGTATGTGTGCCTTCGCATTCCAGAATATCCTGGTGCAGCAGGCCCAGGTCGATGCCGGGCCAGTTGGTTATAGACCAGTAAGAAATTCGCAGCGGCTGAAAAAGAGCCTGGTAGAAAGCTTCGAGCTTAGGGGGCATCCCAGCATTTGACTTTCCCAAACTGAAAGTGCAGCAACAGCAGCATAGGCCATTCCTGCGGGATAATCACATTGGGATGAGCATCGAAAAGCGTACGCAGCAGGGTGGAACCCGTGCGCGGCCTGCCCAGGATAAAAAACATGGGGATGTCCCTGACTTTTTCGATGCTGAGGCCTGATTTCATCTTTTTAGGAAACGCTTTAGCTTATTCTTCACAAAGTCGAAATCGCTGCGTTTGTACAGCACTACTTCGGTAAAAGGGATGTGCATTTTAACCGAAAATATCACCAGCATACCTATAGCTCCCAGGGTGTAGCTCACATTGGTGGCCATGGCTGCGCCTAATCCCCCGTATTGCGGTATCCAGAAAAGGTTGAGTATGATATTCACCAGCAGCACCGGCACGAAGAGGCTGATCAGGATTTTAGGCTCACCGGCCCCGGCAAAGCGTCCGCTCAGAATGCGGACAATTACAAACATCAGTATGCCGGGCAGCATCAGCCTTACTACTCCAATGCTGGGAATAAATTTCACCCCGAAAAGCAGGGGCAGCAGGTAAGGAATAACAAGCCACAATACCAGGGAGGCCAGGAATACTACCAGGAAAGATACTCTTACTAATTTGGCTACGTCCCGGTCGAGACGGGAGGTATCGGTAACGTTGGCGCTGCGGCTCATCACCACCAGGCCGATGGCCGAGGGAAGCTGCCAGAGCTTGTCGCTGATGGACACGCCAAGCGAATAATATCCAACCTGTTTCAGGGTCGAGAGTTTCTGCAGAAGCAGTATATCCACCCGGTAATTGAGTTGCATGATCACCACAGCCAGGGCGTACACCACCCCTATTTTCACCAGGCTGTTCAGCACTTCTTTATCCCAGCTGATCCTGATTTTATAAATGCCCGAAAGGTAGTGCAGCGATTTTAAGGCCACCGCCAGGTTAGCCAGGAATAAGGCCAGTAAGGCCCCGTTCACCGACCATTTGATCAGCACCACGAACACGATGATGCCGGCCAGGTTATATAAAAGCGGCAGCCATACCTGCAGGTTCGAGCGTTTGAAATCCTCCCGCCCGATGTACACGCCTCCCGAATAAACAAGGATCAGTTTCACCGGTATAGAAAGCATAGCCAGCAGGGCCATCAATGGAGTCAGTCCTTTGGGAACCATAAAAAGCAGGGCTATGCCGCTGACCAGTACAGCCAGAATACTGGTGATGACCAGCAGGCTCATGACTCCCGAAACGGTGCGGTCGTCGTTAAAAACTTTTTTGCCCAGGTGGTACACCGCTGACCGCCTGATGCCCAGCATCACAAAGCTGGTCACGATAAGAGGAACTACGATGACCGAGGTATACAAACCCCGTCCTTCGGGGCCAAGCTGCCGGGATATGATTATGTCAATGAGCAGGGCGCTGCCAATGCCAAGAATATTGCTTGCAAAAACACCGCTGATATCTCCTGAAAAACTTCTCCTGGCCATGTAATACTTTTTGGATCAGGAATCGGGATTCCTGAATTTCACGAAGGTACGTGCCAGCACGGGGCCCCGGTTCTTGAGTTTAATCTTCATATCGAAGGGAAGACGGTCGATCATATCGCGAAGCAGGTAGAGCGAACTGCCATAAATAAGCCAGGGTATCGAATAAACCATAGCAATAAATCCAGGCCAGGGGTAACGGCGTTCGTAGCCGTACTTCTTAGTCCATCGGCCGCACACAAATTCCGTGATGCGTATATCCCGTTCGGGCAGCTGGGTCTTCCACAGGTCGACTTTGCTGGTATTGATCGGCGAGAACAGGCTTTTATGATATTTCATGATCTTATCGGTGTTGAATTGCTTCATAGCCTCATCCTGTTTTTTATAAAAATTAAAAACATGATCGTAGTAGGGCAATGAAAGGAAATCGCACATCTCCCGGTAGTATTTCTCGGGTTCGCGCACCAGGTCTTCGTAACGTATGGTATAAAACTGGCTGGCGTGTTTTTTCTTGATATAATAAAGCTTGCGGCCCGAATGCTGCCAGCGGTATGCCAGCAAGGCGGTGAAAGGTCCTTCGAAATCCACATTTTTAAGCGATATGATGTTATCGCGCGGATCGCGCAGCAGGTGGATAAACTTAGCGTCAGGGAAAAGCCTCAGAAGCAGGGGACAATAGGTGGCATACACCGGGTTTTTGTCGCCTATCCATTTAATTTCTTCCTTGGGAAAGAGCGACACATAATCCATGTACACCAGCTTACATACCGTTTGGAACGTATTTTCCCCTTCGAACGACAGCAGGTCGGTTTTCAGTTGTTCGAGGTCGATATTCCAGGTGTCGAATTTGATATGTTTCTGCACATCCTCGTGAAACGAAAGCAGGTCTTCGCGGGTCCAGTGGGTGATACGGCCGTATTTCGGCTCCATATTCATGATAAAGGCACATTCGATGGGGGTGGCAACGTTGGGGTGGGCATCGAACAGGGTCCTCAGTAATGTGGTGCCCGAACGGGGCCGGCCCAATATGAAGAACATAGGCAGGCTTGCAAGTTTCTTTCTGTCAGGGAGTGTGTGCATGAAATAAAGTTAAATGAACCGGCATCACTTTTCCAAAGCAAATGCTTAATTTTGAGCCGGAATAATCTGTTTTGTTAGCGCTTTCAAAAGTAGCAAAATATAGCACAGTATAAATAGCCACCCCCATATTGACTCATACCAGCCTCCCGAAAGTACTACCGATGATGCAATTTCCTTTCAACAAACCCCATTTTACCGGCCGCGAAGCCTACCATGTTGCCGCCGCCGGCGCATCGGGCAAAATTTCGGGAAACGGACAGTTTACGGCACTCTGCCACGATTTTTTTCGCCAGCGCTACGGCTTCGGAAAGGTGCTGCTCACCACCTCCTGCACCGATGCCCTCGAAATGACCGCCCTTCTGGCCCGCATCGAGCCCGGCGACGAGGTGATTATGCCCTCCTTTACCTTTGTTTCCACGGCCAATGCCTTTATCCTCCGCGGGGCCCATATCATTTTTGCCGACAGCAATCCATACAATCCAAATATGGATGTCAGCCTGATCGAAAGCCTGATCAGCAGCCGTACCAGGGCCATTGTGGTGGTTCATTATGCCGGCATTGCCTGCGATATGGATGCCGTGATGGAGTTGGCCGGGCGATACCGTCTTCTGGTAATTGAGGATGCCGCCCATGCCATCGATTCTTTTTATAAAGATCGACCTTTGGGAAGCATAGGGCATATGGGCGCTTTTTCGTTTCACGAAACCAAGAATATCAGTTGCGGCGAAGGCGGCATGCTGGTGGTAAACGATGCGGAACTGGCTCCCCGTGCCGAAATCATATGGGAGAAGGGCACCAACCGGGCCGCTTTTTACCGGGGCGAAGTCGACAAATACGGCTGGGTGGATGTAGGCTCCTCCTTTCTGCCTTCGGATCTGGCTGCCGCTTATCTGCTGGGGCAGCTCGACAGTTTGGATGATATTCAGCAGAAGAGAAAACATATTTTCGATACCTATCATCACTTTTTAATGCCTTTACAGCTATCGGGCGACCTTCAGCTTCCATATATCCCTGACTATGCCTCGCACAACGGGCATTTGTTTTATATCGTCACCCAGCAGCTTTCCCATCGCGACCGGCTTATCCGGCATTTGAATCAGCAGGGAATACAGGCCGTTTTTCATTACCTGCCCCTGCATCAGAGCCCGTTTTATAAAAACAAGTATACCGGCCGGCCTTTGCCCGAGTCAGAGCGCTATGCCGATTGCCTGTTAAGGCTGCCTTTCTTTTATGATCTGGATGATGAACAGATTGAAACGGTGGTAAAGGCCGTTTTCGGGTTTTTTAATTAATTCAGGGGGTGAATGGGAAATGTCGGATCGCGGATGTCGGATTTCGGATGTCGGATTTCGAATGTCGGATGTCGGATGTCGGATCGCGGATCGCGAATGTCGGATTTCGGATCGCAGGCCTGGCCCCTAAAGCCCAAAACCCCACTCTATCCTCTCCTCATCTCATTCTCCTCCATCTTCAATCAATCCCCTCAATCTCCTCAATCCCATCAATCTCCTCAATCCCATCAATCTCCTCAATCCCCTCAATCCCATCAATCTCCTCAATCCCATCAATCTCCTCAATCCCATCAATCCCCACAATCTCCTCAATCCC
>CAIPFN010000089.1 GCA_903864265.1 uncultured Bacteroidales bacterium | reverse complement strand
TTATGAAGGCTTTTACAACACCTACATTCACTTTACAGAATCACAGCCAACATTATTTTAACAAACCGCCGTATGCCGAACGGCACGTACGGTGGTGTGAGAGGACAGTAAGGGAAATAATCCCTTACTTCCTACTCGATTGTTTTCCCTGTATGCATATCATGTGTGGAAACTCAGCAAATCACGGCCGCCTGAGATGGGCGATGCAGCCATACGCACAACCCAGGTTCCTGAAAGCGCAAGCAGTTTCTACGCTTATGCTAACATACTGTGATGGCGCCTGTTCCGAAAATTTGAATTCAGCCAGACTTATATCTTGACGATTATATTTTTTCTATACATGATCCCTACCACCAGCAGCCAGAATCCGGCATAAAGCAGGGCCCCCAGCAAGGATGCGTTTACAAGCGAAAGCCCGGTGGACTGGTATTGCATAAAAAGCCAGTCGTATAACGACATTTTTGAAGCGGAAGTGGAAACCTGAATCATACCAAGCAAAACAGCACCTATTTCAGAACCAAAATAGGCTATGATAGCATTGGTTCCGAAAGCCAGAAAAGGAGGTGCAAACCGGCGGATACGTTTTATATCAGCAATCCAGTAACAAATACCCAATACTACCATAGCCAGCCCCGAGGTATACAGCACGTACGAACTCGTCCACAGTTGCTTGTTGATTGGAAAAAGTAATCCCCATGCCATCCCGCAAACAATAAGTATATTTCCGTACACCAGCAAATGAATGAGTTTATCGCGTTCGTTATCGCTCTTCATGAACGAATTCCCGGCAAGCACCCCGATAAATCCACTTACCAGGGCAGGCAAGGTACTCAGTATTCCTTCGGGATCATACATTTTGGTATATTCCCAAACATGATTTCCTATTACCAGCCTGTCGAGCCAGGCAGCCAGGTTGGTAGTTACACCCAGGTTGGCGGCACCAAAATCCGGAACAGGAACCAACGTTAACAGTGCCCAGTAGCCCGCCAACAGCACGGCCGAAACATACCATATTACCTTTACCTCGGAATAAATCAGGAAAAGCCCACAAACCAGGTTGACCACGGCAATCCTCTGCAGAACTCCCGGTATACGTATATTAACCAGGTTCGTAAACGGGAAAGAGTTCACGATGAGTCCAAGTAAGAAAATTATAGCTGAACGACGGATCAGCTGAAGTACCAGTTTTTGTTTAGGGGTTCCCTTTTGCAGGCGTTTAGTAACCGATAATACGGCCGAAAAGCCCATGGCAAAAATAAAAAACGGGAATACCAGGTCAGTGGGCGTGCATCCGTTCCATACCGAATGCCGGAGAACGGGATAGGCATAAGTCCAGCTGCCGGGAGTGTTGACAATGATCATGGCCATAATGGTCAGCCCCCTGAAAATATCAAGGGAAAGAATCCGGTTTCCGGGTATATTTTTCATCATAACAGTTGCCAATTAATTAACAAATCCTAAAATATACTTTAAGTAGATGTCAAAAATACACTATCTGATCGTTCCCTTTACAGAATCCGGAAACCATTTTTTGTTATTCAGCGCTTTTCACGGAGATCCAGGCTATGAATTTCCTATTGTGTACAGGCACATAATATTAGTTATCAGGCATATACATCTGTAATTCTTTCTTTCAGCAATTAGCCCGGATACGATCTAAAATTCCTTAATTTTATCCGGAATAAAATTCCTTATTCAGGAAGTGTTACGATTAAATTTAATTTATGCAAGAAGGACTTATACCCAATGTTTCGGTGGATTGTGTGGTATTCGGATTCGACTTTACCAATCTGAATGTACTGTTGATTGAGCGGAATATTGCCATTGCCGGAACCAATTTTGCGGACCTGAAACTTCCCGGTGACCTGATGCGGCTGGATGAAGATCTGGATGCATCGGCGGCGCGGATATTAAAGGAAAATACAGGTTTAAGCAATATTTACCTGAAACAATTCAAGAGTTTTGGCTCGCCCGACCGACTGAAACGTAAACAAAGGGACCTGGAATGGCTCCGCCAGATCGACCATCCCGAAGAACATGTTATTACTATTGCATACTACTCCCTGATTGACATTTCGGAACAGAGGAGTTCGGACTTGATTTTGAGCGATAATGCCCGCTGGTGCCCGGTTCATGAAATTGCCGACCTGGTAATGGATCATATGGATATACTGAAAGGAGCACTCGAACATCTACGCATCGAATTGCTGAACAAACCCATTGGGTTCGAACTCTTACCGGATAAATTCACCCTGTCGCAAATGCAGAAACTGTACGAAGTAATACTGGGTACTACATTCGACAAACGCAATTTCCGCAAGAAAATTTCGAGCATGAAATACCTGATCCCTTTAAACGAGAAACAGGTGGGCGTGGCGCATAAACCGGCCCGGCTCTATATCTTCAGCCGCGAAGTGTACACCAAAACCAAAAAGGACAATTTCGATTTCTCGGTTTAGCTTACAGGGAACGTTGTTTATGGAAAACAAGGAATGAATAATGCCTGAAGAGAATATCAGAATTCAGGATTATCATTTATACTTCAAAACTGTATAACCCGGATCATCCAATTTGCAGACGGGCACAATTCAACATAGATTCAAATCGCAGCCGTGAGTTCATTCACAGCTGCGATTTGGTTTTGTATATGACTGCGTTAAGATTCTATTGATGAATTGCCAAAATCTACTTCTGCAGGGCGTATTCGCAAACTTTTAAAGACGTGGTATAGGTGTCCAATTTAATCCAACCTAAACGGTTATTGAATTTAACACCCATGTATTTGTTATTCAACCCGTACCAGTTGCCACTGTGACCTGAACTCCCCGGAGGATAACTTTGCCAGTATGATTCTAAAATCATGTTACCCTTACCCCATTTGTCGTTTATTTTTATTGTATCACCATACGATAAGACATAAGGGTAAGTCGAATCCGTAATAACAAACAGTTCACTATTCAATGTTGTAATATTCACGCCTGCGCTTCCCAGGACCATTCCTCCTCCTATATAGTCTGAAAATACCCTGAAGTTAATATCATTATCGTTATCTACATCAAGATTGTAATCCCTACCCTGGCTCCAGGGAGCTGTTATCACTGTATCGGGTATAATATCTTTTATGAAGACTTCCGGCACAGAAACGCCTATTTTCAACCAGCTCAGCTGTACGGCTGTAGTAAAGGCAACATCTGGACCTTGAGCCTTACCGGCCGAACTGCATGCTACTATCCTAAAATGATAGGTTGTTTTAGGTGTTAATCCCGTTACAGTTACACTTATCTTCGTTTCTGATTTTCCGTTTACCGGATTGATAACAGGCGATGTGGTTTGTCAGTAATCAGAGGTAGTTCCGTACTCGAAGACAACCGAAGTAGTTAAACCATGCGCGTTAATCAATCCGTTTAAAGTAGCTGCTACCGGTGTTAAATCGCTTGCTTTTAAAGTAATAGCAGTAGGTTCAACATCCTTATCTTTTTTACATCCTATCAGGATTATGGTAAAAACCGTAAGTAATTGAAGCATACTACCTGTTTTGATATGAAAATATTCTAAATGCCTGCCGCTAGCATATATCCACTATCTTCATGCTATTCCCCCTGAAGATGAACGAATCGCCTGGTTTAAGATCTTTCATAGCCAGTACCAGGGGAACCACGGGCGAAACGACATAATAAATTTCCCCATCCAGTTCAACTTTGCCAATGCCGGCAATGATATATAAGATTTGAGTATCCAGCTTTACCAGGGCACCGGCTTCCACTTTGCGCAAAAGCGTTCCCGGCTTTACCTGCCGAAGATAGCGCAGTTCTTCATTTACAGTCGAAAGCTGCTGTGCCAGCATATCCCGTTTCCGCATCAGCTGCGCCCTGAACGAATCGTACCTGTCCTTGGGAGCACCATATTCATTGGCACTTTGTTGTGCATCGTTCATGGCTGCAAGCAGGTTGGCTTCGGATTCTGCTTTAATTTCAATACACCTCGCGAGCAGTTTCTCTTTAATTTGAATATCAATAGTCATAATCAGCCATTTGAAATGAAGGAGGTTTAGTTATTGTCATGTAAAGATAATTCTTTTCACATCGCTTATATTTGCAAAATGTAAAACTAACGAAATAAATTTTGAATTGTATTGTTCCCTGAAGGAATATCCGGCCACTGAACTGCCTTAGGACGCATAAGGATTTCAATCCCGACAGCTTTAGGGCCGCAAGCGGCAAACTAAAACCCTGAAAACACTAAATATCATGCTGATCTTTTACAGGCCTGTCACCGATCCTTACCTTAATCTGGCTGCTGAAGAATACTTCGTGAAACATGCCGTGGAGGATATGTGCATGCTGTGGGTTAACCAGCCATCGGTGATCATAGGCAAACACCAGAATGCCCTGGCCGAAATAAACTATCCCTTCGTCAGGGCGCACCAAATACCCGTAATACGACGTATCAGCGGAGGAGGGGCGGTTTACCACGATACAGGAAATGTAAATTTCACCTTCGTGCAAAAGACCGGTAAAACCAACCCGGTCGACTTCGGACGCTTTACCTCGGTGATAAAGCTTTTTATGCAAAGCCTGGGAATGGATATCAATATCAGTAAACGCAACAGCCTGTTTGTTGGTGATCATAAGTTTTCGGGACATGCCGAACATATTTTCCACGACAGGGTTTTGCACCACGGAACAATACTCTTTAATACTGACCTGCAGATCCTGGAGCAATGCCTGTCTCCCGTGAAGGAATATACCGGCAAGGCCATGGTATCCGTACGAAGCGAAGTGGTGAATATAGCCCCCCTCCTGCCCCGGCACATGGATATACAGGAATTTACCGATGCATTCACAAACTGGCTGCTTGCATATTATCCCGGCAGCAGCGGTTACCAACTGAGTATAGACGAACAGCAGGCCATTCAGCAGCTTTCGGAGTCAAAATACAAAACCTGGCAATGGAACTTTGGGTATTCGCCTGCATATACATTCCGGGTAATGGTCCCGCTGCAAAATGCATGTATCCTTATGGATATAAAGGTATTGAACGGTAAAATTACACAGCTTGACTTTCCTTCCGTCCCTCCGGATGATCAGCTATACGATACACTGCAACCTATGTGCGGCTTGTTGCATAAAGAAGAAGAAATAGCAGGTTTTATTGAAATAAACAGGAACAGTCTTGAACTTGCCGGGGTAAATATTGTTTATTTGTATGATGCATTTTTTATGTAAAAGACTGCAATATCATAAATTGAATGGTTTCAAAACAAACTTAATATTAAAAAGATGAACGAACAGGAAATTTTCAGCAGGCTTTGGACCGATTATACCACCCAGAACCCTGAAGCAAAAAACATATACGACTGCTTTAGAGCAGAAGGCGAAGAAGTTAAGAACGACCACATTGCCTTCCGTACTTTTTTCGATACCCGCATCAATGTGGATGTACTGGCCCGCCCTTTTCTAACCGCCGGTTATGAGCAAAAGGGATATTATATTTTTGAAGATAAACATCTTACAGCAAAGCATTACGAACATAAGTCCCGCCCCGATGCACCCAGGGTATTTATCAGCCAGTTGATGACCGATCATTTCAGTGCCGGGTTACAATCCATAGCCAAACAATGCGCCGCAAGAGTACCCGACGAACTTGTTTTCAGCAACGAGCTGATATTTGCCGGCAATGTATGGGGCCCTCCATCGTACGAAACCTATGAGATGCTGCGCAGGGAATCGGAATATGCTGCCTGGTTATATGTTTATGGGTTTGTCACCAATCATTTCACGGTAAGCATAAATTCGCTTACCAAACTGAACAGCATTCAAAAGGTAAACCAGTTTCTGAAGGACAAAGGCTATGTGCTGAACGCCTCGGGCGGGGAGATAAAAGGAACACCCGCCGAATTGCTCGAACAGTCGAGTACCAAAGCCGGATTTATGGCGGTTGAATTCGTGGAGGGCACCTTCGAAATACCTTCCTGCTACTACGAGTTCGCCATCCGCTACCCCGACACGGACGGCAGGTTATATTCAGGCTTTATAGCCAAATCGGCCGATAAAATATTTGAAAGTACTGATTTCTACCGGAAATAGCCTTGGCAGACTATGAAGCCCTGTATACCGGTTGCGGATAAAAAGAAAATCAGATGATAACGGTTCTGCTTTCGTCTATAAAAATGCTGTGCTATTAATATAGTGTACTTCCGGGCACATGACTTTTTTTACCCCTGTAAAGATAAAATCAGGCATATCGATGCATATTTTCAAAGAATCAAGGAAAAACAGTTCACCCTTTTTCCGTCTTATAGACGATAGCTGAGCACTTTAAGTCATTTATTTTCATTTACGGACCCGAATTGAAAAACTGAGGGCATTTATTTTTATTTATGGGCTACATTTAGAAAAAACAGGGCATTTATTTTTATTTATGGGCTACATTTAGAAAAAACAGGGCATTTATTTTTATTTATGGGCTACATTTAGAAAAAAC
>CAIPFN010000088.1 GCA_903864265.1 uncultured Bacteroidales bacterium | reverse complement strand
GGTGGCAACCGCAAATTCATCCTTGTCGAAATGGAAGACTATGCCGAAACCATCACTGCCGAAAGGGTAAAAAGGGTTATCAACGGCTATTCCGATAAAGAAGGCACAGGTGGTAGTTTCGATTATTACGAGTTGGGCAAACCGTTGTTCGTGGGCGATAACAGCGAGTTCCTCAACCCGGACGTGGAAACCGAAAAGATAAGGGAATATGTATGGTACAGCGAAACCCGCACAGCCTACCAAGCCCCGGACAGTATTAATGAGAATCACTACTTTTTAGGTTTAAAGGAAGAAACAGCATACTATTTCATGTACGAAAAAGAAGTTCAAACCACTTTCGATTTCGATACGCTGTCAACCATCACAGCCAAAGCCGGTCAGTACGTGGTATATGCCGATAATTGCCTTTTGCCCAAAGATTTTATGATGAAACAAAATATCATTTTCAAGAAGATACCACGCGATCTAACACGATTTTAAAATGGAAAAATCAATAAAACTTTTCAATGACGTGAGGATTCGCGTGCATTGGGACGAAGACCTGGAAACATGGTATTTCGCCATTGTGGATGTAATAGCCGTTCTCACCGAAAGTGTCGATGCCGGTGCATATTGGCGTAAACTAAAAGAACGCCTCAAAAAAGAGGGAAATGAAACCGTGACGAATTGTCACACTTTGAAAATGATAGCCGCCGATGGTAAAATGCGCACAACCGATGTGGCCGATACCGAACAACTATTCAGGCTTATACAGTCCGTTCCTTCGCCCAAGGCCGAGCCGCTTAAAATGTGGCTGGCAAAAGTGGGCAACGAACGAATTGACGAAACACGCGATCCTGAACTAACCATTGAGAGGGCTATGGAAACCTATATCCGAAAAGGATATTCGGTCGAGTGGGTGAACCAACGCCTCAAAAGCATCGAAGTCCGCAAGGAACTTACTGATGAATGGGACAAACGTGGCGTAAAGAAAGGTCCGGAATATGCCGTGCTTACCGATGATATAACCCAGGCATGGTCGGGATTTACAACAAAAGAATACAAAAAATTAAAAAGTTTAAAGAAAGAGAACCTTCGCGATCACATGACCAACCTCGAATTGGTGTTAAATATGCTCGCCGAGGCTACTACCACCGAAATATCAAAAGAGAAAAAGCCTAAAACCTTTGATCAGAACCGTACCATTGCAAAACAGGGTGGCACCATCGCTGGTGATACCCGTAAAGCAATCGAAGCAAAATCAGGTAAAAAAATTGTTACCCGCGAAAATGCAAAAGCATTAAAAGGCCGGAATAAAGAAATTGAAGAGGGCAATTTATAAATCATCACGTATAAATCATATTTCATTTTGGAACTGAAAAGCTATCAGCAAAAGGTCGTCAAAGACCTCGAATTATATCTCGAATATGTGCAACGGTACAACAAAACCGATGTGGCATTCAACCGCTTTTGGGAAGACCGTATTGGCCCGTATAATCCTATCAATGGCAATGGTATGCAGCCTTACAAAAATACTATTCCAAAGGCTGCCCATGTATGCATGAAAGTTCCAACAGCCGGAGGTAAAACCTTTATTGCCTGTAATGCTCTGCACAGTATATTTTCGGCTTACACCGGCGATATGCCAAAGTTTGTGGTTTGGTTGGTTCCCTGGAGTAACCTCCTCGATCAAACTGTAAGTAACCTCAGTAATCCCGATCACCCTTACCGCCAAAAGCTCGACAGCCTCTTTAACCATCGGGTTCAGGTATACGAAAAGAAAGACCTGCTTCAAGGCTCCAACTTTAACCCCACAGTGGTAAAAGAACAGCTGACCATTGTCGTAATGAGCTTTTCGAGTCTACGTGCCCGTAATAAAGAGGATCGGAAAGTATATCAGGAAAACGGACAGTTAGCGCCCTTTGCCAGTCAATACAAGGATAAATCGTTTCTACTCGACGAAACGGATGATACTGCTTTAATCAATGTGATTCGCAGCCTCAATCCGGTGCTGGTTTGCGACGAAAGCCACAATGCAGAAAGCGATCTGAGTGTCGATATGCTCAATGCACTCAATCCTTCGTTCGTATTAGACCTCACGGCTACGCCTAAAAACAACAGCAACATAGTTAGTCTGGTTCCTGCCATCGAACTCAAAAAGGAACACATGGTAAAGTTGCCGGTCATTGTCTATAACCATCACGACAAAACGGAGGTTATAAACAGTGCCTTGCACCTGCAACGCAAGTTGGAAACCCTGGCTATCGCACAGGTAAAAAACGGTGGAAAATACATCAGGCCGATTATTCTGTTTCAGGCACAACCCCGAACGGGCGAAGACAATACCACATTTGATAAGTTGAAGGAGCAGCTACTGAAAGTTGGCATACCCGATGAACAGATAAAAATCAAAACAGCCGAAAAGGACGAACTAAAAGGAATTGATCTAAGTGCGAATGATTGTCCGGTACGGTATATCATTACCATAAACGCACTCAAGGAAGGTTGGGATTGTCCTTTTGCCTACATACTTGCTTCGCTGGCCGATAAATCATCAGCAGTTGATGTGGAGCAGATATTAGGTCGTGTTTTACGCCAGCCCTATGTAATGAAACATTCCGCTCCGCTATTGAACGTTTCGTATGTACTTACCGCTTCTGCAAAGTTTAACGATACGCTTCAAAATATTGTACGAGGCTTACAGGCATCCGGTTTCAGCGAGAAGGATTACCGTCAGAAGGACATCATGCCCGACGAAGAAAAAAAGCTGGTCACAGCCAAACCGCTCGAATCCTACTTGTTTCCCGAACAGAACGAAAGCCAGCCCGATACCGACGAAATTATCCCCGAACGGATTGCCTTTAATCCGGTTTTTGAAGATACGACTGAAACAAGCAATGCAATCGTTATTGAAATTGAGAATATAGCCGAAACACAAAATCGTGAAATGGAAGCTGTTATTGAAATACAAAGCAAGCAACCACTCGACGAAAACATATTTCAGGAAATGGGCGAAAAAGTAAAACGTTACCGCATAGTGGATGCAAACAAAGCGATTGCTTTGGCCATTAAGTTGCCACAATTCTTTCTGCAAGTTACAATCAGCGATATTTTTGGCACCGATAAAGTTCTACTTAATCAGGAATCATTGCTCAACAATTTTAAGCTCAGCAAGGAGGAAACAAAAATTGATTTCGACCAGATTGAATCCGATTTGTATAAAGTGGATATTGAGCAGATTCGGAACGATGAATATGCGCCCCGGTTTACCAAAATCGAGGATGTGCAATTCCGTGACCCTATTATCGACTACATACTTGCCAGGCCCAGGGACAAACAGGTAAAAGATATTGCCCATCAGATCGTACAGGTGGTAGGCGACTTGTATCCTATTTCCGATCAGGAAATAAGGGTGTATGTCGAGCGCATTATCGGGCAATTGGATACCGCACAGTTACAGGATATATTAGTCCGTAAGTGGAGCTATTCCGACCGTATAAAAGCAAAAATCCGCCTACATGCCGACAACCATGCCGAAGGTCGATTTAATGACCTTGTAACCATAGGCAAAATAAATACGGAGCCATCCTGGGTATTCCCCGAAATGATTGTTCCTGGACGCTTGGGTGCATCCATAGGGCATTCCCTGTACGAAAGAGAAGGTGAAATGAACAACTTCGAAACCTCGGTTATTACTTCCATAGCAAGCCTCCCTAATATTGCCTTCTGGCATCGGAATTTAGGCCGGGGCAAAGGTTTTGCTATCAATGGTTTCAAGTCAAACCATTATCCCGATTTTGTTGTGGTTTCCAAATCCGGTAAAATTATCATTGTAGAAACCAAGGGCGATGATAGGGATAACTCCGATAGTGCCGCAAAATGCCGCCTGGGCAACAAGTGGGCTGAATTGGCCGGAAAAGAGTTTCTTTATTTCATGGTTTTCGACAAAAAGGCTATTGAAGGTGCTTATAATGTGGAGAAAGCGAAAGAGTTGTTGAGGCAGTTGTAAAAATAACACTAATAATTTGATGTTTTATGAATGCAATAATTGATGATACAAATAATTTAATACTTTTGGTAAGCAAAAAAATGATCACTCGTTCTTTATAATCTTCTTAAGATAAAGCGTTAGCTTTTATTCTTGTTTCTGAAAATCGCCAGTTTTCCAAACGACTACACGAATAATAAGTTACGCCCGCGCATCGCGTGGGCTGTACTTATTTGTAGTCGTGGGTGTCTGGCGATACCTCAGAAGCAGATATTGTTACAGTTCCACGCTTTTTTTTATTATTCACTCTGCATTTTGGACTGGTGCGGAATTATAAAACTATAATTACAATGAAAAGATTAACTGTTGCGCTTGGATTAATTATGCTTGTCAAACTGGTAACCGGACAAGATTTTATCATCAAAAAAAACGGAGATGAAGTAAAAGCGAAAGTCTCCGAGGTCACATCTACCGAAATCAAGTTTTCCAAAATCGAAAACCCTGGGGTTACTTACACTATTTCCAAAAGCGAAGTATTTATGGTTAAGTATCAGAATGGCACAAAAGATTTGTTCAATGAGGCTCCAAATGCAGTTCCAATCACAAAAACGGAAAGCACGTCTGCCCAGAGTACCCGCGCCAATGATCCAAATCCGCAAAATGGGATTACTAATTCCAATAGTCCTGCCGAGGATGAAACGCTATGTGAACAAGCCAAGGCCAGTGCAAGTGAAAACTATGGTGCAAGTGGACCAACCTGGGGAACTTTTATTGCTACAAGTATTACAGGCCCTTTGTTCGGATTAATACCTGCTTTTACGTGTTCATCAGCACCGCCTCAAATGCAAAATTTGAATATTCCTTCAAGGTATAGTAATAACGATAATTATAAAAAATGCTATCAGGAAAAAGCTTGGAAAATCAAGAAACACAGTACATGGTTAGGCTACTTGTCGGGAACTGCGGTTTTCTTCTCAATTTTAGGCTTGATGGTTTTATAAAAAATCAGATTTGCGATTATTGAGTTCAGCTTAAGTTTAATCGAACTGTTTTCAGACGCTTTTTCATCGGCCAGTGTTTCTAAAATGCTCTGGAAGTAATGAAAAAGCGTCTGTTTTTTATCTGCTATTATGCTTAGGGCTATGAATAGATCAGCTGGTATAGGAGCTATTGTCAAAATGTTTGTTGTTTTTAAGGTAGGAATCCGGATTGTGTATGTTGAACAATTATAAGCTATTAACAATTAGCGTTAAAATTTGATGTTTACCTTTTTATTAGCGTAAAAAAAACAAAACTGATTTTTTTTAGCGTTAAAGCTAACAGATTATAACATGTGTACATTCCATTTTACCGTAAATCAGCCTTAAAATTGATGTATTTTAAGACCGATTCCTTCATCTGAATAGGTTAATATGCGTATTTCATTGGTTAATCCCTGTTTTTAGCCTGATATCCGTTCGAAAGTGCTTCAATCGCTATGTATAACAGTCCAGGCTTTGTATTTTTAGTATTGGATGGGAACTTTCGCTTCCGTGGTTTGAGGTTTGAAACAAATTTAGTTGGCGATTCTGTCGGAGTAATCACTTGTTCATTCATTTCAGGTACTGAATCCGCTATTGGCTCCGGAATATTTATTGAATTAACGGCTGTCTTTTGTGCTGCCTCCTTTCTTAGAGTGATAAAATCTTCTTCGCTTAAATTCCGAACCCGATCGAGAATTTTTCTGGCACGCTCAATTTGGTCACACCTGATCTTAATTATACTTGCGTGTGATTGAACACGGCAATTTGTGCTACAGAAGCGGGCTGTCGAACGTTCAAAAGTGAACAGTTCATCACAAAATTCACATCTTTTCTGGCTGTTTTCAAACATGGTTTTTGGTTTTGATATAAGAATTAATCTTGTTAATTTGTTAACATTTCAATGTTTACCCCGCCTTCTCCTAAAAGTATTTGGATCGGTAGTAACCGGAGGTTCAAAAGGAACAACAGCCGGTTCCGGTTTATCGTGACATTTAAGACAACAATTTTCTATATTTACCCTACGAAGCATCTCAATTTCCTGTATTGATAGAGTCTTCACCATTTCGAAAATTCGTCTTGCTAGCTTATTCTGATTGAACCTGGTTCTTTTCATGCGGTTTATTGTTTTGTCGCTGCAATGCAAGCAGATATATCCTATTGTATTACAGTTACTTATAGACATTTCGCCACATAAATAACAAATGGGATCTTTTTTGTACTTCATGGATTTGGTTTTTGTGGTTGGTTGGGTTTGTTTTGTAAGAAGTCATTGAAATCCTTGAATCCGGCATACAGTTTGGCGGAATAGTCAACCGTACAAGGGTGTAATAGGCTTAATTTTTCAGTTGCTTTTTGCCCAGATTGGCTTTCAACGTCGTTGTCCAGGAACAAGTTAATTTTGTTATAATTGGTGAGCAATGGAATAACCCATTTCAGGTTACTCAACGAATTTAAGATTATGGTGTTATGTGTTGGTTGATGAAGCATGTAATATTCCATCGCTGATAGAAAATCAATAAACCCTTCAAATATATTCAACTGGTTACTGCTTTGTTTTTCAATAGTAGTGAAATAAGCTGGCTTCGTTGTTATTGGTTTTTTCTGCCATTTGTGCCTCAATACATAGCCTCCTTTATCATTCATGAATGCAAGCGAGTGCAACAGTTTATCATTGGTTGTTCCTTTAATTCTCCAGTGAGCTTCTTTGACAAAGTGTTTTGCATTATCTAAAGTAATTTTTCGCCCTTGCAAGTAATTGATTAGCCTATAATCCGAAATTTCAACTAACTCGATTATATCAATCCGGCTTTCTGTAGTTGAGGATTCTATAACGTTAGGTTGAATAATTGGCAAACAGGGGTAAAAAGTATTTTTGGCTGCGTATTCATTCAGTATTGAGAAAGCTTTTGTGGCATCGCAATCGAACAAGTATTCAATTAGTTTCCCAATATCACCTCCCCTGCTATCCTTGTAATCGCACCAATCATTTTTTTTGTGGTAAACGGTTAGCGATGGTGTTCTTTCATCCCTACCTGGAGCGAAATATCTATAATAATCGGCAGTTTTTTGGGCTGGTACCAATCCCTGATTATCCAAAAAATCAACAATTCTGATCGTCTTCAGTGCCTTGTAATCCATTTTTCTTTGTGTGCTTTTCTTTTTAGTTTAATTAAGCATGAGTATGTCCCGAACAGTGTAAACCTTGTAAACCCTGTAAATAATTAATACAACTGTCTGATAACCTGTACTATTATTTATATAAATACTCAAAATTAGGTTTACAAGGTTTACATGTAAACCTTGTAAACCAACTGTAATCCGTTATTTTATTGTATTTCATTGATTTATATCTTATGGTTTACAAGGTTTACAGTATTTATATATTTATTTCAACTTCATTAATTGAAATTCCATAGTCAGTTGATTTTGTTCTAAATTGGTAACAAGAACCGAATGTCTTATCCGTATATGCAAGGTTTCTACCTTTTTGGTGACTGGGTATGAATGTGTCATTACTACTGGAAGTTAGGATCATACGTATGCTATTACTATCTAAGAAACGAATATTGTTTTCTTTGCAATAGCGCACATAGAAAGGATAAAAACCTGATAGTTTTATTTGTAAAATAATCGAGGTATCCTGTTCGTATTTTATCCTGAAGTGAGCTGTATTTTTATTGCTAAACCCAGGTGAATCATTGTACTTATTAATATTGCCATTTTTCAGGTGATAAGAAAATGATTGCCAAAATACACTAAGTGTGCTACTTTCCTTTAGTAGATTGTTTAGATTATTGGCATTTTCTATAATTATATCTTTTGCATCCGCCGATGTAAATGGAAAAGCAAGCTCTTTATCAAGAATATCGAATATGGCATATAATAATGCTGTGTGGTTAATACTCCTTTCTGGAAGTTGACTCGATGTAGACTTTATTATTTGACTTTCTTCCCTAAATTTGTTTGCAAAATTTGCTTCAACTATTGGCCTAATTTTCAGCAGTTCAACTAATACATTCCCGAAACCATAACTGTTTAAATCCTTGATTTTATTAAAAGACTCAGTTTGTTCAGTTGTAAATTTTGACATTTGAAAATTCAGCAAAATCATTCGCGACAGGATAGCTGATTTCTGCGAAGGCAAGTGATTTCCATCGAATATTAATGCTGACCTTACAGGAAAGGATTTTGTTTTGGTATCATTGGTTTTTACGCCTGTTGTCCTACCTGCACCATCATAGGCTGTCAATATAAAATCTTCAGCATGATCGTCTGTCTCGTTGGTATATTCCTTGAAATAGAATAAACTATTACACCTAGAAGAAACCAAACGGGACAGAGCAACTATTGTAGCATTGTTCAAAGGCGTGCCAATGGTATCTCGGCCAAATAGCGAAAGCAGCTTCTCTGTAAAACTGGTTTTTCCAGTCCCAAAATCTCCAAAAAGGAAAAGGAAAGGGAAAAAACCAACCTGCTCAAAAACCACATCTCTATAGACAGCCAGAATAGTAAATAGAATTCCTATCACTGCATTTGATCCAAAAGCACTATAAAAAAGACCCGCCCATTCCTTAAAACAGGTATTCCCTGGTTCAAATTTGTACAGACGCTCAGTTCTATAATCATCTTTATTTATGTTTGACAAGCCCATTGCCGGCAAATAATATTTTGCCTGGTTATCTTCAACTATGCCTAATGAATCAATTTTTATAAGTTCACCAGTTGTTGTATATATTGAATCAGCAAAAACATATATTTTGTATTCATTGTTCCAACCCAAATAATGAATGATGGTAGCCTCTGTTTCCTCATCCATCATCTTGGCGAATATCAACTTCAGAATGGAAGCATTTCCCAAATAAGTACAACGGTTTGATTTCAAAATCGTCTCAAAGGATTCAGGCTTCATTTCATTTGAATACACCTCTATTAAATGTGCATCACCTGTATTCCTTTGTAAATAGATAATTCTGAGTGTATTGTTTGTCCCATTTAGTAAATGGAACATACTTGCCATAGTAAAATTAGAGAGCTTCGTTATTACAGGTTTACCTCTGTTAATTTCTGTGGTTTGGTAAATTTGGTCTTTTATATAAAAACCATATTTTTC
>CAIPFN010000087.1 GCA_903864265.1 uncultured Bacteroidales bacterium | reverse complement strand
TTCATATATCCAAGCATGAGGACCTGCAGGCTTTGATGGTTTTGAATAATCACAGGCACCAGGCCGTTTGTTTTAGCAAAATCTATAAACATCGTACGGGGATTTTTTCGGTTTGTTAATATTTTTTTAATGTGGGAATGGGGATTTCACCAAAGTGAAATATGCTGGCGGCCAGCGCGCCGCTTGCTTTGGTATATTCGAAGACCTCTTTAAAATGTTCCATGGTGCCTGCACCTCCCGAAGCGATAACGGGTATATTTACTGCCAGGCTGACTGCCCCGGTGATATCGAGAGCAAAACCCGTTTTCATCCCGTCGTTATTCATGGAAGTAAGCAGTATTTCGCCTGCGCCCGATTCTTCAAGCTGTTTAACCCAATCCATTGTTCGGAGCAGGGTGGGAATGCGGCCACCATTTACATACACTATCCATTCGTTAGAGATGAATTTTGTATCAACAGCTACCACCACGCACTGGCTTCCGAATTCTTTGGCAATTTCAGTGATCAGCAAGGGCCGTTTTACTGCCGATGAGTTAATGCTTACCTTGTCAGCGCCGGCTTTAATGATAAGCGAAACATCCTGCAGTGAATTTATTCCTCCGCCCACGGTAAAGGGAATGTTGATTTCCATGGCAATTTTTTCGACCAAAGCCGACAAGGTTTTTCTATTTTCGTGAGTGGCGGTAATGTCGAGAAATACCAGTTCGTCGGCGCCTTCCTGCACATATCTTTTAGCCAGGTCAACAGGGTCGCCGGCATCGCGGATATCAATAAAGTTGATGCCTTTCACCGTTCGTCCGTCGCAGATATCGAGGCAGGGGATAATTCGTTTTTTCAGCATAATTTAGCCAGCTCCTTTAAGGTGATTTTATTTTCATAAATGGCTTTTCCTATAATGGCAGCTTCACAACCCATTTCAATTAATTTTTCAACATCCTGTATAGTAGTAATGCCGCCACTGGCAATCAGTTTTACCTGGGTTTTGGCCAGTATCCCGGTATATAGTTCGTTGGAAGTTCCCTGCAGCATACCGTCCTTCGAAATATCGGTACAGATGACATACTCAATGCCTTTGCTTTCATAATCAATTATAAAATCAATTACATCCAGTTCCGTACTTTCCTGCCAGCCCTGCGTGGCGATTTTGCGATTGTTGCAGTCGGCGCCCAATATGATTTTCGAGGGTCCATACCCCGACAACCATTCCAGGAAGAGCGTGGGATTTTTCACAGCTATGCTTCCGCCTGTAACCTGTGAGGCCCCGTTTTCGAAAGCTATTTTCAGGTCTTCACCGCTTTTTAATCCACCGCCGAAATCCACCTGCAGACTGGTTTTAGATGAAATTTCATACAGAACCTTATGATTCACAATATGGTTGGATCGGGCCCCATCCAGGTCCACTAAATGTAAATACCGGATGCCATGGGATTCAAATGCTTTGGCGATCTCCAGCGGGTTTTCGCTGTAAATTTTCCGGGTGGCATAATCGCCTTTACTCAGGCGCACGCATTTGCCGTCGATGATATCTATTGCAGGGATAATTCTCATGGTTTAACTACGTTGATTCTGATTTGTATTTGATGTTATACCTACATCCAGGTGGCATGGGAGCTCGGGCAATCGTTTTTATGCCCTGAACGTTACTGCAACATCAAAAAGTTTTTCAATATGCGTTCGCCTACACCGGCTGATTTTTCGGGATGGAACTGGGTGGCATAAAAATTATCTTTCTGCATGGCGGCGCTGAAGGGTAGAATATACCGGCAGGTGGCAACAGTATCGTCAGTAAGCCCGGCATAATAGCTATGCACGAAATATACATTGTCGAGGTCGCTGATGCCTTCGAAGAGCTTTCCTTTCAGCTGTTCCATATTGTTCCAGCCCATATGCGGCACCAATTCCCGGGAAGGGAATTTTCGGACGTCGGCACCAAAAATCCCCAGGCAGGCAGTATCCCCTTCTTCGGAGTGGCTGCACATGAGTTGCTGGCCCAGGCATATCCCGAGAGTAGGCTGTTTTAACGATAATACTAATTTATCCAGCCCATGTGCTTTCAGATATTTCATTGCCGAGGCGGCCTCGCCCACACCGGGGAAAATAACTTTATCGGCAGCCCGTATCAGTGCTTCATCATCAGTAACCATGCAATCATAACCCAGGCGCCGGATGGCATTTTCGACTGATTTAATATTGCCGGCATTGTATTTTATAATGGCGATCATAGGGTTCCTTTTGTGCTGGGAATGGAGGAATTACCGGACTGGCTTACCGCCATCCGTATGGCTTTGGCAAAAGCCTTAAAAATGGATTCTATCTTATGATGTTCGTTGGTACCCTCGGCTTTGATATTCAGGTTGCAGCGGGCATTATCGCTGAACGATTTAAAAAAGTGCATAAACATTTCGGTAGGCATATCGCCGACCTTTTCGCGTTGAAACACCGCTTCCCACACGAGCCAGGGTCTGCCGCCGAAATCAATGGCTACCTGGGCAAGGCAATCGTCCATAGGCAATAAAAAGCCGTAACGTTCAATGCCTTTTTTGCTTCCCAGCGCATTTACTATGGCCTCTCCCAGGGTAATGGCCACATCCTCAATGGTGTGATGTTCATCAATATGAAGGTCGCCAGTCACTTTAACGGATACATCCATATTTCCATGCCGGGCAATTTGCTCCAGCATATGGTCGAAAAAGCCCAGCCCGGTTGAGATAGAACTCTTTCCCGTTCCGTCGAGGTTTATGTGTACTTCTATAGATGTTTCGGCAGTTTTGCGCCTGACTATCGATTTTCGGGGTTCCGATTTCAGCAAATGGTAAATGTCGGCCCAGCTGGTGGTAGTCAGAACGGCCCCATCACAGGAAGCATTTCCGATGAAAATGGCTTTACACCCCAGGTTTTTCGCCAGTTGAATATCGGTTAAGCGGTCGCCGATAACATAAGAGTCAGCCAGGTTATAGTTACCTTGGAGATAATGAGTTAAGAGGGCTGTGCCTGGTTTACGGGTAGGAAGATTTTCGTGAGGAAAGGATTTATCGATTACAATTTCCGAAAACACTACTCCTTCATTTTTAAAGGCCTGAATAATTTTATCCTGGGCGGGCCTGAATGTGGCTTCAGGAAAGGCTTCCGTCCCTAGTCCATCCTGATTACTAACCATCACCAGCTCATAATCCAGTTCCTGGGCGATGCACGAAAGGTAGCGGAAAACACCAGGGTAAAACTCCAGCTTTTCGAGGCTATCCAGTTGCAGATCGATGGGGGGCTCAATAACCAGGGTGCCATCCCTGTCGATAAATAAAACCTTCTTCATATTTTTCAATTCGTTAGTTCACTTATTTTCATTCCTATTCTGGACATCAAACATCCGACATCAAACATCCGACATCAAACATCCGACATCCTAACAAGGGCTTCCAGCAGCTTCCTGTTCTCCTCCGGGCTTCCAACGGTGATCCTGATACAGTTTTTAACCAGGCTATGCCGGTTGCGGGTTATTACTTTTTGTTCGACAAGGGCATTGTAAACAGCGATGGCATCAGTCATTTCGACCAGCAGAAAATTGGATTCAGAAGGATATACCTTAAGTACAACAGCCACCGATGCCAATTGATTCTCAAGCCATGATTTTTGTTGGAGGATGATTGCCTTTCGTTGCTGAAACCCGCTGAAGTCATCCAGCGCATTGAGCGCTGCGCTCTGATTAGGCCCGCTCACATTATAGGGTGGTTTAATTTTGTTCAGGAACGAAATAACCTGTTTGTCGCCGTAAGCCAGGCCTACCCGGGCTGCAGCCAGCCCCCAGGCTTTGCTGAAGGTTTGCATCACAAGCAGGTTAGGGTATTCCGCTATTTGCGACAACAGCGAAAGAGTATTGCTGAAATCAATGTAGGCTTCATCCACCACCACGATGCCGTGGAATTTTTGAAGCACGGTTTCAATATGCTGTATGCTGTTTCCTGTTGGATTATTGGGTGAACAGATAAAGATCAGCTTCAGCTTCTCATCGTCCAGGTAGTTTTCGAGAGTTTCGAAATCAAGCTGAAACGAAGAAGTTAAGGGGACCTTAATGAGTTCCACTTCGTTGATGGCGGCTGATACTTCATACATACCATAGGTTGGAGTGAAGATAAGAGCTTTATCTTCCCCTGGATTACAGAATATCCTGAAAACCAGGTCAATCACCTCGTCGCTGCCGTTCCCGACAAAAATCTGTTCGGCAGGGAAAGATTTCACTTCCGACAGCCTTTGTTTCAGGAGTTTTTGATGCGGATCGGGGTAGCGGTTGAATTCCCCGAAAGGGTTTTCGTTGGCGTCCAGAAATACGCCATCGGCTCCCGAAAACTCATCACGGGCACTCGAATACGGTTCCAGGAAGAGAATGTTTTTTCGGACCAGTTTGTTGAGTTCTGTTTTTTGCATGAGTTTTAGTAATTTTTGATGTATGATGTGGGATGTTTGATGTGGGTGGAAGTGCGAAGCCGGAAGTTGGAGGTAAGTCCCATAACATCCGACATCAAACATTAATTCTTATCGTAACCGCATTTTTATGCGCAAATAATTGTTCCGCTTCGGCCATCAGTTCAATAGCGGGGCCCATATTGCGGAGTCCCTCCTGTGTTACTTCCTGGAAAGTGATTTTTGTAAGGAAACTGTCGAGCGATACGCCGCTGTAGCTTCGTGCGTAGCCATTGGTAGGCAAGGTGTGATTAGTGCCGCTGGCATAGTCGCCGGCGCTTTCGCAGCTGTAATTTCCCATGAAAACGGAACCCGCTTTTGTAACAGAAGGGATGAGCGTGCGGGCATTGTCCGTGGCCAGAATCAGGTGTTCAGGGGCGTAGAGATTACTGAACTCAATACATTGGCTGATGTTTTGAAGCACAATGGCTCTGCTGTTTTCGACGGCTTTTTCAGCCATGAATCTTCTGGGCAATGCCGACAGTTGTACCTCTAATTCAGCCAGTATTTGTTCAGTCACCATTTCATTATCCGATAGCAGAATAACCTGGCTGTCGGCACCGTGTTCGGCCTGGGAAAGCAGGTCGGCAGCCACAAAGGAAGGGACACAACTGTTATCAGCAATCACGAGAACTTCGCTGGGACCGGCAGGCA
Source organism: uncultured Bacteroidales bacterium (assembly GCA_903864265.1). Classification (GTDB taxonomy): domain Bacteria; phylum Bacteroidota; class Bacteroidia; order Bacteroidales; family UBA4417; genus UBA4417. The sequence goes on along the minus strand of CAIPFN010000087.1, from coordinate 4,618 downwards.
TATCGATGGCCATGCCAAAATTCTGAGCTGCGAGTTTGGCCGCAGTTACATACTGATTACCCGGACCAAATATTTTGTCCACCTTAGGGATGCTTTCGGTGCCAAAGGCCATGGCCGCAATGGCCTGTATGCCGCCAACAGAAAAAACGGAGGTGATGCCCACCAGGCTGGCTGTGTATAATATTACCGGATTGATGTTCCCCTTGCTGTCAGGAGGCGTGCAAAGCACTATCTCCCTGCAGCCGGCCAGTTTAGCCGGAATGCCCAACATCAGTACGGTCGAAAATAAGGGAGCTGTGCCCCCGGGAATATAGATGCCTACTCTTTCGATTCCGCGGCTTTCGCGCCAGCAGGTAACGCCTTTGGTGGTTTCGATGACCTTAATAGTTTCAGCCTGTGAAGCATGAAATTTTTCGATATTGCCCTTTGCCAGTTGTATGGCTGCTTTCAGATCATCGGACACTTTATCGGACGCCTCGTCAAAGGCTTGCTGTTTAACGGCAAACGATTCCAGTTCCGCTTTATCAAACAGTAGACTGTACTTTTTCAATGCTTTATCGCCGTTCAGTTTTATGTCGTCAAAAATTCCGTTTACGAGACCGGCCAGGGATGCCTGATCTGTTTGGGGTCTCAGTGTCAGGGCATCCCACTGAACTCTGCCTGGATAGACTATTTTTTGCATGAGGTTAGTTGGTTTTATTAAAGTAAAGGTTTAAACAAATTGCCGGATGCCAGAAAACAGCGCATCTGAAATTTATTCGGACCAACATTTTAAGGTTAACTGAGTCAACTCAATTCCCCACAATCGATTTTAATATTGTGGGTATTTTTTGCCGAAAGGTTACATTGTACATCCGACATTATACATCCGTCATCATAACACCATTTTCTCAATCGGGATCACCAGTATTCCCTGGGCACCCAGGGCTTTGAGCTGGTCAATAACATCCCAGAATTCGTCTTCTTTCACCACCGAGTGGATGCTGCTCCATCCTTCGGTAACCAGGGGCAAAACCGTAGGCGATTTCATGCCCGGGAGTATGGCGGTAATTTGTGGGATGGCAGCATTGGGTGCGTTGAGCAGAATGTACTTATTTTCGGAGGAGTTCCGTACCGCTTTGATCCGGAAAAGCAGTTTGTCTAAAATCAGCTGATGCCCGCTATTCAGGTTTTTATTGGCAATAATAACGGCTTCGCTGCTGGCAACCACCTCCACTTCTTTCAATCCGTTCATCAGCAGGGTGCTGCCGGTACTCACAATATCGAAGATGGCATCGGCAAGTCCTACGCTGGTAGCTATTTCGACGCTGCCGCCTATTTCTTCGATTTCGACGCGGATGTTATTTTCCCTGAAAAATTTGCCCAGGATTTTAGGATAGCTGGTAGCTATTTTTTTATCCGTGAAGTACGACAAGCCGCTGTATTTTTCATCTTTGGGGATAGCTAACGAAAGTTTACAGCCGGCAAAACCCAGTTTTTCGATCAAGTTCACATCTTTATCTTTCTCCCATACTTCGTTTTCGCCAATAAATCCGATATCGGCAACGCCTTGTTCGACATACTGGGGGATATCATCGTCGCGAAGGAAGAGAACTTCGATGGGGAAATTCCTGGCTTCTGTTTTCAGCTTACGATCTCCGTTTGGAAGGCTGATACCGCATTCTTTCAACAGTTCAAGCGATTTTTCGCTGAGGCGGCCGGTTTTCTGAAGGGCAATTTTTAGTTTACTCATGCTTTGGTTATTAGTGCTGAGTAAACCTTAGCAGGGGAGGGGGCAATAAAAAAACCCGCCTGTTTACTCAGACGGGTTTTGGTATATTATGGATAAAACCATATCATTTCCTTCTCGCCTGTAAGCCAGTATGAAAATGATGGTGGTGTAATTGGATAAAGTTCATGTTATGATTGATTGAGGATGCAAAAGTAAGCATTATAATTCAGTTGAAACGGAAAAATATTTTTACATCATTTTCGAAGCGCTTTTTATGACTCAAAATCCAGGCAGAATATAAACTTATTATTCAGCAGTTATTACCTGCCGAATCGTCTCCAGGATGAAGTAGGTTTAGCAGCAGGTTTGGGTCCCTGGTGACCGGCATTGCCTCTTCCCTGTTGTTTGGGGGCTTTCGCCGGGTGATGGTCCATCAAAGGATAAGGATGATTGTCGATAATCGGGATCCGTTTGGATATCAGTTTTTCGACATCCTTCAGGAATTCCTTTTCTTCGGCATCGCAAAACGAATAGGCGGTTCCTTTGGCACCTGCACGACCGGTACGGCCGATACGATGCACGTAAGTTTCGGCGATATTCGACATTTCGAAATTGATCACGTATTCCAGATCATCCACATCAATACCGCGGGCGGCAATATCAGTGGCCACCAGCACCCGGGTAGTCTGTGCTTTGAAGTTCGTTAAGGCTCGCTGACGGGCATTTTGTGCCTTATTGCCATGTATGGCTTCGGCCGTAATATTGTTTTTCATCAGTACCTTAACAACTTTGTCGGCTCCATGTTTGGTGCGGGTGAAAACCAGAGCAGTTTTAATATCCTGGTTTCTTAAAATATCGACCAGCAGGGAGTTCTTATTTCCTTTGTCAACAAAGTAAACAAACTGCTGAATAATATCAACGGTCGACGAAACCGGTGTTACCGAAACCCTGGAAGGGTTATGCAATATGGTGGCTGCGAGCTTCACAATTTCAGCCGGCATGGTGGCCGAAAAGAAAAGGGATTGTTTTTTGGCCGGAAGCAGGGCCAGAATCCGTTTTACGTCGTGGATAAAGCCCATATCGAGCATACGGTCGGCTTCGTCGAGTACCAGTATCTCGACATCGCGTAAGTTCAGGAATCCCTGGTTCAGCAAGTCGAGCAGGCGGCCCGGGGTGGCGATTACAATGTCGACGCCGCGGAGTAAGGTGGATGTTTGTGGGTTTTGATTTACACCCCCGAAGATGACGGTATTGGTTAACCCGGTATGCCTTCCGTAGGCATTAAAGCTTTCGCCTATCTGAATGGCCAGTTCCCGCGTTGGGGTAATGATAAGACTCCTGATTTTTCGTTTGCGGTCGAAAACTTTATTTGCACTCAGCAACTGAAGGATTGGGATGGCAAAGGCGGCTGTTTTCCCGGTTCCGGTCTGTGCACTGCCTATCAGGTCGCTGCCTCGTAAAATGATTGGGATGGATTCGGCTTGTATGGGTGTTGGGATGGTGTAACCTTCTTCTTGTACAGCTTTTAAAATGGGTTCAATGATGTTTAGTGATTCGAAATGCATAGTTGATTTTAGTAATGAAATTAAAATAAGAGAACAGACAAACGTTCTCAGAAATTTATCGCAAGGCAAAAGTTTTATCGGTGGAAGTTGGGAATAAGCTTTATTCCCAAAGTAATTGCCTGAATGGTTTCATTTTTTAAGGCAAAATTCATAGGGTTGATCCCCGGTTCGCGCGTCTGATAATGCGAATGTCAGTATTTGCGGCAAAGGTAATGTATTTATTGATATGTTTAATAATCTTGAAGTTAAGGTTAAAAAGGAGCCTGAGGTTCAGGCTAAAGAGGAAAATAAAGTTTAAAACAGTCTTAAGGATGGGATGTAGATGCAGAATACGACAGCAGTGTTTTTCATACAAGGCATTAAATTTTAACCTCAACCTGAACCTTTTTAATATTTCTTCAACTCAGATGGGCTGTAGTTTGCCCCGGCCAGAGAAAATCAAAATGGAGATCAGAGGACTTGAAGAATCAGAAGCCCCAACGCAATAAGAGCCGGCAAGGCTTGAACAAAAAATATGCGTTTCGAAGCCGTCAGGGCGCCGTAGATGCCTGCTACAATGACGCAACTCAGAAAGAAGATGGAAATGTTTATCCTCCAGGTGTCATTGCTAATGAAAAATGTCCAGAGGAGCCCGGCAGCCAGGAATCCATTATACAGGCCCTGGTTTGCGGCCAGTGTTTTAGTCGGGGTAAACAGCTCCGGGGGAAGCATCTTAAAAACTTCCTTTCCTTTCGTCTCCCAGGCAAACATTTCGAGCCACAAAAAATATAGATGTTCCAGGGCAACAACGGCAATCAGAATTTCAGATAGGGTTTTCATCGTTGGCTTTTTTCTGCCGATTAAAACATATGCTGATTCACTTATGTTCAAAGGACAATTCCCTCACTATTAAAAGCCTGCTTCTATGCCTGCCATAAAAACACGTGCACGTGGATATTGATATGAGTCAATTCCATTGGCTATTTCCGGATCAAGGCCCTTATACGGTGTTATAACAAAGGCATTCTGTACCGAAGCCGATAGCCTGATAAACGTTTTTGTATGTCGTACATTCGGGAAAGTGTACTCCAGGTACATGCAATCCATGCGGAAGAAAGAGGCATTCTGAATATAATAATCCGACAAATACTGCGCATTGCTGAATCCGGCATCAGGTGTCATGGAAGTGATATTGTTCAGGTTCCCGAATACTGAATAAACGGAATTGTACACCGACTGAAACGCCAGCATTTTTATAAAGCCTTGATCTTTTATTCGCCCATTGCTTATTTTCAAAGGAGCTCATGAGACGCTGCGCTTAGTTCTTTGTTACTTTCTTTTACATCAAGGTAAAAGAAAGTAA
>CAIPFN010000086.1 GCA_903864265.1 uncultured Bacteroidales bacterium | reverse complement strand
TTTATTTGCAAATAGTACCAATTAATAAAAATATATCTTATTTTTGTATTCAACTATCCCTAAAAATAATTACTAATATCCATTACAATGTCTACTGGAAAAGTAAAATTTTTCAATCAACAAAAAGGATTCGGGTTTATTGTTGATGATGAAACTGCGAAAGAAGTATTTGTGCACGTTACCGGACTGATTGACAAAATCAAAGATGACGATTTGGTTAGCTTTGAAGTTGTTGAAGACCGCCGCGGCCCCAAGGCTATTAATGTGAAGATGCAATAACCGGCATTGAAAACACTACTTAAGCTTCCGTGAGGAAGCTTTTTTTTTGCTCATTCTTTCCGTGGAGGCAGTCCTGAATGCAGTCTTCAATTTCATTCCGGATTATTCCGTCATTCTTGCTACTTTTGCAACAGGTTTACACACTAACATTTCACATCATTGAACTATCTTCAGGTTGACAATTTATCAAAAGCATACGGCGAAAAAATACTTTTTAAAAACATCAGTTTCAGCCTCGACAAAGGCCAGAAAGTAGCTTTGATTGCCCGCAACGGCACCGGGAAGAGTTCACTGATGCATATACTGGCAGGGCTTGAAGCGCCCGATTCAGGTAAGATCACCACCCGCCGGGATCTGAGGATTGACTACCTTCAGCAGAATCCGCAACTTAACGAAAGCAAGACCATACTCGATACTATATTCGCGACCGGTACCGGTATGATCAAAGTCATTCATGATTATGAATACGCACTCGAGGCCGTTAAACATAATCCCGGAGCAGAAAGTGACAGATTGTTGAACCATTGCATGTCGGAAATGGATGCCTCGGGAGCCTGGGATTATGAAACGCGGGCCCGGGAAATATTGGGACAGTTTGCCATCAATGATTTATCGCAAAGCGTTGGAACCTTGTCGGGCGGACAACGTAAAAAAATTGCCTTAGCCAGGGCACTGCTCGGCAACCCGGATCTTTTGCTGATGGATGAACCTACCAACCATCTGGATTTCGAAATGATCGAATGGCTCGAAGATTATCTTTCGCGCGAATCACTCAGCCTGCTGCTGGTTACCCACGACCGATACTTTCTCGACAATGTTTGCGATACCATACTGGAGATGGACCAAAACTCCATACTGACCTATAAAGGTAATTATACCTATTACCTGGAGAAAAAAGCAGAAAGGCAGTTTACAGAGGATCAGTCGACTGAAAAAGCGAAGAACCTTTATAAGACCGAACTGGAATGGATACGCCGAATGCCCAAAGCCAGGGGAACCAAATCGAAAGCAAGGATTTCTTCCTTTGACGACCTGCAGACGAAAGCCAAATTCAAACGGGAGGATAAAAGCATACAATTCGGCGTCAATGCCAACCGGCTGGGAGGAAAAATCATAGAGATTGACAACCTGAGCAAGAATTTCGGCGACTTTAAAGCGGTTGATGATTTTACATATATTTTTAAACGTGGTGAAAAGATTGGCATAGTTGGCCTGAACGGGACCGGTAAAAGTACTTTGCTTAACCTGATTTCAGGCAGGCTAAGTCCCGACAGGGGAAAGATTTCCATAGGCCAGACCGTGGTGATGAGTTATTATACGCAAAACGGACTGATCCTCGATGAAGACAAGCGGGTGATTGACATCGTAAAAGACGTTGCCGAAGAAATCAAGCTTGAAAAAGGGAGCATGTCGGCATCCCAGTTCCTGCAGCACTTTGATTTTTCCTATCCGGTACAGCAGGCCTATTTCAGTGCGCTGAGCGGAGGCGAACGCAGGCGGTTGTACTTACTGTTGCAACTGGTAAGGAATCCCAATTTCCTGATCCTCGACGAGCCCACTAACGACCTGGACATCTATACCCTTCAGGTACTCGAAGAGTTTTTACAGGACTTTGCCGGCTGTGTATTAATTGTTTCGCACGACCGCTTTTTGCTTGATAAACTCTGCGACCATGTTTTTGTATTCGAAGGCCAGGGAAAGATCAAGGATTTTTATGGAAATTACACCGATTATTATCAGTGGCGCATGAAAGAGCAGAAAATGGCGCAGCGCGTGGAAAAACCGGTAAAAGAAACTACACAAATCAGTAAGGAGAAAAAAACTTCTTCCAAGCCCACTTATAAGCAGTTAAAAGATTTCGAAACCCTGGAGCTTGAAATCCATCAATTGGAAACAGACAAGGACAAGGTAATGGAACGGATGAATTCAGGTATCGAATCAACCGATAGTCTCACTGAATTATCGGTGAAGTATAATGAGCTGGTTCAGCTGATTGACAGGAAAACGATGCTTTGGATGGAATTGGGGGAGACTATTGAAAGTACAAAGAACTGACATATGCTTAAGGTTGCCGGGGAAGTTTATGGTGAAACACCCTGGTGCCGGATAATCCACCTAAAGCACTATTTGATTTTATAATTCTGACGGAGCTGGTGAAAAAATCAGCAGAAAAAGAAAAAACCCTGATTTTTCAACCAAGGTTTTTTTATATCCTGAATGAAATCGCTATTAATTCTGCCCCAGCATTACAGGCATCACCAGCATCAGAATATCTTCGTCAGAATTATCGAAATTGGCCGGAACAATAATGCCTGCCCGGGTAGGACCCGATAACTGGAACAATATTTCCGTCGACTCGAGGTTACTGACCATTTCGAGTAAAAACCTCGAATTGAAGCCTATTTCCATATCTTCACCCTCGTAAGTGCAAGCCAGGCGTTCGACTCCTTCGTTTGAATAATCTATATCTTCGGCATTCATCAGGAGTTCCTGTCCACTAATCCGGAGCCTGACCTGGTGTGTTGATTGGTTGGCAAAGGGTGAAAGCCGTTTCACGGAACTGATAAACAGACTTCTGTCGACCGTTAATTTGTTCGGATTATCTTTTGGAATAACCGCATCGTAAGCCGGGTACCGGCCTTCGATAAGCCTGCTGTACAATTTTACCCCGTTATAAGCAAAGGATGCATTGGTTACATTGTATTCAACCTGTACGTTCACATCTTCGGTGATGAGCAGATTTTTCAGTACATTCAAAGGCTTACGAGGAATGATGAAGGATGTGGAGATTCCTGATTTTGCATCATTACGACGGTAACGTACCAGTTTGTGTGCATCGGTAGCCACAAAAGTTATATAGTCAGGCATGATATCGAAGAAGACTCCGCCCATGGCCGGGCGAAGTTCATCATTTCCGGTGGCAAAAACGGTTTTTGAAATTCCAGCCGATAAGATGGAGGATGCCAGTTCAAAGTTTGTAGTATCATCGAGCAAGGGAAGTTCAGGGTAATCTTCGGCATTGTGCCCGGTAAGTTTATATTTACCTTCACTCGAAAGAATTTCGATGGCCAGTGTTTTGGCATCTATATTAAAAGTAATGGGTGCATCGGGCAGGTATTTCAGGAAGTCGAGCAGTAATTTGGCAGGGATGGTCACTTTTCCGGGTTCATCTGACATGGACGGTTCCAGCGTCATGATCAGGGTGGTTTCAAGATCGGTAGCGGTCATCCTCAGCGTAGTGTCGTCGAGCTCGAACAGGAAATCATCCAGGATGGGTAAGGTATTGTTTGAATTGATAACTCCGTTGAGAAACTGAAGTTTCTTCAGTAGCGCCTGACTATTGATTATAAATTTCATAGTATTATGTATTTCAGTTATTTACAGATGATAGTTTTGACTTGGTAAAAGTATGAATCTTCATTCATATTTTAAATATTCGATGCTACTAAGATATTAACATTAAATGAATTTTTGGGATAATTTTTATTTTTTTCCAAAGGTGAGTTTGCTTTCCTCCCCTTTCAGCAGGCGTTTTATATTTTTATGATGAGTGATAGGAATGAACACGGCAATTAATGCCGCCAGTACTATGAGATAGGTATTTTGTTCGTGAAAAACGAAAATAGCCAATATGGCAAACAGTATGGAAGCTGTTATGGATGATAGTGATACATAGCGGGTTATAATAAAAACAAGGGCAAACCACGAAAGAACTAAAAGGAAGATATAGGGAGAATAAAGTGCTATAATGACACCTACCAGTGAAGCCACTCCTTTTCCTCCTTTAAAACTTGTAAAAACGGGGAAAACATGTCCCAAAACCGCCAGGGCGCCAACTATAATCTGGTAATCAATCAACTGTGCCGGGCTTAAACTGCCTGCGGCAAATACGGGAGCCAGCATGACGGCGCACCATGCTTTCACCACATCAATCACCATGACGATAATACCGGCTTTAACGCCTAATACCCTGAATGTATTGGTAGCCCCTGCATTTCCGCTTCCATGGGAACGTACGTCTGTTTTATAAAACCACTTTCCAATCCACACTGCCGAGGAGAATG
>CAIPFN010000085.1 GCA_903864265.1 uncultured Bacteroidales bacterium | reverse complement strand
TTTGAGTGAATGGCCCGTTAAAACCAAACACCCGCGCCAACTAAATGGCAACAATTACGATTACGCATTAGCCGCTTAATCACAGTATTAACCTGCTAATTGTCCTCCGGGAAGCCTCGCCATCCGGCGTCCCGCTCAAGGGCATCGAAAAGGGAAGGATAAGGTTGCCGGAGTCCTGACGGCAGCTCGAAAACCATAGGGAATAAGGCAGGGATTGGGTGGCTTTTTGCCGGTCGTTGCCCGACAATCAACTAAAGGCTAAGCATGTAGAAAGCGGTTTTGCTGCTTGTTTGGACCCGGGTTCGACTCCCGGCAGCTCCACAGGCAACATTTAGGCCGGAATTCCGAAGGAATTCCGGCCTTTCGCATTTATGGCATAGCTGCCGGGAGGAGAATTTTATCCCGACCCAGCCTTGTGAAGGAGGGGACGCCCGGCAGCTCCACAATTTGAAAAGTAAAAAGCCCGTTTACATTACGTGTAGGGGTTTCACTTTTGTATGTGAAACGTTAAGGGTAATGGCTTGCAATTCTGAAATACTTCCCGGAAATTAACAACCCCTCATGGAAACCGATTTCCAGGATTTAATAACCCGGTATCCGCAAGTAAAACCCGCTAAATTCCTGGAAGAGAACATTTGTTTTTATTTCGAACGATCCAATTGGTTTTTAGCAATGCATTAACTTTCATTTTCAGGTGCTGGTTTCCTTACTTCTTCACCACTTAAATCGAACATGTATGTTGAAAAACATTTAAAATATTTTGTATATTTGGCTTCATATTAGTGTGGAAGGTTACAACTTAATCTTCCTCTTATTGAGTGTTTTCGGCTATTGTCTGTTTTGCAAAATTGTAGTTTTAAAAGTTCATTTATATTGTTCTTACTATAATTCAAATAATAGCACAAATGAATGCTAATAGTGATAACATGACAAACCCAGCTCAAAAGAAACCGCTCAGGCTTTGGCCGGGCATAATTATTGTAATCCTTCAATGGTTGGTTCGTTTTGGTATCCCAATTGTTGCGCCAGGAGATACTGTTACTATTACCGGAGTTTTTGGAGCGCTCCTTGGTGGGTTGGCTATTGTTGTATGGTGGGCGTTTTTCAGCCGCGCTCCACGGTTTGAGCGATGGGCTGCTATTGTTACGATGATAATTTCACTGGCTGCAACTTCCCGTATCATCCACATATCAATTTCTACAACGATGATGGGATTAATGTTTGCAGTATATTCCATCCCGGTATTAAGTCTGGCTTTTGTTGTTTGGGCGGTAGCCTGCCAGCACCTCGCCATCGTACCCCGTCGGGTAAGCATGGTAACTACCATCCTGCTTGCTTCTGGGTTCTGGGCATTGCTCCGGACAGATGGAATGGATGGCGAAACCCACCAGGATTTTGCATGGAGATGGTCCAAAACATCAGAGGAACGCTTGCTTGCAAAGGACAGTAATAAACTCAAACCTATGCCTGCAAATTCAGCATCAATAAAAGCTGAAGCCGAATGGCCCGGCTTCCGTGGACGTAACCGGGATGGTATCATTCATGGAGTGAAGATAAAGACTGATTGGATTAAATCACCACCGGTTGAAATGTGGCGCCGGTCAATTGGGCCGGGTTGCTCATCCTTTGCAGTCCAGGGGAATTTGCTTTATACCCAGGAACAGCGGGGAGAATACGAGATGGTTACCTGCTACAAGTTGAATACCGGTGAGCCTGTGTGGAGGCATAGTGATTCAGCGCGATTCTGGGACTCACATGCAGGCGCTGGCCCACGTGCAACTCCAACACTCAGCAATGGTCATGTGTATACATTAGGCGCGACAGGAATACTTAATGTGCTTGATGCACTTTCCGGAACCCAGGTTTGGTCGCGCAATGCAGCTTCCGATGCCGGTGTGAAAGCCCTGCCCTGGGGCTTTACAAGCTCACCTTTAATTGTCAATGATGTAGTTATCGTAGCCCTTTCGGGCAAACTCGCTGCCTACGATGCTGCAAACGGTAAGCTACGATGGTTTGGACCTGATGGCGGGAATAGTTTTAGTTCACCGCATCTGATTACGATCGACAGTACTTTGCAGGTACTCCTGATGAGTCAATCCGGCGCACTTAGCGTGAATCCGGCAAACGGGAAGCCGTTTTGGAAATATTCATGGCCCTTGGATGACAGGATTCTGCAACCTGCAGTGATTTCAGAAGGAAATCTTCTGCTTGCCGGCGAAGCAAAAGGAGTTTGTCGCATTTCGGTAACTCATACTCATGGCGAATGGGTTGTTAAGGAACTTTGGAAATCAGCGGAGATGATACTTAACTTCAATGACTTCGTTATCCATAAAGGTTATACTTACGGCTTCGATGGTCCGCGGATTGCATGCACCGACATCAGCGATGGCAAATGCAAGTGGAAAGGTGATCCTTATCGCGGATGGCTGCTGCTCCTGGCAGATCAGGATTTGTTGCTATTGTTAACAGAAAAAGGTGAACTGGCATTGGTGGAGGCGAATCCTGAACATTTCAGGGAGCTCGTAAGGATCCCTGCGATTAAAGGCAAAACCTGGAACCATCCGGTGTTGGTTGGCGATGTCCTTGTAGTACGCAACAATCAGGAAATGGCGGCATTCCGGTTGTCTTTAAAAGGCCATTGAGTATAATAGCAGAGCCAATACTTTTATACAGAGTTGATCATTTTAAATCAGTGGTGACCGGCCGAAATCTATTTCCTCACTATAGGGCTTTTTAATCTTTATGAGTAAATTACTCGCCGCTTGCGGCAAATGAAAATGAAATTCCGCTTAAATGCCTCGTACGCTAGCGATAGGGAGATTCATTCTGCACCATACTTTTCGTATTTCACAAAGCCTTTCTCAAAGGGGAAATGATGCTTTTTTCTTATTAATCATTTCAGCTCAATTCATATATAAACTATAAGAGCAAAGCTGCAATGAAAAATGACACTTTTGTGCTATTGCAGCATTATAACACAGGATTTAATTTTGTTATCCAAAAGATGTTCGATACTACGAACAGATCTTGAAAATCTTACCAGACTAAAAACTTCCAAAGTCAATAGGAAATCGTAACTATATGAATTGTT
>CAIPFN010000084.1 GCA_903864265.1 uncultured Bacteroidales bacterium | reverse complement strand
TGCTCCGGACCTGTGGTTCAGGCCAGCAGTTGAATGCAGCTTAATTCAGTAAATCGATAGCCTGACATAAAGCCTTCTTAAAAAATAAGTTTTTCAAAATACTGCCCAACGAATCAGTTCTTTCCTACTCCCAGGCAAGGCTGCTCCGATCAGTATGGATTTAACGGCTTCGCTATTTGCCAAAGGTATACCCTATGCCGATGGAATAGTTGAAATTGGTGGATTTGGACAAGGCTTGTTTCAGAACGCTTCTGATACCCGGATCAATCTGAACACCAAAATTAAAGCCGCTTTTCGATTCATACAGTATGGCAAATGAACAGCCGAAATCAATGGTTTCAAACTCACCGGTGATATTGGAGGTTTTCTGTATGAAATCTTTGTTTGTTCGTAACCTGGCGTTCAGCAGATATGCCAGGTAAAATCCGGCCTGAATATCAATTGCGCTTCCGAAAGGTTTAATTCCCATGCGCAAAGGCATTTTTATATACTGCAGATAATAATCATCGCGCCGTAAATACCTTGTAAATCCTATAACATTCGGATGGGGATGGCTGACTATAATATCGTAATATTCCGAATAGAAACCATGTGCGGAATACTGAATTTCGGGGCTTATATAAAAAGATCTGTTGAGAAAGTATTTAAGGTAAAAAGCAAAATCGCCTCTAATATCAGGTTCAAAAAGGTCCTTATGTTCTGACCTTATATTGGAAACGTTTGCCGATGTTTTCAATCCGGCATACAATCTTTGGCTTAGGACTCTGGCCGGCAGAAGAATTACTAAAAACAGAATTACGAGTTTCCTGATCATGAATGATTAGTTAGTCGAGGGTCTCAAAATTAGTGAAAAATATTTTCCGCCCTTTGATTGCCAACCTGTGTCCGGGCCATATTCCGGAAGGTAATTTAATATTCATATTCCTGTGGGTCCGCCAGATAGCAGTCTTGGGTGATTAAATACCTGATATATAATAGTCTGTGCGACATACCGGCCATGCCAGCATATTGCAGTAAAGATAGATAAGCAGGAGTGAAAATCCCATAAGGGACTGCATAAATTATTGGCTGACAAAAGTGATTTGGTTAATCCCCGGTATAAGGTTGAGTTTAAGGCTAAGTCAGAAGGATTCGGTTTAACTGTTGCCAAAGCTTTAGCCAGGTTCAGTCTGTTTTGTTTCAATGTAATGCGGCACTTCAGTTGTAAATTTATAACTGAAGCATACCAATATCTGTAAGGACAGATAATTTAAAATCGTTAATAGCGTCAATTAGTGTACTCCAGGGCACCCTCTAAGATGGTATAAGGAGCCAAACGTTCAGAATCCAATGATTTCCCGGTCCGGCCGCCAAAAAACAAGACCTTTTAAAGCCGAAACCGCCGACCTTCCTGTCAGGCTACTGCCGGTTTAGCGTTTCTTATCCCGTCCTTTGAATGTTTTATCTCCTTTTGTCTTCGGCTTTTTATATTTAGCAGCTAATTCTCTCTTATAGGAACCGCCCTGGTTGGTTTTCTTGTTTTTTTCCTTTTTCTCATGAAAGCCAGGCCCTTTTATTTCTTTTCCTTCGTTGCGGTGAGGGTTTTTATTATCGCTTGTTTCAGGCCGTTCTTCGGGTGTGAGTTCTTTTGAAATCACAACTTCATCGGGGAATTCTATCAGCGGAATTTTATAAGCCATCAGGCTTTCGATAGCCTCCTTCGACTCCTCTTCTTTTTCGGTATAAAATAAAATTGATTTTCCCAGTTGTTCCGCCCTGCCGGTTCTACCTATGCGATGCATGTAATTTTCGGGAAAAGCGGGAGTGTCAAAGTTAATAACGTGGGTGATCTTTTCCAGGTCGAGTCCGCGGGCCATGATATCCGTAGCCACCAATATCCTGTTTTTGCCTTCATCGAATTCCTGTATGGACCTGAAACGGTAATTCTGCGTTTTATTGGAATGTATGATACAGGTTTCGGTTCCATGTTTTTCTTCCAGAGCTTTGAATAACCTGTCGGCGCTTTTTTTGTTGGAAACAAATACCAGAACTTTCCCGAATTCCTGCTTATCAGTGAGTAAATGCGATAGCAGGTTCACCTTCGAATAAAAATTAGGCACTTCGTAACATTGTTGCGCTATATTTTCGAGGGGAGTACCACTGATGGCAATGGAAATCTTTGAAGGAGTGACAAAATCGTCGTCGATCAGGGCTGCAACTTCCTCAGTCATGGTGGCCGAGAACATGATGTTTTGCCTTCGGGCCGGAAGTAGTTCAAAGATGTTGGTTAACTGGAAACGAAATCCGAGATCCAGCATGACATCCACCTCGTCAATCACTAATTTATTAATGCCTTTCAGCTGTAAAGCCCCGCTCAGCGCCAGATCATACAAGCGGCCTGGGGTGGCTATGAGTATATCGCAGCCTTGTGATACTCTTTGTTTCTGTGTATGAATATTGATGCCTCCATAAACACCCAAAACCCTCAGATTCAGATTCTTGGTTATGCTTTCGGTCATCTCAACCACCTGCAGCACCAGTTCGCGGGTTGGAACCAGCACTAAAACCCGGGGATTAAGCTGTTTCGAAAATTTTAAGTCCTGTGCGATGGGAAGCAGGTATGCAAGTGTTTTCCCGGTACCGGTTTGTGCTATACCTACCACATCCTTTCCCGAAAGGATTACAGGAAAAGCCTCGGTTTGAATGGGGGTAGGCGTTTCGAATCCCAGTTCATCCAGGGCGGAGTGCAGTTGTTTCGACAGGTTGAAATTTTCAAAAGTATTCATAAAAAAATTAGTTCAAATTAGCTTCCGGCCTGGTATATTATCTACCAGGCCCTTGACTTTGTTATCAATGTTCGCGGTGATTTTTGCTTTCATTCAACTGCGTATCCGCAGCCGGGGGGAGCCTATGGAATTTATATCCGTACTCCTGATTTTGTAAAGTGCTCAAAGATACTACTTTCCCTCCATGTAGGCACTATGAATGCTGTTTTTCTATGATTCCTTATCCATATTCTGCCTAACGGAACCCTGAAGGGCGAAATTATCCCCCTTTTCCACATTAAGAGGATTTAATGATGGAATAATATTTTAGAGAAACAGGGAGTTATCATCCGTAATTTATTTCACATAAGTGATGATAAAGGTGGGAAATGGTTGAAATTGCAATGGCGAAATAGAAGGCCCGCAGTTTATCGTTTATTCTTCGAGAGATATGTACCTGGATCTTAATAAATCCAACTTCCCTGAATGGAATTTCTTTTTCGATTCACTTAATATCCAGTAGATAACCCCGCTGATGAATGCTGCGAAAAAACACCATACCGAAAGTAGAAACTGGGTGAAAAATATCGCCGTGACCAGGCAGGAAAAAAACATCAGCATGCCCATAATATATACCCGTTTAATACTTGAAATAAAAAGCGGGGGAAGAGTGGCAAGCAGGTACAGGGCTAAAGCCGGTATAGCCAGTGATTCGGGGAAATCGGTAAAATATTTAATATGATAACCCATAATACGCGGTGTCACATTTAAAAATATCAGGCAGAAAGCATAATAAACTGACACAATAAGGCCCGCCATTAGCAATAACCATAATGATTTCCGTTTTCGGACATTTTCCTCCATCAGCAATACCGATAAAGGTATTAGAGAAGGCCAGAGGGCATCGGCCATAAATAAAAACAGCTGTGATGCCATTTTTTGATACCCTGCATATTCCGGGACATTAATGCTTAACCATACCATGCCTTCGGTAAATTGCTGGACTCCAAAAAACAAGGGGATACAGGCAAATACCAGCTGCGAGGGTTTATGAACCCGGGTAAGGGTAGCAACACCTATGACCGAAATGATTATGCCTCCTGTAAAACTTGCCCCAGCCGAAAAACACATATGCTAAAGATTCTGCGGTTAAAAAAATGAATGATCTTCTGAAATAACTTAACTGAAGATTGAGATTAAGAGACTAAGCAGGAGAGCAGGATTTATATGTAAAAATGCTCAACTTCACCCTCTTTTTATTTAAGATTGATCAGTGCTCTCCTGTCCGTAATCATGCCGGCAGTGTGATAATAAAAAAGCAGTCGTACAATCAATTATTCCCTAAGGTACAAAATAATGCGTAGCAGGTACGGTGTTTTTCTATAGAAACTTATTTTTCTTGCTTTCAAAATGATTTTATTCTCAAACCCCCAGCCTCAAAGCCTTAATTATCAGCCTTTCTCCATTCATATTTTACTTTAACCTTTAACCTTTAACCTTTCGCCTTTAACCATTCCCCATTCCCCTTTCCCCTTTAACCTTTAACCTTTAACCTTTAACCTTTAACCTTTCACCTTTAACCTTTAACCTTTTCCCATTTGCCTCCCAAAGCCCCTGGGTGCTATTCCCCAAAAGCCCGAACTATCCTATCGCTTTGATCTGCAGTTTAGCGATAAGTATTTCGAGTT
The DNA here is from genome assembly GCA_903864265.1 of uncultured Bacteroidales bacterium. Classification (GTDB taxonomy): domain Bacteria; phylum Bacteroidota; class Bacteroidia; order Bacteroidales; family UBA4417; genus UBA4417. The sequence goes on along the minus strand of CAIPFN010000084.1, from coordinate 685 downwards.
TGGCCCTGGCCGATTCCAATGTGTCGGCCTTCTGCACGGGCATAATGGCATACCCTTCGGCATCAAATAGTATCAGCCTGAAATCATTGTCATCTATTTCGATTGAACGATTTCCCCTGCTATAGGCCCGCCATTGAATATTCGATTCATTTATACCCAGTTTCATCCCGGGATCAATTACAATCCATTTACCCGTTTTTATAAAGCCGAATAAATTATCCGAAAATTTAATCCTTTTTCGTTCAAAATCAATGGTGCAGCAGCTTGAAGTGAAACCCAGGAAGCCGCCGATCAGAATCAGTAGCAGACCATAAAAGGAAATATAGGTTGTAAATATTCCGGCAGCAAATAAAAAAATGCCTGCCGATGATCCTACAGGACCAAAAGACTTATCCAGGTAGTTCGTGGTTTTCATAGGAGAGTATGGCTTTGGTTGTATATGTATATTCAGGCCGCATATTCAAAAGTATATTCCTGCTTCCGATTCAGCTGAAAAGCCTTTTTGCCTATGGAATGGTTCTCCCTGAAAAGCATATCGAAGGTAATATTAATTCCGAACTGCATTGCGTATTCCCGCATAAAAATACCTTGTAAACCGGATGAAACGGTATCCTGATTTTTATGAAATTTATTCCATTGCTGTTGGACATCGGGGCTAAACCCATTAATTTTTTATTTTAACATT
>CAIPFN010000083.1 GCA_903864265.1 uncultured Bacteroidales bacterium | reverse complement strand
ATAAAAATATGTTGCGTTTCTATGACGGAGGTATTTCCTCGCAATACAAGGCATGAAAGATGGCACAAGTCCTGGCATTTGTCGTTGCTGTGTATTGCTACGCACATGCCTGCCGCACATACCTCCGTCCAAGAACCGCTAACATATTTTTCTAATGCCGGTCCCAGCTAAGAAAATTTGTACTTATGGCAACACCCAGGAACATGCATTTGCCTCATTTCCTTAATTTACAGGAGGCAGGGAACGGGCTAATATAGGTTTTTCGACAGATGTATCCGAGACATAGAAGCGTGGGTATCTGCGCAGCAAAGTATAATTTCACTTGCTATCAGGATGTTATTCAAACGTTACAAGCCTTTCAAAAATAATACCTCTAAAGATAGGATACTTTGAATCAGGAATTTTTCATTTATGCCCCTACTTTTAAAAGTAATGCCATGATTTCAGAGGTTCATTTTCCGGAAGGAGACCAAAACGACAAAAGGCCACCGAAAAGGCAGCCTTTTGTACACCGGAAAATAGATTTATTAACCTGATTCAGCCTAGTTTTTCTCGAATCGTCTGGATGAAGTATTTCCCTTTTCATCCTGGATCAGAAGAAAATAAAGCCCAGGCACAAGGCCAGCTACCGGTATGCTTAGCCGTTTACCGTTGGCAGGAATCGTATAATTTTGGACTGATATTGTTTTACCGCTGGCATCCATAATCCGGAGCTTCATGAAGCCCATTGATTTAATAGTTACAGAGATGTCGCTCACCGCAGGGTTTGGATAAATGTTTTCAATCATATCCACCTGATTCCCTTTGCTGATGCCTGTGATGGTATGCCCCTCAACCGTCATAATTACCGTGGCAGAGGGATTGCCGGTGTTCAGGGTAACCAGGGTTGGAAAAGTTGTGGTACCGGTGATTACCGGGTTCACTTTATATTCACCGAAAGGCAGGGATGTAAAGGTAAACTGACCCTGAGCGTTGGTATAGGCAACTCTCACCGGGTTGCCCGAAGCATCGAGCAAAAGTACTTCCTGTCCGGCTGTCAACATGGATTTCCCTCCACCCAGCAACTGGCCCGAAATCACTCCTGTACCGCCATTGATGCTGTCGAAGCTTACCAGGTAAATATTGTAGGGATTCGCAGGTGTTCCGAGGGTTATGGCAGTAGCCTGTTCCCAGAAAATAACGTTTCCATAGAAGGTTGGAAGGAATTGGCCTGCTGGCATGGAATCCGGTGCAGGAATAGCAAGGATGATATAAGTTCCCTGGCTTACATTCTGAAAATTGTAATAGCCTGCAGAATCGATATATGTGTTCTGAACCGGGAAGAAATACCCGGTGGCAGGATCTGTGCCGAAGAGCGTTACATTACCCTGGGCAAGCCAGTTGTTGCCGGCAAAAACCTGTCCGCTGATTGCCAGGTTGCCGGTTGAATCGGGTGATACAACCACAGGAGCCGTATAGGTGGCGGTGCAACCCAGGTTGTTGGTAGTGGTGAGCTGAACCATGTAGGTGCCGAAACAGCAATAGGTATGAACCGGATTTAATCCTGTGGATACCCCGCCGTCACCAAAATCCCAGGTGGTGACAACGGGAAGGGTGTTAGGCATGATGCAATGGAACTCTTTTTCGAAAGGATTGACAGAAGGCGTTACTACAAAGTAGGTGGTGCATCCGCCATTGAGGGTGTCGCCTAAAAATAATGCGTAGGTGGAAAACGCCATGCAGCTATCAGTTGTGATAGTTTGTAGTGACACACTGTAAAAGCCTTGCTGGGCATAGGTATGTGTCACATTCGGGCCGATGGACGTGGTTCCGTCACCCAGTTCCCAGGTATAGGAAGCTGCTTGCCCGTTCACCATATTGCCATGGAATGAAACGATAAGACCCTGTATTCCGGCCGTGATATAATTTTCACAGTTTGAAGGCGGGTTGATGGAATCCATCAGCACCACCGTATAGGCGGATACTGAAGAACAGTTATCGGGAGTAACGGTTTGCAGTATAACGTTGTAAACACCCTGCTGAGGGTAGGTATGCGTCACATTCTGACCTATGATGGAAGTTCCATCTCCCATATTCCAGAAATAGGACGCTGCCAGGCCATTGTAAATTCCTCCCTGCAGCGAAACCGTCAGTCCTTGAACTCCGCCTGGCAAAATGTAATTCTGGCAAGGCGAAGGAGGCGGAATGCTGTCGGTGCAAATGGAAAAATTGGCAGTGAAATTAGTCAGGTTTGGCGAAAAGGCCAGCACTTCCTGTATCCATGTATTCGTGCAGTCGGGGGTCCCAACCGTAAAGAATGTAACAGTGCCGGGTGTAAACGGAATGATGAAATTCATTGAATACATGCCAGAGGCGTCGGTAAGGGTAGAATCCGAAAAGGGCAAATTCCAGCCCAGGCTATCAGGATACACCGCCGCAGCTACCATGTGATTGCCAACGGGTAGCTGGGATTGCTGATCGATTACGTGGCCGCTCACGTGGATTGAAACGCTTTGCGAAGAAGCGGCCATGCTCCAGAAGATCAGTAGGAACAAGAAAAGTAGTTTGTGTGCTTTCATAATTTTACAAATTAACTATTATATGTTTTTCTGATAAGACACAGTTTGGGTGAATGGTTGCATCCTCAAATATACAAATTATTTGAACGTGTATTTGAACCCGGCTGTAATTTGAATGCTGAAGGGGAGATTAGCGGGTCTGTTTTTCTTTTCGTACAGATTATTCAGGAAAAGTATGGCTACCGGAGATACTTCCGCCGACCAGTTACCGGAAAGATCCCACTTCAGCTCAGGTGCGATATACAGCTGCCAGCTTACATTCAGGCGGCTGTAATTTTTGTCCGTGCTGCTGACTATTTCACCCAGCCCTGCAGGTGCTGTATGGGTGACGGATTCCTTTTTCGAAAGTTTAAACCCAGCAATAGCTCCTGCCTTCATGTTGAGCGAAAATTTACCGAAGCTGGCAAGCTGCTTTGTGATCAGAAATGGAATTTGCAGGTAGGTATAATTGTATTTATAGAGCAGCGTATCCTTAAATGCCGTATGCCTGATAATGGTATCAGTTGTAATTACCGGAACTGAATCCTGCATGCTCCAGGTTGTATCCTGTTTGTAGGTTATTTCTGTCAGCATACTGTTGTTTTCAACTGAGCCGTAATCCTTGTAAGCGATGAGCATCAGCCCTGTTTCAACGCCCGCGTTCAGCTTTGTGTTCCAGATGCCGCCTGTTATCATTCCCCCCCAGGCAAGGTTTGAATTCCTTTGCTTCTGGTAAACCTGGCCTGCATTTCCTGAAATCCCCGCCTGCCACAGCAGGTTTTGGGTCAGCTTTTTATGCCCTGTGGGAATATTGGGTTCTGCCATGCCTGAAGGCTGCTGTTTATTCTCAGCCTCAGTCACATTGGCAAGCGTTCGCCCGGGCAAACTGTTGGTTTTACCTGCATTCCCGTTTTCAGGCAAGCTGGCAGGAGAGGAAGATGGAGCCGGGTGAATGCCATTAGCTTTTTCTTCCTTTAAAGACCCAGCCTGAGTAATTCCATCCGGCTTTTGAGGTGTGGTTTCAAAAAAGGTTTTGCCAGATGGCAAAGCATTGTTCAGTTCATTTGAATCGACTGCCAGGACAGGCTTTTTCCCACTTCCTTTGTCAAATGTTAAAACATTTTTTTTGTTACTGCCGCTATCAGCCACACCAATAGGGACTTCCGGAAGGATGAGATCGGTTTTTACAGATGTTGTTGAAGTCAAAATATTTGGTTCATTCTTTTTAATATTTGGTTCATTCGTTTCGATTTCTGTGACCTTTTCCGGTTTTTGCATGGCGGTTTTGCCGGAAATTAAAGCAGGCGTTATGGCGGAATGGTAACTATAGTTGCGCGATTCAGCGGCTTTGGAAGGGCTTGCTGTTGTATCCGTATGTCGTCCTTCTGGAAGAGGTATTGTTTTAGCGGCTGGATTTTCGGCAGCAGCTGAGTCGTTCATGATAGCCGGAACAGCGATATGCTGCAGAATTTTGGATGGCCCGGAAACATGCGATTTGTATAGGAACCAGGCGGCTGCCATCATCACAGCCACAGCGAGAACGGAAAAGCCTGCGGAACCTATAAGCCATTTCCCCGCTGAGGGATTTAGATTTGGCTTTTTGGCTCTGATGCTTTTCCATACCGAAGGCGGAGGAGGGGGGCTATAGCCTTCCAGCGACTGTCGGAACAGTTTGTCAACAGGATGTATATCTTTATTCTCTTTCATGGAGTTGCGGCTGGAATGTGCTTAATTTTTTTTGAAGCTGATTTCGGGCCCGCATAAGCTGGGTTTTCGAAGTATTCTCGCTGATACCGGCGGTTTCGGCAATTTCTTTATGCGTGTAATCCTCAAAAACATAGAGGTTAAAAACCATGCGGTAGCCTTCGGGAAGTTCCTGGATAAGCTTCAGCAGGGTTTCGGTATCGGGAGGCGAGGCCGGTTCATCCGGTTCCGGAGCAGTATCGGGCATATTGTCCGCATCCATAAAATCGGAAAACAAGGGCAGCTTAGCTGAATTGCGGATATGGTTGAGGGCATTATTGACAATGATCCGTTTCATCCAGCCCTCAAAAGATCCTTTGTTTTCGTAGGAAGGCAGACCCTGGAAAATCTTGATAAAGCCTTCCTGTAACAAATCCTGGGCTTCGCTGCGGCTGGCCGCATAGCGGAGGCAAATACCGAATAAGGGCGGGGAAAAGCGCTTGTAAAGCTCGTTCTGAGCTTTCCGCTTTCCCGCCAGGCAGGCTTCGATTAATTTGAACTCCTTATCCATGCGTTGTGATTGTCAGACACCGGTTTTGGGAATAGTTGCTTGGGGAAATAGAAATAAATAGATGTGGGATGTGGGATGTGGGATGTGGGATGTGGGATGTGGGTTAAAGGTAACAGGAAAAAATGACAACAATTATAAGGGTCATTCATTAACCTCTGGAATTCAGCATTTTTGGTTTAGGCAAGTTATAATTCAGGGACTTCGAAGGTGGGCAGGCCTTTTTTTTCGTCTTTCTTTTTGAGGCCGAAATTATAGCGGATATTGATTCCAAACCTGCGGTTGTCGGAATAGCGGTCGCCCGAACTGCTGACGGCACCCTGGTTAAAAGCAAATTCCGTGAGCATGGTTTTTAATATATCCCTGGCATTGAGGCTGATGGATAGTTTTTTATTGTACAGGGTCTGCGTAAGCCCTATATTCAGCTGTCCGAAGTTTTTCATCTCATAGAAATTCCACTGCCCGTTTACCATCATAAAACCGTTGACGGTAAGTTTGGTTTCTGTAAACAGGGTCAGCGACTGGAAGGTAAAGAAGCGCCAGCTGCCGCGCGAGTATTTCATAGGTTGATTTTCGTACATTCCGTCGTATTCACTCAGGTTATACTGCGCTCCCAGCGCAAAGAAATATCTGCCTCCGGGAGGTATCCCGACCATCCCCCTGAAATAGGTATCTGTATTCGTTCCCAAATTGTCGTAGGTGCGTACCAGTACATTTTCATGCAGATGATCCTGGTACATTACGCTGGAGAAAACATTCCGGGTAATATTCCGCCCTATGGCAAAAACAGGCATATCGTCGTAGCTGATATTGAGTTCCACATTATCGGTAAACTGAGGTTCAAGAGCAGGGTTCCCGGATTCGTACAGAAACTGATCCACAAAGCGTATATAGGGATTGAGCTCCTGGTAGCCCGGACGGCTGATGGTTTTCCGGTAAATCATATAGCCGAACAGTTCGGCGCCCATGATTTTTAACACCCTGCGGCTGAGGTAAACATAAGGGAACAAATCGGCGCGGTTTACCAGGAAACTGGTGTCGCCGGGAAGGGCCTGGTGCCCATTCATGTAGGTCTGTTCCAAGCGTACGCCTGCTTTTAAATTCAAGCCGGCAAACAAAAGCCGCGAAGCCTGCGCATAGACTGAATTGATGTTTTCGATATACCGGAATGCATTGGTTCTTTGCAGATCCTTAAATGGCTGTCCGTTTATATCAACAAAATAGCCAGAGCTGCTCCCAAGCTGTTGCCATGAACTCTTGATGCCGGTTTCAAGTTTTAATTTAAACGGAAGACCATAGGTAAGATCGGATTGCAATACCAGGAAATGACGGTTTTGCAGGTTGTTGCCGTTGCCTGAAAAAGTGGTGTCAGAGGGAAACAGCAGATCCGTGTGGTAATCCTGTTCCGAGCTGTTGCGGCTGTAGCTGTAACTGAGTTTGGTATCCAGCCCGGAGCCAAGCGTATCGAATTTTATCATCATGCCAAAATCCTGCTGCAGGCTCAGAAACCGCGAATGACTATCGGTAAAGTTATCGCTTTCGGATAGCAGGATGTTTTCGGCCGAATGGCCCGCATTCCGGTTATGCGTGTCAGTGTTGCGCAAGCCTGCATTAATCCTTCCGTCGTACGAAAGAGAGATGCCTTGCTTTACTTCATAATTGACTCCATATCCCAGGAATAGCGGTGTGCTGCGGTTGCGGGTCTGGGATGACTGTATAAGTTGTGAGCCTGCATCCAGGTAACGTATAGAATTCAGCTCATCAAGCTGCCTGTTGATGCTGAAGTTGAAGTTCAGGTATGAGGTGGTATTGTTCCCGCTGTTGTTCAGGCTGAAACCAAGGAAGCGGTTGCCATAAACGCCCTGGTTCATTCCCAGGTTTACCGATCCGGAGCGGCCTATTTTCACTCCTTTTTTCAACACAATATTGATGATACCACCCGAACTGGCTGCATCGTATTTGGTAGAGGGGGAACGGAGTACTTCAATTTTTTCGACAGAGTTGGGAGGCAGGCTGCGCAGTATGGTTGAAATGTCCTCGTTGCTCATTTTTTGCTCCCGCCCGTTAATGTAAATAACGGCTGCCGTCGAACTGTTCAGGAAAATGCCTCCATCGGGGTCCACATATAAGCCGGGGGTGCTTTCGAGCACTTCGAGGGTATTGGTGGCGGTATTTACCAGGGGAGCGGGATCAATGACCATTTTATCGCCGTCCTGCCGGATAAGCGGCCGCTTTGCCACAATCTCCACCTTTTCGAGCGTGACCGATCCGGAAGTCATCACAAATTCAAAATTCCTGGCCACAGAGGTGATTCTCAGCAAGGTATCAACAGGCTTAAAGCCGATGTAGGAAATATTTAAGGAATACATGCCGTTCGGTAAACGGTTAAAAACCGCCATGCCCTCCCCGTTAGTGGTTGAAGCCACCCTGCTTAAATCCGCCCGGTTCTTCAATTGAACCGTTGCCCCCGGAAGGGTGGTTTTGTCGGCGGAGCGGACGGTGATTTTCAGTGGTTTTTGTTGTGCCAGGCCGATATGAATAGTGGTAAACAGTATAAACAGCAGGGTAATATGTGTTTTCGGGAAAATCATACAGATAGGAAAAACAGATACAAAAGTACTCGAAAAGCGGTTGCAGAAAAGGGGAAAGGCATCAACAGCAATCTTTAAAAAGAGAAACCTGACAGAACTCAGAAGTCTGCCAGGTTTCGGGCCCTTTGCCGTATTTTCGATTTTACAGGGCCGGGCTCCTAAGTGTGTAAAGTTCCACTATTTTAAGAATCACCTCAGTGGCTTTTACAATAGATTCGAGCGGAACATATTCCATTTTACCGTGGAAATTGTGGCCGCCGGCAAAAATATTCGGGCAGGGAAGCCCCATGTAGGAAAGCCTGGCACCGTCAGTTCCCCCGCGAATGGGGACTACTTTGGGTTCAATGCCGAGTTCTGTCATAGCATCGTGGGCGGTTTGCACCACATGGTACACCGGCTCGACCATTTCGCGCATATTGTGATACTGGTCCTTCATTTCGAGAGTGAAACTTCCTTCGCCGTAACGCTTGTTCATAAAAGCTACACAATCTATAAATAACTGCTTTTTCAGATCGAACTTCGGACGGTCGTGGTCACGGATAATGTATTGTACAAACGAATTCTCGACCGTTCCTTCCATTTTAATCAGGTGGAAAAAGCCTTCGTAGTCCTGCGTAAACTCAGGTCTTTCGTTTACCGGCAACAGGGCGTTGAACTCGGTAGCCATGAGTATGGCGTTTTTCATCTTGTTTTTGGCATATCCGGGATGGATATTCCGGCCCTGAATGATCACTTTAGCCCCGGCTGCATTGAAGTTTTCATATTCCAGTTCGCCAATGGCGCCGCCATCCATGGTATAGGCAAAGTCGGCACCGAATTTTTTAACATCGAAGAAATCGACACCCCGGCCTACCTCTTCGTCGGGGGTAAATCCTACTTTTAAGGTCCCGTGCTCTATTTCCGGATGCTGAACCAGGTATTCGATGGCGGCCATTATTTCGGTAATGCCGGCTTTGTCGTCGGCGCCCAGCAGGGTGGTTCCGTCGGTAACTATCAGCGTTTGTCCCAGGTAGTCCTTCAGTTCAGGGAAATCAACAGGCGACATCACTATATTTTTTTCCTGGCTGAGGATGATATCCTGTCCATCGTAATCCGCCACCAGCCGGGGTTTAATATTGGCTCCGCTCATGTCGGGGCTGGTATCGACGTGCGACACAAAACCGATAACCGGCACATTTTTGTTTGTATTGGAGGGCAGGGTGCCCATCACGTATCCGTTTGCATCCATGCTGACATCCGTAAGGCCAAAGGCTTCCAGTTGTCCGCGCAGCAGCTTCAGCAGGTCGGATTGTTTCGCCGTGCTGGGAAATGTAGTTGAATTGTCGTCGCTTTGAGTGTCGATGGCGACATATTGAAGAAAACGGTTCAGAATTTCGTTTTTCATAAATACTATTATTTTAATGAGTTATCTCAAGTTTTTCCTGATAAAGGGACGCAATTATTTCGTTTGGCTAATTGCCGTCGGCCATCAGCTACCTCTTTCCATTTTTAAGGATTTAGAGTAAAGCTATTCTGACCAGTTTCATGTTTAAAAGCATCGAATTCGATGGGTTTAAAATCGGGTCATATGAGTTCTCCAAGCCCTCTTTTATTCTTTGTCTCCCCTTCGCCTTGTCTCCCTGTCGCCTTGTCGCCCCTTCTCCCGGTCGTCCATCAATCCCATCTATCCCCTCAATCCCCTCAATCCCCTCACTCTCATCAATCCCCTCACTCCCCTCAATCCCCTCAATCTCATCAATCCCATCTCCCCGTCCCCTTGTCCCCCAATCT
>CAIPFN010000082.1 GCA_903864265.1 uncultured Bacteroidales bacterium | reverse complement strand
CACTTTAACCTTTAACCTTTAACCTTTAACCTTTAACCTTTAACCTTTAACCTTTAACCCCCCGCCGTGCGGGCCGAAAAAAAATAAAATATAAAAATATACGTGTTTAGTTAATTATCTTTGCATAACTGAGTACCTTGTACGCTGAATCAGAGTGAACAGCGCCCTCTGATAAGGCTGCGGCCGGGAAGTTCCGGGCTGTTGACAAAAGGAGAGTACTGAAAAAGAAAGGTTTATACGGTAGGCAGGCCATGGGAAAGCCCCTTGATGGCAATTTGCGCAAGCCGTTGAAAACTGATGGCATGGTTCACATTCCCGTTTCAGAACCCTTGCCCCTGCGAAATGGAAGATCGCTTAGGGCAATCATTCGCACAGAAAAGGAGAATACGCTCACAGCCTGGCCTACGGGTATTTGGAGGAATGAGCATGCTTTTACCCGGATAAACCCAATAAAATCATATAATTGTGGCGATATTACCATCTGTTTCAAACTAAATTTACCTGAACCTGCTGCCTGACCGAATTGAAAAAATTGCATTCCTTATGATTAAAGTTGTAACCATCGCCAACAATGATACCGACCTCCAGGTCATCAGCCGTGCCTTGTCCGAAGCCTTCCCCCATGCCCGCTTTATCACTGCCCCGGGCGGCACCGAAAATCCCACTGACGAGAAGGCAGACCTCATCATCCTTAACCCCGAAACCGGGGATGAGGAGGGGTACAATACCTGGCAGTTACTGAAATCGGATGATTTGCTGAAACAAATCCCACTGATTATTTTAACGCCCTCGGTTTCTCACACCAAAAGCCAGGCCCAGGCGCTGAATATAAAGGCCGAAGCCTTTGTTTCGGAACCTGTGGATGAATACGAGATTAAGACCCTGGCTACCGCTCTGATTCAACTCAGGAATGCAGAGAAACTGGCACAGACCCGGATGAACCAGATGGAGGAGATGGTACAATCCCGTACCCTGGCGCTGGAACAGGAACTTGAATCGCGCAAAGAAACCGAGAAAAAACTCTTACAGGCCAACCAGGAGTTAGAAAAGCAAAGGATACATTCGGGCAGGCTGCTTGAGGATCTGAAAAGGGAAATGTATGAGCGAACCCAGTCAGAAAATGCTTTATTCAGCAGCGAAGAGCAGTTGCGTACGTTAATCAATGCCATGCCCGACATTGTATGCTTTAAGGATGGGGAAGGCCGCTGGCTGGTAGCCAACGACTACGACCTGAACCTGTTTGGCTTGCAGGGCATTGAGTATAAAGGCAAAAAAGATTCGGAACTGGCTGCCTACAGCGACTTTTACAGGGAAGCCTTTATGAAATGTGAAGAAACAGATGAAATTGCATGGCAAAAAGGCGTCCCTGTCCGAAGCGATGAAACTATCCGCCGCCCTGACGGAACCTTCCTGATCTTTGACACTATCAAGATTCCTGGTTTTGATGCCGACGGAAAACGAAGGGGTATGGTGGTAGTGGGGCGCGATATTACCCAGCGTAAACAATCGGAGCAGGAACTGCAAAAGCTATCACAAGTAGTTGAACAGAGTCCCGATTCTATAGTGCTTACCAACCTGGATGGAGTTATTGAATATGTCAACCCGATTGCTTCCATACTTTCGGGTTATTCGAACGAGGAACTCCTTGGGAAAAATCCGCGTATATTCAATTCGGGCGAAACCCCGAAGGAGGAATACAAAGCAATGTGGGATACTATCAAAGGGGGAAACGAATGGAAAGGGGAATTTCATAACCGCAAGAAAAACGGGGAACTCTACTGGGAACGGGCTACCATTTCACCCCTGAAAAACCAGGATGGCGAAATTTCCCATTTCCTGGGGGTGAAGGAAGACATCACCGACCGGAAACGCAGTGAAATGATTCAGAAAGTATTGTTTAACATCTCGAAACAGGCGTTCGAAACCGCGGAACTGTCTCAATTGCTTGAGATGATCAAAAACGAACTCAGCTTGCTGATTGATACCCGGAATTTCTTTGTCGCTTTTTACAGTGAAGCCACGGGCATGCTTACTTCGGCCTATGGTAACGATGAAAAGGATGTTATTACCAGCTGGCCTGCTGCAAAGTCACTTACCGGCTACCTGATCAGGCATAATAAATCGATGTTGCTCCGCCGCAACGATTTTCAGCGTTTGCTCGAAAGCGGGGAAGTGGAATTGGTAGGCTCCGATTCGGAAGTATGGCTCGGGGTTCCTTTAACCGTGAACGGCAAACCCTATGGAGCCTTCGTGGTGCAGGATTACCAGAATCCAAATGCCTACAGCGAGAGTGAACTCAAAATGTTCGAATTCATTGCCGGTCAGGTGAGCCTGTCGATACAGCGCCAAAAATCCATCGTTGAGCTGCAGCAGGCCCTGGTGAAAGCCGAAGCCGGCGACAAGCTGAAAACGGCTTTTATCAATAACATCTCCCACGAAATACGTACTCCACTGAACGGGATTCTCGGCTTCAGCGAGATGTCGCTCAGCCCCGACACCACTCCCGAGGACAATGAACTGTTTTACAGCATCATTAAAAAAAGCAGCAAGCGGCTGCTGAATACCGTAACCAGCTACATGGATATCTCCATGCTGGTTTCGGGAACCATGGAGATCAGCCGCCGTCCTTCGAACCTGGATAAACTGCTGGATGAAATATACAATGATTTCGAAGAAAACTGTACCCTCAAAGGGGTCACCATCAAAGCCATCAAACCGGCTGCCGCGGGCAACCCCATTGTAAAGACCGATATTGAAAAGGTCCGCAAAATACTCACCCACCTGCTCGACAATGCCCTGAAATTCACCCCCTCCGGGAACATTACCTTTGGGTATGAAATCAAAGGCGGTGATTTTGAATTTTTTATCAACGACACCGGTATTGGAATTAAATCCGATGCCCTCAGCCTTATCTTTGATGCGTTTATGCAGGCTGACGTATCCGCCACCCGGGGTTATGAAGGCAGCGGCCTGGGACTCACTATCGCCCTGGGCCTGGTACGACTGCTGGGCGGCAAGTTGTGGGTCGACTCGCTGAAAGGCGAAGGTTCAACCTTTTACTTCACACTTCCGCTGGCCGAAAATCCCTCCATCATCCCGCAAAAAAGCATGGCACCACCCCTAAGCGGGCTGCCCGTAAAACCCCTGATCCTGGTTGCCGAAGATGATGATTCCAATTATAAATACATCGAAATTGTTCTGATGTATGCTTCATACAGTGTGATCAGGGCCGAAAACGGCTTCGAGGCTGTTGAATGCTGCAGGAAACATCCGGAAATCCGCCTGGTGCTGATGGATATCAAAATGCCTTTGATGGATGGTTTCGAAGCCACCCGTCAAATCAGGACATTTATGCCGGACCTGCCCGTTATTGCGCTCACGGCCCATGTAACCACCGAAGACGAAAATGCGGCCATTGCAGCCGGGTGCAGCGAATATGTGACCAAACCCGTTAGCAAAACAAAATTGCTCGAGATAATCAATAATTCATTAACTTTGAGTAATTGATCCCGGGTTAAGGCTGAGTAATGGAATTTCCGTACTTCCGACCAACTAAGCCTGTTTCTTCCTGAAAGCAGAAGCCTGCTGAAAGAAGTAAATCCATTGAATATCATTGTATTAACGAATGACCGGGTCGAAAACTGGGATTTCAGTCTCAATCCACCCGGGGCATTTCATGATTTATAAATATTGTATTTTCATCAGGACGACTGAATATTCACCAGGTGGAAAGAATAAAAAACTTTAGCCGATGACTCATGTGCGCATTAAACCATCCTACACTGAACTCTTAATCATCAGCATTCTTCTGATTGGCGGGCTGGCTTTTATTGGGTACATGTACACTACCATACAGGAGCAGAACCACCGGGATGTTCTGCGCATCGGGCAATCGGTGGTGGCCGCCCTGCCGGCCGATAAAATAGCCCAACTTTCGGCTTTACCCGGCGATACCGCCAAACCGGCTTACCAACAGTTGAAAGCAGCTCTGCGGGAAATCCTGAATCAGAATAAACAAGCCCGGTTCGCGTATCTGTATACCCAAAGCCATGGAAAATATTACTTCCTGCTCGATTCGGAACTTCCGGGTTCGCCCGATTATTCGCCACCCGGTCAGGAATATGCCGAGGCTGCCGCTGCCTACAAAAAACCTTTCACGGATCAAAAAAGCCTGATCACTCCCCCATCCACCGACAGGTGGGGAACCTGGGTAAGCGTGCTGGTGCCTGTTAAAGAGAGTGCCGGCGGTAAAACTCTGGCCGTTTTCGCCATGGATATAGCGGCCAAAACATGGAACCGCAGCATACTGGTGGAAGTGGCCGAATCGTCGTCCCTGGTGTTGGCCTTGTTCCTGCTGATCCTGGTGGTGATGCGGTATATGGCCAAAAACAGGTTCCTGCAAAACGAAATCAGCGAACGCAGCAAGGCGGAAAAGGCCCTTACCGAAAGCGAAGAGCGGTTCAGGATGCTGTACGAGGAATCTTCCATCGGCATCTACCAAACCACGCCCGAAGGAAATGTACTGCTCTCGAATAAGGCTTTACTCAACATACTTGGTTATGATTCCTTCGACGGCTTAAAGGACCGTAATATTGAGGAAGGCGAATTCGATCCATCCTATTCCCGCTCTGAGTTCAAAGAGGCCATGGAAAAGGAAGGAAAAATACAGGGTCTTGAAAATGCATGGAAAAGGCAGGACGGAAAGATGGTATATATACGTGAGAATGCCAAAGCCATCCGCGACAGCGAGGGAAAAATACTGTACTACGATGGCACTATCGAAGATATTACCGAGCGTAAACTTGCCGAAAAGGCGCTTCAGTACAGCGAAGAACGATTCCGGCAAATTGCCGAACAAAGCCGTGAAATGGTGTGGGAAGTGGATCCCCAAGGCCTTTATACCTATACCAGCCCCCTGTCGCTGAGCGTGCTCGGATATTCATCCGACGAACTGGTAGGCAAACTGCATTTCTACGATCTTCACCCCCCTGATGACAGGGAGTATTTCAGGAAATCCTGCATGGAAGTGTTTCAACGCAAGGAGAGTTTCCACGACTTCATTAACCAGGTGATAAAAGGCACAGGCGAAAGCATATGGGTCATCACCAACGGGGTACCCATACTCGACGAGAATGGAAATCTCACCGGGTACCGGGGCGCCGACAGTGATATCAGCGATCGCATACAGCAGGAAAGCCTGCTGAAAAAACTTACCCTGGCAGTTGAACAAAGCCCTGTATCCATCATTATCACTAACATTGACGGCGCCATCGAATATGGCAATCCCAAAGCCTGTGAAACCACCGGCTATTCGCCTGAAGAGCTGAAAGGACAAAACCCGAGAATCCTTAAATCGGGATTGGAATCCATCACGGATTATAAAGTGCTGTGGGAAACCATTCTCTCAGGCAAAGTTTGGCAGGGGGAACTCCTCAATCAACGAAAAAACGGGGAAACCTACTGGGAAGCAGCCACCATTTCGCCTATATTAAACGACGAGGGGCAAATCATTAATTTCCTGGCCGTAAAAGAGGATATCACCCACATGAAAAAACTGATTTCCGAATTACAGGAAGCCAAGGACAGGGCCGAATCGAGCGATCTGCTTAAATCAGCCTTCATTAAAAACATCTCCCACGAAATCCGTACGCCTCTCAACGGGATTGTCGGGATGAGCGAACAACTGCTCAAATCGTCTCTTTCGCAGCATGTTAAGGAACAACTGCTTGAACTGATAAAGGAAAGCAGCGACCGCCTGATAAACACGGTGAACAGCTATCTCGACATTTCGATGATCGTATCGGGAAATGTGGCGGTTGACGCAAAACCCTTTGACCTGAACCAGCTGCTTAACGGCATCAAAGACGAAATACTACTTAGCTGCTTGTCGAAGAACCTGGAACTGCAACTCCTGTTGCCCGCAGAACACTCTGTAAGGATGGTGAATTCCGATGCCGATATGTTGATAAAAATACTGATGCAATTGCTGAACAATGCCGTTAAATTTACTGAATCAGGCGGCATAAGTTTCGGGTATGAATCAGCAGAGGGATCCATTGAATTTTTCGTGAAAGATACAGGCATAGGTATTGACAAGGATTTTCTGCCCGATATTTTCGAGACCTTTACCCAGGCCGATGTATCGGATACCAGGGCCTACGAAGGCAGCGGGCTTGGCCTGGCCATTGCCTTCCGCCTGGCTCACCTGCTGTCGGGTGACATCAGGGTTGAATCGGAAAAAGCCCAGGGAACTGCTTTCTTTCTCACAATTCCCATACATGATTTAATTGAGAATCCCGGTCTTAAAGTTTGAACATCATGGAAACCTTAAATGCTGAAAAAAAAACCATACTCATCGCCGAAGACGATGATGCCAATTATAAATTCCTCGAAATCATCATGGTCATGGCCGGGTACAATGTGGTATGGGCCGAAAACGGGGTTATTGCCGTCGACATATGCCGGAACCATGACATCAGCCTGGTACTGATGGATATACGCATGCCCTGGATGGACGGACTGGAAGCTACTAAAATTATACGGAGTTTTAAACCTTCGCTGCCGGTGATAGCCCAAACGGCCTATGCCCTGGCCGGCGACCACGAAACAGCCCGTAAAGCCGGCTGCAACAGGTTTATCACCAAACCCATTGACAGGAGAACCATGCTCTCCATTATTGAAGAACTTCTGAACGATGTATAGAGTTTAGCTGAGAATCTCAAACAACTGGTTTTAAGAAATTACCCTTGCCCGGCTCAGATCTGATGAGCCTGAAAATCCCGCCTTAGTCAATTGATCATCTTCCTGTTGCCTGATTTCTTCTGAATGTAAAACGCTGATGTACTATGCCGGCGGGATTGAATATCGGTAACTGCAAATCACCTGCAACTCCTGAAAAGGATCGAAACACAGGCACT
>CAIPFN010000081.1 GCA_903864265.1 uncultured Bacteroidales bacterium | reverse complement strand
TCCTACATCTTACATCCAAAATCCCATATCCCACATCCTACTTTCTACATCATACATCCGAAATCATACATCCGAAATCATACATCCGAAATCATACATCCGAAATCATACATCCGAAATCATACATCCGAAATCCGAAATCCGAAATCGAAAATCCGAAATCATACATCCCACATCCCACATCCATCTCCCCCTGTGCAAAACTCATTCATAACTTCTGCTCCAACCCTGACGGTTCTCTGCAGGATTGATTTATATTTGCCAACGCATTATGGACACAGTTGAAAAATATAACGAAGAGAGTATCCGGTCGCTCGACTGGAAGGAACATATCAGGCTGCGGCCGGGTATGTATATCGGGAAACTAGGCGACGGCTCGTCGCACGATGATGGTATCTACGTGCTTATCAAGGAGATACTTGATAACTGTATTGATGAGTTCACCATGGGTCATGGCCGGAACATCGAGGTTACCATTAAAGAACACACTGTTTCCATTCGCGACTACGGTCGTGGGATTCCACTGGGTAAATTGGTTGAATGCGTTTCGCAGATCAATACAGGCGCAAAATACGATTCCAAGGTATTTAAAAAAGCGGTTGGATTAAATGGGGTAGGCTCCAAAGCGGTTAATGCCCTTTCCAGTTTTTTTACCGCCCAGGCCATACGTGATGGACGCACCAATACGGTGGAATTTCGCTGCGGTGAACTGGTCCGCGAAACCGGAGAACAGCCATCGGATCTGCGCAACGGTACACTTATCAGTTTTACTCCCGATGTTCAGCTGTTTGGCAATTATCATTTCCTGAAGGAATATATAGAGCAGATGTTGTGGAACTATTGCTTCCTGAACAACGGCCTGACCATCATTTTTAATGGGCAGCGATTCCTGGCCAAGAATGGCTTGCTCGACATGCTCGAAAAGTCGAATAACGGGAATGCCATTAATTACCCTATCATCCATATCAAGGAAGAGGATTTTGAATGTGCCTTTACCCATAGTGCAAAGCAGTACGGCGAGGAGTATTATTCATTCGTCAACGGGCAGCACACCACCCAGGGAGGTACCCACCTGGCTTCGTTCCGCGATGCCCTGGTGAAAACCATACGCGAATTTTTCGGTAAGGATTTTGAATACAGCGATATACGCTCTTCCATTGTTGCAGCTGTCAGTATTAAAGTAAGTGAGCCCCTGTTCGAATCCCAAACCAAGACCAAACTGGGCTCGCAACATATCGAGCCGGGCGGGATCACCATTAATAAATTTATTACCGATATCCTTAAAAAGAAGCTCGATAACTACCTGCATATGAATTCGGATACTGCCGAGGCGTTGTATCGTAAAATCCTGCAGTCGGAGAAAGAGCGGAAGGAAATGGCCAATATTAAAAAGCTGGCCAAAGAAAGTGTAAAAAAAGTAAGCCTTCACAACAAAAAACTGCGGGATTGCCGCCTGCATTACAACAGCAACGACGAACGCCGGCTCGAAACCACCCTGTTTATCACCGAGGGCGATTCGGCAAGCGGATCCATCACCAAATCGCGTGATGTAAATACCCAGGCCGTTTTCAGCCTGAAAGGCAAGCCGCTCAACTGTTACGGCAAGAGTAAGAAGGTGGTGTATGAAAACGAGGAATTCAACCTGCTGCAATCGGCCCTGAATATAGAGGATGATTATGAAAACCTGCGTTACAACAATATCGTGATTGCAACCGATGCCGATGTGGATGGAATGCATATACGCTTGTTGTTGCTGACCTTTTTTCTGCAGTTTTTCCCCGACCTGGTTAAATCGGGTCATGTGTATATTCTCCAGACTCCGCTTTTCCGGGTCAGGAATAAGAAAAAGACCAATTACTGCTATTCACAGCAGGAACGTCATGAAGCGGTGAAAGAACTGGGCCCCAGCCCTGAGATAACCCGCTTTAAAGGACTTGGAGAGATCTCGCCCGACGAGTTCCGGCATTTTATAGGTTCATCCATGCGCCTCGACCCGGTAATCCTGAAACATCTCTCGGAGATCGATGCCATTCTTTCGTTTTATATGGGCAGTAATACGCCTGAACGACAGATCTTTATCATCGATAACCTGCGCAACGAAGGGGAAATAGAAGCAGAGATACTCGAAGAGGTAGCTTAAACTTTGGAATGGCTTACTGCCTCAGGTTTGAGTAGTTCAATGGATTTATTCGAAAAGCGTCATAAACTTAAAAGGTACAGGCGATTCGAAGCGGACAATCTGCCCGCTAAGCGGATGCTTGAATGCCAGTACCCGGGCATGAAGTCCCAGGCGCCCGATCGGGTTTTGTTTCGATCCATACTTTTCGTCCCCGGTAACGCTGTGACCGATATCTTTCATATGGACGCGGATCTGGTTTTTCCGGCCTGTTTCGAGTTCTATTTCCAGTAATGAAAAGTCATCGTTTCTTTTTAGGACTTTAAAATGGGTGATGGCCTTGTCGCCGTTGGCGGAATCCCGTGTCGAATACATCACCAGTGCCTTGTTTTCTTTCAGGTACGAAACAATACGTCCTTCTTCGTCATCAACATAACCATCAACCACGGCAATGTAAGTCCGTTCAGTAACGTTCTCCTGCCAGTCTTTCTGTAAGATGGACTGCACCTTTTCGCTTTTGGCGAACATCATTACACCCGAGGTATCTCGATCGAGGCGGTGAACGATAAATATCCTGTTTTGCGGATCTGCACGTTTCACCCGCCTGCTCAGTATGCTGTAAGCCGTATTGATATTTTCGGTTTCCGAAGCCATCGAAAGCAATCCAGCATCCTTATCGATCACCACCAGGGAGGAATCTTCAAATATAATTTTCAGACCTTTGCAGTGAACTACCTCGGCTACTCTGCCCCGATTGATGTTGACTTCCTGCCCTGGTTTTAAAGGAAAGTCGAATTGCGTCTCAATTCGATTTCCCACCGAAATCTGCCGGTGGGCCAGCAACGATTTAACATCGTGCCGGCTTTTGCCAGGAAGTTGCCGGATGAGGAACTTCAGAAGTTCCGAATCCTCGTCAACCTTTAAAAGTATGGGAGTAACAGATTTATGATCGTGTACAGGAGTTTTGTCGGACATTGGCAGTATTTTATGCTAAAATAGTATCTTTTGATCTGTTGCGGATTATAAAAACATCCCTTGCGTTAAAGCGGGGATCGTTTTGCCGGAGTGAGCTAATCACGGATGTTTAGTATAACGTCCTGAATGCTTTTCCGAAATTTTCGATCAGGTTACCAGCAATAAGTGATTCATAACCTGTATGTTCCGCCGCTATATCGCCTGAGAGTCCATGCAGGTATACCCCAAGAATGCAGGCTTCGGTCGGGAAATAACCCTGGGCCAGCAGGCCGGTTATCAGTCCTGTGAGTACATCGCCGCTTCCGCCGGTAGCCATTCCAGGGTTGCCGGTAGTATTAAAATAGCAGTTGCCCAGGGGCGAGCATACCAGGGTGTAGGCTCCTTTGAGTACCATATTCAGGCTATACTTAATGCAAAGCTCTCTTACTTTTTCGAGTCGGTCGAAACTGTTGGATGTGTTTCCTGCAAGCCGTGCGAACTCGCCGGGATGCGGTGTAAGCACGCTGCCTTTGGGTAAAAAGGCCAGCCAGGTGCGGTTGTCGGATAAAATATTCAGGGCATCGGCATCCAGTAAGAGGGGCACCCTGGCCTCCTGTATCAGGTGTTTCAGCATGGAGGCGGTGTTTTTGCCGGTTCCCAAACCCGGGCCGGCAGCAATGGCAGCATAAGGATCAAGACGGGGCAATTGGGTGCATTCATTTTCATCCTCATCCACCGAAACCATCAGTTCGGGTACAGCCGTCTGAACTACAGTGCACCCGCAAGCCGGTACATGCACCGTTACGAGTCCGGCTCCGGAATGCAGGCACGATTTACCCATCAGAGTGGCAGCGCCTATTTTTCCCTTGCTGCCGCCGATCAGCAGGGCATGGCCGAAGGAGCCTTTATGCGAAAACCGGGAGCGAGGCTTCAGAATCGCCTTTACATCCGTTAATTCAACCAGTTTATACCTGCAAGGCTCGCTGTCGATAAATTCAGGATGCAGCCCTATAGGTAAAATATGCCATTCACCGGTAATGTATTCGTTTTCAGGAAACAGGAATGAGAGTTTCGGGAACTGGAAACTCAGGGTATAATCCGCTTTAACCACTATAGCTTTCACCGGGTCAAGGGGCTGGTCGGCAAACAGGCCCGAGGGTATATCGATGGAAATGGTAACACAAGGGCTTTGATTGATGGTTTCAGCCAGTTCTTTGTACCTGTTCCCCAGGGGTTTGGATAAACCCGAACCGAACAGCGCATCCACGATGATGGTGTTTTCGGTAACCAGGCTGAGGGTGAACGCTTCGTGCGAATTCATTTCAACGCCACATTCTCCGGCCCGCCTGAGGTTGACCGCAAAATCATCCGACACCTTGCTTTTGTCGTCAGGAATAAAAGCGGTGACGGAAATATTTTGCTGATGCAGCAGACGTGCTATAACTAAACCATCTCCGCCGTTGTTCCCTGGTCCACAGAGGATCAGTATGCGTTTTTGGCTGAGATCTCTGAAATTATTCATCCAGTCCACACAGGCGGCGGCAGCCCGTTCCATCAGGTTGACTGATGAAACAGGTTCATTCTGAATGGTATAGGTATCAGCTTTTCGAACCTGTTCCGAAGAAAATATTTTAATCATACGCTGGAAAAATATTTTCAAAGTTACGAAACCCGGGGTAAATGTGCAGCTAATCTTTTACAGACTGAGCTTGCTTATTATTTCTCCGCTTGCCAGGAATTCGCTTCCGATCGTTAATTACATTCGTTGTACCTTTGCCGACGGATTATTCCTGCTGACCTGTGAATTAAATCCAATGCCCCGCATCCTACATCCCACATCAACCATCCGAAATTCAACATTCT
This sequence comes from uncultured Bacteroidales bacterium, assembly GCA_903864265.1. Lineage (GTDB taxonomy): Bacteria > Bacteroidota > Bacteroidia > Bacteroidales > UBA4417 > UBA4417. The sequence goes on along the minus strand of CAIPFN010000081.1, from coordinate 21,677 downwards.
ATGCCTCGTCGTCAATTGCCTTTTTTTGAAAATGTAACCATCCTGGATGCCGGAGCCGAAGGCAAAGCCGTTGCCCGGGTGAATGATCTTGTAGTTTTTGTTCCGTTTTGTGTTCCGGGCGATGTGGTTGACATACAGGTTATTTCGAAACGCAAAAGTTATTGCGAAGGCAAAGCGGTTAAATTTCATGTATACAGCGACCTCAGGGTAGAGCCCTTTTGCGAGCATTTTGGAACCTGCGGGGGATGCCGCTGGCAAAACCTGTCTTACGAACAACAGTTAAAATACAAGCAAAAACAGGTTGACGATCATTTTACCCGGATCGGCAAATTCAGTTTTCCGGCCCTGCTTCCCATATTGCCTTCCCCCCTTGTTACCGGCTACCGCAACAAGCTGGAATATACTTTTTCCGACAGGCGATGGCTGAATGCCGAAGATATGGCAATGCCCGACGAGGACCGTCAGGGCAACGGACTTGGGTTTCATATTCCTACCCTTTTCGACCGGGTGCTCGATATAAAGCATTGCTATCATCAGCCCGAACCTTCGAATGCCATCCGCCTGGCCGTTCGGGATTTCACGCTCCAGAAAGGCTGGAGCTATTATAATCCCCGCAGTCATGAAGGGTTTATGCGCAACCTGCTGATCCGCAATACCCTGGCCGGCGACTGGATGGTGATAGTGGTTTTCGCATATGATGCTCCCGTGGAGATTGCCCTGCTGATGAATTTTCTGGCCGAAAGTTTCCCTCAGCTCAGCTCGCTCATCTATGTGGTAAATACCAAGCTGAATGATGTGATTACCGACCAGGAAATGTTGTTGTGGAAAGGGAAACCGTATATTACCGAGTTTATGGAGGCACCTGTCGAAGGAGGCCGCCGCCTGGAGTTCAGGATAGGCCCGGTTTCGTTTTTTCAGACCAACCCGATGCAGGCCGGTAATTTGTATAAAACGGCATTCGATATGGCCGGGTTTAAAGGCGATGAACTTGTGTATGACCTGTACTGCGGAACAGGCACCATCACTAATTTTGTGGCGCCATATGTTAAAAAGGCAGTAGGAGTGGAGTATGTACCCTCAGCCATTGAAGATGCTCATACCAATTCGGCCCTGAACCAGATCGTAAACACGGTCTATTATGCCGGCGACCTGGCCAAAGTACTGGACGACGCCTTTGTGCTTCAAAATGGGCATCCCGATGTGATTATAACCGACCCTCCCCGCAACGGAATGCACGAAAGCGTGGTGAAACAGATACTCCTGATTGAACCTGAAAAAATTGTTTACGTGAGCTGTAATACCGCCACACAGGCCCGTGATATTGCCCTGATGATAGAAAAATATGAAGTAACAGCCGTGCAGCCGGTGGATATGTTCCCGCACACACATCACGTTGAAAATGTGGCGCTGCTTACACTCCGGAAATAATTTCGGTGTAAGCCAGAATCTGTTTTTTTAGATCCTCTACATCCGGTTTGGTGGCATCGACAATTATTTTTGCCTGCTCATAAAACGATTTCCTGGAATTCAGATGGCTGGTAATATTTTGAAGGGGATTTTCATCGTTCATCTGGTGGAAAAGAGGCCGTTTGCGGGCTGTGAACTCAATTCTTGATAACAGCAATTCAGCTGTTGCCGACAAATAAACCGTCAGACCAGTTTGGTTCATCAACTCCATATTTCCATGGTAACAAGGCGTTCCTCCTCCGGTCGACACTACCAGGTCAGGTACGGAAGATACATCCGTTAATAACTTATGCTCCATTTCACGAAATGTTTTTTCACCATATTTAGTAAAAAAACCTGAAATGCTGATCCTGTATCTGGATTCAAACTCATCATCCAGGTCCATCCATGAAATACCCAATGCATCCGCAAGTTCTTTTCCCAGGGTGCTTTTCCCGCTTCCCATGTACCCGATCAGATAGATTTTCATCCTACAAAGTTAATTCTCTTTGCGAATTACAAACAATTCAGGTTGGTTTTTGATTTTTACCGTAATTTTGGAAACGCCGGCTTATGATTTAGAAAACTTGTTGTTAAAAAATGGAAAAGCTTGCAGAATGATTGTTTGGTCAAACACTGTTGCATGCCGCATATGTCCCTATACCTGTTAACATAAGGGTATGAAGTTATTTCTGTTCCTAATCTCTGATCCGTCAAACCATCAATCCTTTACATTCAATTCCCATTTATTAACAAGATGTATCAAGGCAATAATCCATAAGCATTTACATGTAATCAAAGTAATTCAATTTAACCTTTTACCCCGGTAGTTTCCACAATTGAACCATGAACCATCTAACACCCTCCTTTAACCTTTAACCTTTAACCTTTATCCTTTAACATTTATCCTTTAACCTTTAACCTTTCCTTCTCACCATGCCCTCCACACCACGCCAAATATTGAAACAGTACTGGGGCTTCGACACATTTCGTTCGTTGCAGGAGGAGATTATTCTTTCTGTGCTGCAAGGTAAGGACACACTCGCTCTTTTGCCGACAGGAGGAGGGAAATCCATTTGTTTCCAGGTGCCGGCCATGTGCAGGGAGGGATTGTGCCTGGTGGTCACTCCACTGGTAGCCCTGATGACTGACCAGGTCGAAAACCTGAAGAGCCGCGGGATTGTGGCTGTTGAAATGCATTCGGGCATGCATCCTCGTGAAATGGAGATGGCTTTCGAGAAATGTGCCGATGGCAGGGCCAAATTCCTTTACCTCTCACCCGAAAGGCTCGAAACCCGTAAATTCAGGGAGATGCTGCGCGGGATCCATGTGACGCTGATCGCTGTTGACGAAGCTCATTGCATTTCGCAGTGGGGATACGATTTCCGGCCTCCCTACCTGAGGATTGCAGAAGTGCGGAATATTTTCCCCGACGTTCCTTTGCTTGCACTTACGGCAACGGCAGTGCCGGCAGTGGTTGATGATATTCAGCTGAAGCTGGAATTCCGCGAAAAGAATGTGTTCAGCAAAAGCTTTGTGCGGACTAACCTGGCCTATGTGGTTTCGCGGGAAGAAGATAAAATCAAAAAACTGCTTAGGGTTTGCCGCGGTGTAAAAGGCTGCGGGATCATCTATGTGAGAAATCGCCGGCTGACTAAAGAAATTGCGGATCTGCTGGTACATAACGGGATATCGGCCGGCTTTTATCATGCCGGGCTCGAACCGGCAGTACGTCTGGCACGACAGCACGAATGGATGCAGAACCAGACCCGCATCATCGTGGCCACCAATGCTTTCGGTATGGGCATCGACAAGCCTGATGTACGCCTGGTCATACACCTGGATCTGCCCGACACGCTCGAGGCGTATTACCAGGAAGCCGGCAGGGTAGGACGCGACGGGGAAAAGTCGTACGCGGTGATGCTTTTTAACGATCACGATATTGTGAACAGCCGTCACCACCTGGCCCTGGCATGGCCCGACCCGGAAACTGTCAGGCTGGTGTACCAGGCATTAGGTAACTTCCTTCAACTCCCGGTGGGGGCCGGCAAAGATGTTTCCTTCGATTTTGACTTTGAAAAATTCAGTGCTTCCTACAGCATGAAGCCGGTAACCGTTTTCAGTGCCTTAAAAATACTTGAACGCGATGGTTACCTCTCGTTGAATGATGCCTGGGACGATCCTTCCCGTATCTACTTCACCTGTTCAAAAGAAGATTTGTACCGGTACCAGCTTGAAAATGCAGAGGCCGACAAAGTGTTAAGGATCATTCTGCGATCGTACAGCGGTGTGTTCACCGATTTTACCCGCATCAGTGAAAACGAGATTGCAAGACGGTCGGGGATTGATGCACCTCGGGTGGCCGAACTTCTTTTCCGTATGCAGAAACTGGGCGTTCTCGATTATCTGCCTCACAAAAATTCGCCTCAGCTTATTTTTAACACCGAACGACTGAATCCGGATGATATATCCCTTTCAAAAACATTTTATACCCAACGCAAAAAAGAAGCTTTTGCCATGCTGGAGAGCATAATCCGCTATGCTACCTCCACAATCGAATGCCGCAGCCGCATGTTGGTGGCCTATTTCGGGGAAATAAAGTCGGAAAATTGCGAAGTGTGCGATGTTTGCATCAGCCGGAGGCGGAACGCCCTGAATGAAAAACAATCGGAAGAAATAGAAAGCCTGATTTTGAGCTTCATAGCAAATAACGCTCTTACTATTACCGAAATCGTCAGCAAAGGTATCCGTTATAAGGAGAATGATGTGCTTGCCGTGCTGCGCGGGCTGATCGAAGATGGCCGGGTACAGTCGGAGGGTGAAAACATCAGGTTACCCGGAACCTGATAATAAGGCAAGCGGGTTTAAACAGACAGGAAAAAGTTTTTTAAAATAAAAGTGATAAGGATGCGAAATATACGGTATGTCTTCCTGGTTTTGACCTTTGCGGCCGGCTGCGCGGTAGGCAAGGCCCAGCAGTTGTATTTTCCCCCACTCAATACCGCTGAATGGGAAATGACTTCGCCGGAGTCGTTAGGATGGTGTACAAACGGGATAGATACCTTGTACAGTTTCCTGGAATCCAACAATACCAAAGCGTTTCTTGTTCTGAAGGATGGCCGCTTGGTCATGGAAAAATATTTTGGCAATTGTAATGCCGACAGTATCAGGTATTGGGCCTCCGCCGGCAAAACACTTACCTCCCTGCTCACGGGGATAGCCCAGGAAGAAGGCTTCCTTTCCATAGATTCATCGGCAGGCAAATACCTGGGCAACGGATGGACCTCCTGCCCGGCAGAGAAAGAACGGCTGATTACGGTTAAAAGCCAGCTCACCATGACCAGCGGACTGGATGACCAGCTGAATGGCCCCGATTGTACCACGCCTGCCTGCCTTCAATACCTGTCCGATGCCGGAACCCGTTGGGCCTATCATAATGCACCCTATACGCTGCTCGACCAGGTGATAGGTTCGGCTACCGGGATGGATTTTAACAGCTATTTCAATTCCCGGATACGGAATAAAATCGGCATGAATGGTTTTTGGTTCAATATCGATTACAATCATATTTATTTCAGTACTGCACGAAGTATGGCCAGGTTTGGCCTGTTGCTTTTAGCAAAGGGACAATGGGGCGGAATAGCAGTGATCCGCGATTCGGCTTATTTTGAAGCAATGACCCAACCTTCGCAAACCCTGAATAAATCGTATGGCTATCTGGCCTGGCTCAATGGTAAAGCCAGTTATATGCTGCCGCAAACACAGTTTATTTTTCCCGGCTCACTATGCCCCGATGCTCCTGCCGATATGTTTTCGGCCATAGGTAAAAACGGGCAGCTGATTAATGTTGTGCCTTCACTGGGGCTGGTGGTGATCCGTATGGGGAATGCTCCCGGCGACCAGTACGAGATACCCACTGTGTTCAATAACCTGATATGGAAACACCTGAATGAGATCATATGCAATACTCACGGAATTTCCGCTGAGGAAGCCGTGAGCAAGGCTTTTAAAGTCTTTCCCAACCCGGCGGGCAAGGAGCTTTTTATAGTGCCGGCGAACCCGCTCATGGCTTATAAAGTCATTTTATATGATATTCATGGGCAAGTCGTGGCGCAATCCCAAAACACTGAAAAAATGGATATATCCGGGGTGTCGCCCGGAACCTATTTCGTGGAAATACTTCAGCAGAATACAAGGCAACAGTTTACCATCTCGATACTTCACTGATGACCGAAAATTTCTTACCCGGGCTTCTGCCCCGCGAATTCTATACCCGGCCGGATGTGGTCGAAATAGCATATGACCTGCTTGGGAAAGTACTTTATACCTCTTTCGGCCATGAAATAACGGCAGGCATCATTACCGAAACCGAAGCGTACGCCGGGGTCACGGATAAGGCTTCCCATGCCTACAATAACCGCAGGACTGCCCGTACCGAAATCATGTACAGCGAAGGGGGCTGCGCCTATGTTTATCTCTGTTACGGTATTCATGCCCTCTTTAACATTGTCACTTCCATTGAATCGCATCCGCATGCGGTACTGATCCGCGGAATTGAGCCTTTACAAGGCATTGATATCATGAAAGCCAGGGCCGGAAAGCAGATACTCACACCCGGCAATAGTAGCGGGCCCGGGAATATCACAAAATTACTTGGAATCCGGGTGATGGATTCAGGCCTTTCACTCTACAGGGATGAATCTGGTGAAAGGAAAATCTGGCTGAGAGATGAAGGTATACCTGTGCCGCATGACGAGGTGAAAATGGGGCCTCGTGTAGGCGTTAATTATGCCGGGGAGGATGCTCAGCTGCCTTTTCGTTTCATATGGAGCAAAAAAAAATAAAGCCCCTTGTCAGGAGCTCTATTTCTTGAAATCGGGAAAAATTATTTTACATTTTTTTGAAGGTCAGCTCCGGCTTTAAACTTTACTACTTTTTTTGCAGCAATTTTGATTTCTAAACCGGTTTTTGGGTTACGCCCTTTGCGGGCTGCACGTTTTGAAACGGAGAAAGATCCAAAGCCAACCAACGCTACTCGGTCACCTTTTTTCAAAGCTTTATTCGTAGAGGCAACAAAAGCATCGAGAGCCCTTTTGGCATCAGCTTTTGTCATGCCGGCTTCAGCGGCCATTGATTCAATTAATTCTGCTTTGTTCATTTGCTTGAATTTTTAGTTAATAATAAGGTTTTATTCAATACAAATATAATCTATTTATTAGTGATATCAACAGTTGCAGGTCTTTTGTCCCTGAATTTGTTAATAAAGACGGTGATTTGTTAATAACTTTGTAGTCATATCAATGCTTTTAGAACATTTTTTCGTGAGAAAACAATACCTTAAAAGTGAAAATTTTCTGCGATATGCACCCCTCTCAGGAATTCAGGAATCGCCAATCGTTTTTTGCCCTCCAGCTGTAATTCTTCCAGGTTGATAAGCCCGTCGCGGGTAACAACTGCCAATGCATTCTTATGGTCGGTAATTATAGTCCCTGGTACTCCGGCGGGTATCGACAGCTGGTATGAGGTCTTATATATTTTAACCTGTTTTATTTCTTCATTATCCGTGTAGAGGTTGGAAAAGGCACCCGGAAAGGGCGACAAGCCTCTTACCAGGTTGTGGATCTGAATACAGGATGTGTCCCAGTCGATTTTGCAGTCTTTCTTGAAGATTTTAGGCGCCGGTTTCAGAATTCCATCTTCAGGAAGTATGCTTGCCTGTATGCAGGAGTTCACTTCCCCTGTTTCAATCCGTTTAAGCGTTTCCAGCATCAGCGAGCCTCCCGCAACCATCAAACGGTCGTGCAGCATGCCGGCATCGTCAGAAGGCAGGATTTGAATTTTACGGGAGAGTATGATTTTCCCGGTGTCAATTTCTTTTTCTATGAAAAAGGTGGTTAAGCCTGTTTCGGTCTCACCGTTGATGATGGCATGATTGATAGGCGCAGCGCCCCTGTATTGGGGAAGCAGCGAGGCATGCAGATTCAGGGTTCCCAGCTCGGGCATCTGCCACACGGCTTCGGGCAGCATCCTGAAGGCCACCACCACCTGCAGGTTGGCATTCAGGTCCTGTAACTGACGGATGAACCCGGGATCTTTCAGATTAGTGGGCTGTAAAATAGGTAAATGGTTTGCCAGGGCAAACTCTTTCACCGGCGACGACTGCCTTTTTTGACCCCTGCCGGCAGGCTTATCGGGAGCCGTAATTACGGCAACTACCCGGTAACCGCTTTCGACTAGCACACGTAAGGGTTCCACCGCGAAGTCAGGCGTACCCATGTAAACAATCCGTAATTTCCTGTCCATGGAGTGCTGTTAAATGAAAAATACCTGAAGTTCGTCCAGGTATTTTTAAAATCAATGTGCTTATATTATTTTGCGATCTTAGCCTTGGCCTGTTCGATATATTTTTCTACATCCCGGGCTTCGGTGCTCTTCACATGTTCTTTCTGGATTTTTTCGTACAGTTCAATTGCTTTGTCGAACTTGCCCAGGTCTTCGTATACAAATGCGGCGCGCATCATATAAAGTGGGGTGGTGAGATCATTGATCTGCTGGTTGGCGGCTTTAAGATAAGCTTCAACGGCTTTGTCCTTCTGACCGAGTTCCATGTAAGCATCACCCATACCGCCGGTAGCCATAGGGCCGACAAACTCATCGCTGCTGTCGAATTTTTTCAGATAGGTAATAGCATCTTCAAATTTTCCCTGTTTCAGGTAAATGATTCCTGTATAGTATTTAGCCAGGTTTGAGGCTTTAGTCATACTGTAATCATCAATAATTGTAAGGAAACCAGGGTAATTGGCGTCGCCATTCAATGCTTTGTTCAGCGAATCCTGTTCAAAATACTTTTGCGCCATGAACATCTGTCCCTGGGCTGCTTTCTCACGGGGAGCAATATATAATTTCTGGAAAGCAAATACGCCTAACACTATAACAATGGCTGAACCAATTATTATTGTCAGAATCTTCTGATTTTTTTCAATAAATTTTTCTGATTTCGACAGTGCTTCTTCTACCGCGTGGATTTTCTCCTCAGTATTGTCAATTTTCTTGGCCATAATTCTTAATTTTGAGGCGCAAAAGTAGCCTTTTTTTAGGAATTAATAATCATACTCTGCTTTTTTTACTAACATATCATGGTAAAATATAATTTAATGGTTTTAAAAGTGTTCTTTTGTTAAATAATACAATTTAAAAGCAATGAAATCTCTTGCCCGATCTGCTCTGTTTCTGATTGTCCTGCTGCCTTTCCATCTGAACGCAGGCTGGATTATAACCGGCCGGTACATCAACCAGGAAGGGAAGACCATACGGAAAAGATATTTTATTCAGGACCACAACGTCAAAGTTGAACAGTTCAACCTGATCTATTCGTGTAATCTGAAAACGGGGAACATCATCCTGGTGGATCCAGTAAATTTAGTATTCGTGAAAACCAGTTTTAAGGCATATGCCGAAAAAACGAAAGCCATCCGGACAGGCAGACTCAATGAGCTTCTCCTTGTCATTCCTGAAGATCAGAGGGCGGACTGGGGGAAACTATACCGGGCGCAAATCGACAGGGAATTGCTTTTGCCTGCGTATGGCGATGATTCTCTCAGCCTGACCCCTGTGCCCGACAGCTCAAAACTGCTGGGATACCCAACCCTGAAATTTGAGGTCGACGAAAAAGGCTATAAAAAAGAAGAACTCTTCCTTACCAAAGAGGTGAATCTTTCGGCCGACCTGGATATGAAAACCTTCCTGCCTTATGTTTACCTGCTGGAACCGGATGATAAGACCGTGGCTTACAGGTCGTCGGGAAAATATTCCAGTATTGCAGATCAGGGATTGGTGCTGAGACGATTTATTTTCCAGCAGGGTTTCCGCACCGAATGGCAGGTGAATAAAATTGAGCAGAAAAACATTCCTGAATACGAATTTGGAACTCCCGACCTGTGTAAGGAGCTGACCCTGGATAAATGGTTAGCCCGGGAAAAGAATACGGACGACAACTATTATGACGATTATGAATGAGAATAGCAGTGAACTTGCTTACAAAATCAGTTTGTGCGATTTTTTCAGGAAACTGAAGTTCGAAAAACGCAATGTACTCATGGACCGGGTTTTAAACGACAGGACCCGGTATGTAACGGTGGCCCTCGAAAATATTTACCAGCCTCACAATGCCAGTGCGGTTCTCCGTTCCTGCGACTGTTTCGGGGTGCAGGATGTGCATATTATTGAAAATGCCTACCAGTACGAACTCAACCCGCATGTATCGCTGGGGGCGGCACAATGGCTTAATCTGCATCGCTACAACACCCTGGATAACAATACGCAGGAATGCATTGCAAAACTGAAATCCGAAGGCTACCGCATAGTAGCCACTACACCCGGTCCTGAAGCGGTTTCCATCCATGATTTTGATGTGAACAAAGGGAAGTTTGCCTTGTTTTTCGGTACCGAGAAATTTGGACTTACTCCCGAAGCCTTTGCCATGGCCGACGAGTTTATTCGGATTCCCATGTATGGGTTTACCGAAAGTTTTAATATTTCGGTTTCCGTTTCGCTTTGTCTTTTCCATTTTACCGAACGAATCCGCGTAGAAAAAGCGGACTGGAGGCTTTCGGACGACGAACAAACCGATATATACCTGCAGTGGTTCCGCAATACGGTTACCAACAGCGAAATGATTGAACGGAAATTTCATTCCGAATATCATTCTTTATAAAAACGGCTGATTATCAATATTTTCCACTTATCCGGAGGATACAAAACGGCCGAATACCCGGAAGCTGTAAATATTAGTTCAGAATTATGGTTTTATTTTGTAGAGACTGGCAAAATTTACTAATTTTACGCCACCACCTATAATCACTTAAAAATCAGATGTCATGGGAAAAGGCGACAAAAAATCACGCAGGGGCAAAATTATTATTGGTTCCACCGGCGTTCGCAGGCCAAAATCAGCAAAGCGCAAGGGCTTAGTTCAGGGTACAACGGCAAATGTTGAAGTAGCTGAAAAAACCAGGAAAGCTGCCGAAAAACCAAAAGCAGAACCTAAAGCTAAAGTTGCTGCCATTGAACCGGCTGCGTTGGCCGACACGGAAATGAAGGCTCCGAAGGCTGCTAAAAAAGCGGTGAAAAAATCCACGGAAGCTGAAGTGCCTGAATAACAAAAATTACTCAAACCAGTCAATAACTTTATACGTGTGAGGGATTAAGTTCCCTCACATTTTTTTTATAGGTATTTCCCCTCTCCTCAAAATTCCTGAACATATCATAGCTGGCAGCCGCTGGCGACAGCAAACAGATCTTTCCTTTTTGGGTAACTTCGCGCGCAATCGCTACCACCTGCATGTAATCCTCAGCCTGATACAAGTGAATGTTTCCGCTTCCGTACGCTGTAAATTCGCTCATTATACGTGAGCCGGCCGCTCCTATGAAAATCAGGTTTGAAATGCCGGAAGTTTGCAGAAAAGGATACAATATATCGTAATCAATTCCCCTGTCGAAACCTCCGAGAATCAGCGTGTCTACAGTCAATAGTGTTTTTACGGCTTCGATGGTCGCTTCGGGGATGGTGGCAATGGAATCATTATACCATACTATGCCGTCATAATCCCCTACCGGCTCAATGCGGTGCTCCAGACCTTTAAACGACCTGATTCCTGATGAGATCTGCCCGGGAGTTACCCCGGCCAGGTAACATGCCCCGGCTGCAGCCATGATATTATAGAGGTTATGATGCCCCTGAAGCGGCTGGCCTTGACGTATATCGTACAGACTCGTTGCCTTCCCGTCCTTATGCAGCTCAATCCACTGATCTGCAATTTGAATGGCTGAAGCAGATCCGGACCCGGGCGAAAATGAGAGCATTTTAGACGACAGGGGTTCCGATTGCCCGATTAACAACCGAAGCGCTTCGTTGTCCGAATTGTAAATGAAATAATCACCGGCACCCTGAAACGTACCTATATTGAATTTGGCGTGCTGGTAATCCTCATAGGAATGATAATGATCCAGGTGCTCCTGGAAAATATTGAGCAGAATGGCAATATGGGGCGCGTGGGTAACATATTCGAGCTGGTGCGACGAAAGTTCCATTACGACGACCGAATCGGCCCTGATATCATCAATGCAATCAAAAGGAGGTACACCAATATTGCCTACCAGCAGCGTATGTTTGCCGGCCTCTTTCAAAATATGATATACCAGGCTCGCGGTAGTGCTTTTCCCTTTGGTACCTGTTATGCCGATAACCTGTTGCCGGTAGCACTGCAGGAAAATATCCGTCTGCGATGTGATGCGCACATGTTTCAGCTCACCGGTGAGGGTATTCGACGGAATTCCCGGCGATTTTATAGCCACATCAAAACCATCTATGGCCAGCATACAGTCCCGGCCGGTGATGAAACTCAGATTGGCGTCATTTATAAGTGCGGGATGATTTCGCACTTTCTCGCTTTCATCCAGAATGGTGATTTGCTTTTGAGGAAAAACTTTGCGGAGCAGGTCATACGTCGACTGTCCTTCCCGTCCAAATCCCAATAACGCCAGAGTACTGTGCCCGAAAAGCGAACTGATCATTTCATGCATTAAAGTTTTTGTTTGATGATGGATAGAAACTCCGGTTCCAGGAAATGTTCCGTATTGAATTCGTTCAGAATTTTTTCAGTCAGACCTGCCTGATGCGGCGAAAAATTAGTTGTATTGCTGTAGTAGTCAATCAGTAAAGGAAGCTTCTCATGCTGATGCTTTGCGATAAACAGGTGCAGGGCCGCATTCACTTCATCAATAGTGCCCACGCATTCAAAAGGCTTAATTTCGGCTATGCCGGTAAGTTCCTTCAGGTAGCCGAGCATTTGAGGCGTATCAAAGAGGTTGGTTCCGAAAATATGAACCAGCTCAATCAGGGGGATAAACGGGCTCAGTATGGTAAAGGCAAACAGGCATTTTGGGCAGTTACAGCACCACGAATCCGTTTTGCTGCCCGCGTTACAACTTTTAAAAACAGGATAATATTTAACCTGTTCGGCAAATATCCTGGCAATCTGCAGTTCATTTAACGGCCGCAGAAAGCTGAAATAATTGAAATCGGGCGAAATAAATTTCCTGACGTACTTTCGGAACCCCGTTTCGAAGGCGAAAGATTTGGAATACTGATGATTCACATCGGTGCCGGCTACGGTAGGCTCGTTGGCACTCGACTCGTTCGAAAGGGCGATATGCCTGTGACCTGCAATAGCCGAAACCAGTATGCTGTAAAAGGCAAGCATGGCCGAAAAAGGAGTGTGCCCATTCAGAAAACCCTGAGCATTCAGTGTGAACAAAAGGGGGTCGAGGTGTCGGTTCACTTCTATAAACCCGTCGTTGCCAAAACCGGCAACTCGGGTACACTCCAGGGTTGCACCCCTTGGATTCATGATGAATGGGCGCACATTCCTGCTCCTGCCCAGCAGTTCCAGGCTCACTACGGAATCTTTTCCCCCGCCGACGGCTACAATTACCGTTTCATCCAAATCCGCTACCTGTATAGGAACAGTATCCCCCTGTGAAATTATATGCATGAAATCCGTCTGGGAAGAATGGATGCCGTTGGTATAAAAAAATTCGCCTAGTCCCTGGTAAAAAACATTCTTCCACCATAAAACCTGCTCATCCGAAAGTTTTTGCCCTTTGATAATGACTTGTTCCGGGCAGGCTGCTTTCCAGTAGCTGATCATTTCAATCAGGCCGATATGAAAAAACAGGTTTTGAAAAAGAGGGGTGTTAAGTGATTCAGGGGTAGGGAAACTCCTGTAAAATCGTTTCTTCGGGATGCTGAACCCAGGGCGAAAAGTATATTTTCCTGCCAGGTTAAATTCGTATTTCAGGTGTAAGCCTGCCTGGTCAATATGAGCTTCATAGCCGACATATTCCATAAACGGGTATTCTGCCCTGAACTGATCAAACTTTTGCTGCCCGGATGCTGTATCAGGTTTGCCGCTCATGGATTCCAACACTTAGACTTTTAAAAAATAATGAACTTGATTTGCTCGCCAAAGATAAAACAATCGTGCAATCTGATGCAACATTTTACGTTACTCACCTTGACCTATAATTGAGTACCTTTGAGGTGGTCTTTTGTTTTAAATATTCTGAAAATGATACATCCTGATCAAAAACCGGCTGGCGGACGCATCCTGGTGAGCCAGCCCTCGCTCACCGACAGGTTTTTCAGCCGTTCCATAGTGATGCTTGCCGAACATGGCGATGACGGGAGTTTCGGCTTTATTGTCAATAAACCGGCTCACATCAAGCTGAGTAAAGTCACCGGCGATTTTGGCCCATTCGAATCCGAACTCTACCTGGGCGGACCTGTGCAGGTGAACAATCTGTTTTATGTGCATTCGAAGGGCGATATGATAGAGGACAGCTTAAAGATTATTGATGGAGTTTACTGGGGAGGAAATATCAGCGATATCAGGAAGCTGATTTCTTCGGGGAAATTATCCCAAAAGGACATACGGTTTTATGCCGGGTATTCGGGCTGGCAACCTGGGCAACTGGACCGGGAAATGACCGAGAAATCGTGGATTGTCATGGACGGGCTGCCATCGTATGTTTTCGGCTCGCGACCCGCAAGCCTTTGGAAAAACATTGTACTCACCCTGGGTGACGATTATGCCCCCTGGGTTAATTATCCCTACGATCCTAATATGAACTAATGCAGGCGCGAATTTACATTCCCGCTTTAAAAGCCTACACCTGTGATTCGAATATCCCGATCGTACCGTACTTTAAGGTTGAAAGTCAAACCTGATTTCAGCTACATTATGCAATGTACTAAAAATAGGTACAATCATGATTGTCAATAACATATATACTGCATCAATAAGACTCTCTGCAATATTAAAAGACATGGTTTTCAGATTAAAGTTAATTCCTCTTCATGATGATCAATGCTGCATCTTCAGGCACAATCGTATCACAAAGCGTATTTAAAATATCCCGCCCAATATAGCTAAAAGGTGCATGAAAAGAGCGGGTTTTAATGCTATGGTGAAACAAAAGCCAAATACCGCACCCCAGAAATGAGCATCATGCCCTATGTTGTCGACATTCTTTTTCCCCATGTATGCCGAATAAACCAGGTACAAAACTCCGAACAGTATGGCAGGTATGCCTATAGGCAATAAGAAGATATAGATTTTACTCAGAGGATCAAACAGTATGCTGGCAAAAACCACAGCCGACACGGCACCCGATGCCCCCACAGCCGTATAGCTTTTATCATCCTTGTGCTTGCCGTAGGAGGGAAGAGTGGATAAGGCAATCCCGCCTATGTATAGCAAAATGTAGTAAAATATTCCCTTATCACCGAAATACATGCCGTAATATTCCTCCACGATCCGTCCAAAGGAAAACAACACCATCATATTGATAAGCAGGTGTATCCAGTCGGCATGAATAAGCGCATACGATAAAAACCGGTAACTGTTTTTATAATGCCTGATGTCGTAAGCGTTGAAAACCATCTTCCGGAAAAGCTCCGTATTGTTGAAAGCCAGCAACGATACGATTACGGTTATGAGGATTATGATAACGGTTATGGTCATACTTGTATTTACTAAACTTTTTGTGTTTTATCACACGGCTTTTACCGTACTTTTAAATCTGATTGCCGACGGTCACTGCAGTATGTAAAAGGTTAAGTATGAACCGGATTTCGAAAACCAATGTTACTGCTGTGATTAACGATCAGCATTTTTGGTGGTACTTTGGTCATGTTCCCATGCCCGCCTCCCGGCCCTTCCAAAGCTAACTTCTACCTCCTCACCACTTTAACCTTTAACCTTTAACCTTTAACCTTTAATTCTTGCTTATTTCACCTGCTGTGTATAATCGATTTCCGAGCCTAAAACGCTGTGAGGCACCATGTATACCGCCAGCAGTATGATGGCAGCCGCTATGGCCCAGCCTCTTGCCGAAGGGTTTTTCCGGAGTTTGATAACGGCAACCAGCCAACCCAGAACGGCAAGTGCTGTTTTGTTATCAGTAAGGTCATGTCCGAAAGGCCACCCGGTCCAGAAGGCACCGAAAGCAAATTTCTGAACAAAGGGTCCGAGAATTAATCCGCCGGGAATAAAAAATATCAGGGTGAGCAAAGCATATAAATAGGTGCGTTTGCCTTTGATCAGGGCTTCAATCCCTGCACGGGTGCTGAACAGCATGGCCAGGAACATCAGCAGTATATGAGGTAAAAGTACCAAAAGCGGAACAGGACCCTTAAAGCGCATGACCACGGGTTTTTCGGAAAGTTTTACCACTTCCGATTTCCCGTTCAGGCTTATACTGTATTCGATTTTTCCAGCTGCCGGTTGTTTGGGCATGAGGAATTTCAGGTCAGGATTCAATTGATAGGTGCGGGGCTTATGCGTAACCAGGCTCCAGAGATTGGCGAAACTTGCATCATAGGATGTATCAATGCTGCGGAACAATGGCAATTTACTCAGGCTGTCATTGCTTTTGTATCTTTTGTATACGATGGTTCCCGAAACAGAAGTATCTGGCACGGTGATGCTCATGGTAGCATCTTTATCATTCTCGGCAGTACGAATCAGCTTGTACTTAACCAGGTTCCCGTTCACCACCGCTTTACCGCTTACAGGATAGGTTGGCCCGGTCATGCGCTGGTAAGTAGCGATTCCGATGGTAAATATAATGGCGAAGATCCACCAAAGTACTGATTTTGTGCCTGAACTCATAGGTTTGTAATTGAATTTGTTTTCCCGGCAAAAATATTGCATTATTTCTAATATCCCTACAAATATGTCGATTTACCGATATATTTTACAGCTTTAGGATTTTTTAAGGAAATAAGCCGGGCATTTCTACGTTACACAGGTGAATAACCCGTTATTAAAACTATTTTGACGTTCGAAACTAAATCGTTTTTCCGCGAAGTTCAGCTGAACTTTTTAAAATCACTCATACTGGTTTTAATCCTTTCAGGGGCATTACCAGTGGTCGCACAGGAAATGCTCGGAATTGTCAACAGCAATTATGCCGGTATCAGCGGTTCAATGATCAACCCGGCCGTTACCGTTACCTCTCCTTTCTATATTGACGTGAATATTATGGCAGCTGATGTGTTTGCCGAAAACAACTATGTATACATGGCTAAAAACGAATACCGTTTCAGCCGTTTCTTCAGTAAAAACCCCGTCTTCCCTACTCATGGTACCGACAATAACCTGATTGTGTATGATTATTATAATACAAAAGACAAGAAAGCCTATGTAAATGTGAGGGTATTGGGGCCTTCGTTTGCCGTAAGCGTGGGTCGTCACTCCTTTGGGTTTGTGAGCGGTGCCCGTGTGGTTTCCTCAACCCGGAATGTGCCTTATGAAATTGCAAAATTCGGCATCGAACAGCTTGCCTATCCGCCTCAGTATGATATCAACTATGTGGATAACCGCCATATATACAGCGCCGAATTAGCCTGGGCAGAAATCGGGTTTAATTATTCTTATGTTATCAAACAGAATTCACTCGATTACTGGGCGGCCGGTATAACGATCAAAGACCTGAAAGGTTATGGGGGCGGATACCTGTATGCCAAAAACATTGATTATATCGTTCTAGATCACGATACGCTCATAGTGCATAATATGAATGCGGAAGCTGGTTTCTCCCTGCCGTTAAATTACCAGGCCAATACCGTTGAGCAGAATCCGCTTTTCAGGGGGAAAGGAGTGGGTTTTGATCTGGGCGTGATTTATCAAAAAAAGAAACGCTACGTCCGGACAGAACGCTTCAACAGCCTCTGTGCCCAGAATTATATACCGTATCAATATAAAATTGGTGTATCACTCCTGGATATAGGAAGGGTCCGTTTTACTCAAAATGCCGAAAAACTGGTTTTTGACAATGTGGCCACTTACTGGCCGGGCATCACTCATACCAATTACTCCAATATTAATGATCTGACTACTATGCTGAGTAACCAGTTCTACGGTGATCCCACACAATTAATACAGGGCAATGAAATTAAAATTGCCCTGCCCACAGCCCTGAGCATACAAGCCGATGTGAATTACTATAAAAACTGGTATGTGAACGGCACTTTTGTGTATCCTTTGCAGATTTCCAAATCGGGGCTCATACGACCAGTGCTGCTTGCTTTGACTCCACGCTACGAAACAGCCATGTTCGAAGCCAGCCTGCCTCTGTCACTGTACGACTGGACCAAACCCCATATCGGGCTCAGCGCCAGATTCAGGGGATTTTTTGTAGGCACTGAAAAACTGAGCGCTTTTTTTCATTTTACCGATTTTACCGGTATCGATTTTTATTTCGGGCTGAAATTCTCGCTTCGCAAAGGGAACTGCCGCAATTCACCGGCAAGCACCTGCGGATATGATGAGTATAAGAAGTTTGTAAAAGCCAAAAAGTGATAACAAAGGAATGAGCATTCATTGCCAATTATAACGCAATGAATTGCTTGCCTGATTTTTCGTTACCCTGGAGCTAAAATTAAGACAGGTTCCCGTCCTTTTAATCCGGTCACTTGAACTCTTGAACCGTGGATTCCCAGCCTGTTTCACTTCCCGCTTTCCCTCACATCCATGGCATCCCTCATCCCATTGCCAATCAGCATAAAGGCCAGCACCATCACCATAATGGCAATGCCGGGAAGTACGGCCAGGTAGGCATAATCCAGGATGATATACGCGTAATTTTCTTTTATCATACCGCCCCACGAAGGCATGGGCGGCTGAACGCCAATGCCGAGGAAACTCAGCCCGGCTTCGAGCAGTATGGCCGAGGCAAAGTTGGCTGCCGAAATAACAATCACCGGGGCCATGGCGTTGGGCAATATGTGCCGGAAGATAATGCGGAAATCACGGTATCCCAGTGCCCTGGCCGCTTCAACGAATTCCTTTTCGCGTAGGCTCATAAACTGCCCCCTCACCACCCGGGCCACTTCCACCCACATGGTTAATCCAACAGCAACAAAAACCTGCCAGAACCCTTTGCCCAGGGCAAAGGTAACCGCAATGACCAGCAGCAGAGTGGGCACAGCCCAAACCACATTGATAAACCAGGAAATCAGGGCATCAATCCATCCCCCGAAAAACCCTGCTATGGCTCCCAGAAAGATTCCGATCAGCAGCGAAATGGCAACCGAAATAAATCCTACCGAAAGGCTTACCCGGGTTCCGATAACAAGTTGGCTCAAAACATCCCGCCCATAGCGGTCGGTTCCCAGAATAAATGTCTTTTTTACTATATTCTGAACCTCGATCTGCTTCCTGAGTTCTTCTAGGGTGACATTCACCCTTTTCCCATCCAATGTGATCAGCGAAATCCTGTTTCCTGATGCTGAAATCCCGGTATTTTCGCGCAAGGGATAACATACATCTGCCAGGTGGAAAGCCAGTTCCTGCCCGGATGCATCCTTGCTGTATTCTTTCACATGGATGGAGTAGTTTACAAATCGGAAAGCAGAAACAGGATAAATAGCGTAGCTGCTTTCCTGTCCGTATAGCAAGCGATAAAAAATATTTCGATCAGGGACTTCCTGGTTTTTATATACTTTAAGCACCTGAACCCTGCTGCCGGGTTTCAGGGTAGCCAGCAAGAGGTTTTGCTCATTCACCATAGGCGTTTTATCGGGCGTGATCCAATACCCTGCTATACTCATAAGAGCAACCAATCCAATAAAAATAAGCGAACTGAAGGAGACCTTGTCCTTTCGGAAACGCATCCAGGCTAATTTACTCAGCGAACCCGTGCTGTCATATTTCTTTTTTCGGAGGAACAAATGTGAAGTGTTTGTATGAATGGAGTTGCCTGATGCTTTATAGGCTGGCTGTATTACGAGGGGAGAAGGGAGAAGGGAGAAGGGAGAAGGGAGAGATGTGCGATGTGCGATGTGGGATGTGGGATGTGGGATGTGAGTGGTCAGAGATGAGAGGTGAGAGAGATTGCTAGAACGGCTTTCCCCCGAACATGGCATCAAAAAACGAGCTGTCCAAACCGTAATCGGATTCGTCCCTGTTATATGTTTTTACGAAATCGAGTATTTGTTTCTTTGAGGTGGCGTATGCAATGGTCGAAATCACGGTGTTTAAGTCGGTAAAGATGACCGACATTTCTGCCCGGTCATTCATAATTACTCGCAATGCATTGTTTTCGGTGAAGTGGGCATAGGGCATAATGCTGGCAAACCGGGGGTGCTGAAAAACACGGCTTTTGTCCGCTTCGAGTTCCTTCACCTGCTGCTTCAGAGCCGAATTATATATCCCCAGTTTATCTTCGGTTAGCTTTTCGAGGTGTTCGGACGTATTGTGCACCCATTCCATTTCCAGCCTCAGCAGCGTAGGTAAATCCTTTGAGTCGTAGGCGGCGGTCACTTTTTTCATGATCTCCTCCTTCTCGGCTTTTAGGCTTTCGTTGGTCTCGGTATCGGGATGCAGTACCTTGGCCAGGGCAATAAAAATGCTGCGGATGTTTTTGGATTTTATGGCTTCTTCTGCCTTCTGTGCCTCTTCGAAGACCTGTTGCTTTTTCGTCTTTTTACGATTGGCCGGATCTTCATTTTGTTGCGATTTTTCGAATTGTTCTTTTATTCTGGCATGAAACCGGGCCTGGTCTTCGGGACTGTCGTCAAAATCGTCCATGTCGATATCCATCCCAAAGGTGTCGCTCATGTATTCGGCAAAGTTTTCTTTCTCATGCTCCATTTGCATTTCGAGGCCTTCGTGGTAGGATACCTCTGACCATTTATCGTAAAAGGCTTCCTGTTCGGGAGTGGGTTCAATGTATTGAAACGCATCGTTACATTGCTCCAAAATCACCCCGGCTATAGATTCGGTCTGCTTTTTCGAGAATTTCATGGTCCCCGCTGTTTTCCCCAGGACTATGGCAAGTTCCATTCGGGCCTGGGCAACCTGAGCCTGAAGTGGGGCGATTTCCTTCCCGTGATAAGTCAGCAGGAGAGAAAGCTTGTCGTTCAAATTAACAATTTCTTTCTCCAGATTTTGAATCCGTTTGGTTAGCCGGTTAAATAACTGCTGGTTTTTCGACAGGGACTTTTTGCCTTTGACCACTATTTTTAAAGCTTTTTCTTTATTGTCTTCAAATTCACCGAATAAGGTCTGCATAAGAGTCAGTTAATAATTAATGGAAATGTGTTGATGGGAAATTTGATTAAAGTAGAATTTATACCATTGAAACCTCGGCTTTCGGATGTAAAACGCGAAACCATGAACCTTTGAATGCGAAGCAATTGAAGCTTTGAGTAAACGAGCTACCCCTAAACCCAGAAGGGACTTAAGAAGAACAGGTAATGATTGCTTTTTGAACGCAAAGCATTGAACAACATTTAACGCGAAGACTTAAACCTTAAAACTTCTGATCGCCTCCGAGGATTCCTCCGAGTATACTTCCGCCAATACCGCCAATTCCTCTGGATTCTTCGCGGTTGGAACGGGAAGAGGAGACGATTCTGTCGGCCAGGCGCGACAAAGGTAAGCTTTGCAGGTAAACGGTGCCTGGTCCTGTGAGGCTGGCCAGGAACAGTCCTTCCCCACCGAAGAGGGCGTTCTTAAACCCGCCAACAAACTGAATGTCATAATCCACCGTGGGTGCCATAGCCACTATACAACCGGTATCCACGCGCAGGCATTCGCGTTCGCGAAGGTCGCGGCGGATAATGGTTCCGCCTGCATGCACAAATGCCAGCCCGTCGCCCGAGAGGCGCTGCAGTATAAAGCCCTCGCCTCCGAAGAAGCCTGCACCTATCTTTTTGGTAAAAGCAATGTCGATATCAATACCGTTAGCCGCGCACAGAAAGGAATCTTTCTGGCAAATAAACGTTCCGCCCACCTGATTCAGGTCCAGTGCGATTATCTTTCCCGGAAAGGGCGCACCGAACGCTACACTGCGCTTTATGGGTGCCGTATTATAAAAGGTGCAGATAAAGAATCCGTCGCCGGTAAGCATTCGCCTGAGGCCTTTAAAGATGCCGCCCCCGGTACCTGTTTCCATCTGTATACCTTCTTCCATATACATCATGGCTCCCACCTCGGCACGCACGCCTTCGGAAGGATCCAGTTCGATCTCGACGATCTGCATATCATCGCCATGAATTTTGTAATCAATTACATCAGCCATTGTTGGGAAAGGTTAAAGGTTAAAGGTTAAAGGTTAAAGGTTAAAGGTTAAAGGTTAAAGGTTAAAGGTTAAAGGTTAAAGTG